>NZ_JAJFBP010000063.1 GCF_020697055.1 Panacagrimonas sp. | reverse complement strand
GCGCTGACCGACGAACGTTTCGTGCGCGATGCGCGCTTCGCCGAACCGGGTGCCGTCCGCGTGGCGACACCGCAGCAGGCGACGCAGTCGGGTTGGCGCCGCGTCGTCTCGCGACTGTTCGACGGAGTGTGGCCGCAGGCGCAGGCGCGTCCGGCACCCGCCGACACTGGCGCGACCCCGAGCGCGGGCGAACGCGTCGCACGTCGCTTCGCGGGGCTGGAGATCGTGGCGGTGCGCGACACCGACGCGCTGCGCGTGTGGGTCGACGACGAATCCAGCAACGCGCCGCGTACCGGGCTCGATCTGCGCCTGCGCACGACCACGCACCTGATGCGCGCCGTCGAGGAAGGCGCGGGGCGCTACCGGATCCCGGTGGATCCGGCGCTCGCACCGGGTGCGCCGGCGACGCTGGAACTGCGCGCGACCGACGGCGGCACGCAGCACCTGGAATTCGCGCTGCCGGCCGCAGGCTTCTGACGCCCGATGGGATTCTCGACACTCGTCCGCTGGAGCCTGCGCCGTCGCCTGCTCGTGCTGGGCATTGCGCTCGCGCTGCTGCTGGCCGGCACGGTGCAGGCGCTGCGCATGCCGCTCGACGTGCTGCCCGAACTGACGCGGCCGACGGTGAGCGTGCACCTCGAAGCGCCCGGCCTATCGGCTACCGACGCGGCGAATCGACTGGCCTGGCCCGTGGAGAGCGCCCTCGCCGGCCTGCCTGATCTCGTGCGCCTGCGATCGAGTTCGGTCGCGGGCCTCGCGCTGGTGCAGGCCGAGTTCGCCTGGGGCACCGATGCCTTCCGCAACCGCCAGTTCGTCGCCGAGCGCATCGATGCGGTGCGGGCGCAACTGCCCGACGGCATCGAGCCGCGCCTGGGACCGCTCACGTCGCTGATGGGCGAGATCCTGCTGGTCGCCTTGTCCGCTGCCGCTGCCCACGACGGGGCCGCGTTGCGCCACCTGCGCAGCGACGCCGACTGGACGCTGCGGCCGGCGCTGCTGGCGATCCCGGGCGTGTCGCAGGTGACGGTGATCGGCGGCCCGATCACGCAATGGGAAATCCAGCCCGATCCGGAGCGCATGAAGCTGTTCGGCGTGAGCCTCGATCAGCTGCTGGCGGCGTTGCGCGGATCGGGCGAGAACCGGGGCGGCGGGATCGCCGAGGTCGGCGGACGCGAGCAGCACCTGCGCGCGGTGGCCGCACCGTTCGATCCGCAGGACCTGGCGCAGGTCGCGGTCGCGCACCGCACGGCGGGCCCGGTGTGGCTCGGTCAGGTGGCGCAGGTCGTCGAGGGCGCGCGGACCGCGCGCGGTTCGGCCGGGGCGGACGGCGATCCGGCCGTGGTGCTGGCGATCCAGAAGCAGCCGGGCGCCGACACGCTGGCTCTCACCGACGCTGTCGAGGCGCGGCTGGCACAGCTCGATGCGGGGCTTGCCGTCGGCACGCGCCGGACGGTGCTCTTCCGACAGGCCGACTTCATCCGCGCCTCGGTCGGCAACGTGGGCGATGCGCTCGTCCACGCGGCGGTGATCGTGGGTGTCGTGCTGCTGCTGTTCCTCGGCGGCGTGCGCGCCACCGCGATCTCGCTGTTCGCGATCCCGTTGTCGATCGCGGCGGCGATGCTGGTGCTGCGCTGGCTCGGGCTGTCGGTGAACGCGCTGACGCTCGGCGGCCTGGCCATCGCGGTGGGCGAGCTGGTGGACGACGCGGTGGTGGGCGTCGAGAACGTGGCGCGACGGCTGCGCGAAGGCGGTCCCGGCGACGGGATCGAGCGCGTGGGACTCGCCACGATCGAAGTTCGCAGCGGCATCCTGCAGGCGACGCTGATCATCGTCGCCGGGTTCCTGCCGCTGTTCTTCCTCGGTGGCGTCGAAGGACGCCTGTTCGCTTCGCTCGCCGTTGCCTACGCCGCGGCGATCCTCGCCAGTCTTGTCGTCGCCGCGACGGTGACGCCGGCGCTGTGCGCGCTCGGCTTCCTCGGCGACGCTCGACACGTGCCGCGCGAGCGCGCCTGGATCGGCCGACTGCGCACCCGCTACCTGCGCGTGTTGGCGCGCGTGATCGACCACGCGCCGCTGCTGGCCCTGGCCTGCGCGGCGCTGGTGGCGATCGCCGCCATCGCGCTGGCAACGCTGCCGCGAACCTTCCTGCCGACGCTCAACGAAGGCACGCTGACCGTCAACCTCGTGCTCTCGCCGGGTCTGGCGCTCGAGGAATCCGCGCGCGCGGGGCGCATGGCCGAGCGCCTGATGCTGGAACTGCCCGAGGCGCGCAGCGTCGGCCGTCGTACCGGCCGCGCGGAGCTCGACGAACACGCCGAAGGGCCGCACTACTCGGAGCTGGACGTGCAGCTGGCGCCGTCGAAACGATCACGCGCCGCGATCGTCGCGGACCTGCAGGCGCGCCTCTCCGCCGTGCCGGGACACGTCAGCGTCGGCCAGCCGATCTCGCATCGCATCGATCACCTGCTCTCGGGCGTGCGCGCCCCGGTGGCCATCAAGATCTACGGCGAGGACGAAGCGGTGCTCGAACGCCTCGCCACGCAGGTGAGCGACGTGCTCAAGGACACGCCGGGCCTGCGCGAGGCCGCGCTGGAGACACCCGGGCGTGTGCACGAGACGCGCCTGCACATCGACACCGCCATGGCCGCGCAATACGGCCTGTCGCCGGCGCGGGTGCTCGACACCGTCGCGGCGCTCGGCGCCGGCATGCCGCTGGCGCGCATCGTGGATCCGCCGCGCTCGATCGACCTGGTGCTGCGGCTGCCCGAGGAGCGCCGCGATCCGCGCCGCCTCGGCGAATGGCTGATCGACACGCCCGCCGGCGGCCCGGTGCCGCTGTCGTGGATCGCGCGGATCGAGACGGTGCCGGTGGCCGATCGCGTGACGCGCGAGAACGGAAGGCGCCACGCGCTGCTGTCGGCATTTGCCGACGGCGACATCGATCGCGCCGTGGGCGATCTCGAACAGCGACTGTCCGCGCTGGCGCTCCCGGCCGGCGTGGAGATCCGCGTCGAAGGACAGGCCGCGCAGGCGCGCGCCGCCACCCGCACGCTGCTGGGCCTGTCGCTGCTCGCGCTCGCGATCATGGCCGCGCTGCTGTATGCACGTTTCCGCTCACCGCGCGCGGTGCTGATCGTGCTCGGCGGCATCCCGCTGGCGTGGATCGGCGGCGTCGTGGCCCTGCGGCTGACCAGCACGCCGCTGTCGGTTGCAAGCCTGGTGGGATTCGTGACGCTGGCCGGCATCGCCGCACGCAACAGCATCCTCAAGCTCTCGCGCTATCTCGACCTGGAACGCGAGGCGCCGCACAGCACGCCGCGCGAACGGGTGCTGCGCGGCTCCGGCGAACGACTCTCGCCGGTGCTGATGACCTCCGCGGTGGCGGCGTTCTCGCTGCTGCCGCTGCTGGTCGGCGCCGAGTCGCCGGGCAAGGAAATCCTGCATCCGGTCGCGATGGTGGTCTTCGGCGGACTCTTCAGCTCCACGCTGCTCGACAGCTTCGTTACGCCGACGATGTGGTTGCGCGGTCCATCCGGACGACTCCGGATATTCGAAAACGGCATGGCGTTAGAGCGCACCTGAGGTCGCATCGGACGTGCTTTGCGCACGTGATGCGACATCCGTTCGGCATTGCGTTAGTGCCGCGAATCCTAAGAAGCGGTCGCCGCCAATTCGACCGCAAATGTTCTATTCCCGGCGCGCTCCAGACACGTGTTTCACCGCTAAGGTTCCGCCGCGGCTGTGCTTGCACGGTCGTGCGGACGCGTTCCGCATCGAACCGCGGCGACGCGGGATGCGATCCGCTTTCCAAATTTGTTTTCGAGAAATCTTCAGGAGGTTGTCCAATGACAGTTTCAAGGGGAGTCCGTTCCGGCCTGGCCGCGAAGGCCGTGATGGCCTGCGCCGCGGCAGGGCTGTGGGCGGCATCGGGCGCCGCGCAGGCGCAGCTGCTCGGCGGTCTACTGGGCGGGGGCACGCCGGCGCCCGCCAGCAGCGGCGCACCGGCGGCCGTCAACAAGAACACGGGTTCCGAGATCCCGAACGGGTCGGTCCTGCTGGTGTGGTCCTCGGACGGCTGCGCACTGCCGACCTGCGACCCCAACACCGCGCAGGACTTTCTCGCCGTGATCGACGTGGAGCCCAATTCCACCACCTTCGGCAACGTGATCTGGACGGCCGAGCTGCCGGCGGTGCTGGTGTCCAACGTGCTGCCCAACGTGGCGGGCTCGCGGTCGGACACGCACAACGATCCGCACCACATGCTCAGCTACACCTCCTACATCTCGGGTGGCGGTGACGGACTGACCAGGGGCCGCAAGTACACCTTCGGTGGCGGCGTGATCAGCAAGAACGTGTTCCGCTACGACATCACCAGCGTGCGCAACATCGGCAAGGCGGATATCGCGGTGTGCGGAACGCAGCCGCGTCGTTCGTCCCTGACCGACGACTTCATCGTGATGCCGGCACCCGGCGACAACCACAAGATTCTGTACACCTACATGGGCAACTACGTGTACGGGCCGCAGGGCACGGTCACGGAGATCGATCCGGGTCGCCAGGCCCCCACGCTGCTCGGCATCTGCACCGCGTCCGTTCCGGCCGTGCTGCCGCTGCTCGAGACCGTCACGCAGCTCGGTTGCATCGGCGGTACCGCGCCGGACGACAACCCCTTGCTCGGACACGTCGGCATCACCGAGTACCCGGGCTGCGTCAAGGCCAACCAGCCGCGCAATCCGACGAACTACACGAGCTATCCGGACCTGCGACCGCAGCGCGCCGCGAACCAGGGCGTGTTCTTCCTCGGCAACACCGACGCGGGCATCGAGTCGCAGCCGCACGGCATGGGCCTGACGTACGACGGGCGCTATCTCGCGGCGTCGGACTACGCGGTCCCGGCCAGCATCGGCGCGGCGGCGATCAACGGGGCGCTCGGCGCGTTCTGCGGCAACCTCGGTGGCAGCGGCCAGGCGGGCCTTTCCAATTCACCGCTCGGCATCTGCGGTTCGAGCTTCGGCTCGTCGGTGCGCGTGTGGGAGACCAGCTACTCCTACACCAAGGGCAAGACCAAGGACTCGCTCAAGCCGGCCAACGTCTATGCGAACAATCCCTACCTGCGTTCGGTCAGCGCGGTGCCGGATGGTCCGCGTCGCGAGCCGATCCTGATCCACGAGGAGAACGAAGGCCTGATGGCGTTTGGCCTGCCGCACCAGGCGCATCACTGCGTCAACCAGAAGGGCTGGGTCAACCAGGGCGATCCTTCGTTCGACAAGGCGGTGTCGGCTGCGGGCGTGACGGCGAACAAGTCGACCACCATCACTGCCGCGAGCTGCACCGAGGGCACGGCCAACTACGTGCCGCACGACGGCGCATTCTCGGCCTCGATGTGCGGCGGCGTGCTGTATTACAGCCCCGACATCACGCTCAAGGGCAACCAGACCAACATCTACGGCGGTCAGGGTCCCTACTGGCGCGCGGTGTACGACGTGGGTCCTTGCACGGGCGTTTCGTACTTCACGCTCACTGACGACGATCGCTTCCTGATCCAGCCGGTTTCGGGCACTTCCTGATCCAGCCGGTTTCGGGCATCGAGAGCCCGGCGGCGATCGATCCGGCCGGCTCGGCGGATTTCGACCGCGACTATCCGCGCGAGCACAGCCGCCGCCTCCTGACCATCGACGTGCGGCCGCTGCTGGCCAAGGGTCGTGGCGACACGCAGGCCAGCAAGATCCAGTGCGACTTCCCGCCGCCGAATCCGTCGCGCACGGCGAACACCTCGCTGGGCCTGAAGGCGTCGCGTGCGGATCTGTCGGGCGGCGTGAGCGGCAAGTTCAACGTCCTCAAGCACAACAACGAGGCGGACGACTGCCCGCGCGTGCGCGGCGCGATCGGCCAGTTCGAGACC
>NZ_JAJFBP010000017.1 GCF_020697055.1 Panacagrimonas sp. | reverse complement strand
GCCTCGACGTCGCGGGTGCGCGCGGCCTCGTCGGTCGCGTAGCGCGCGATCGAATCGGCCCAGTTGCCGAAGGCCGCACAACCCGCGAACCGTCGATAGCTCGGCAACGGATCGGCCACGACGGCCAGGCCGTGCGCGAACGCCGTGGTCAGGCGATTGGCGGTCTTGCCGCGGGTGAAATCGTTCTCCACCACCGGGACCAGCGCGATCCGGTGCATTCGCGCGATCGAGCCGAACTGGGAGGCGGACCACTGGGCGTATTCGACCGGAAAGCTCCAGCCGCCGAGATGCGCGCGGAACTTGTCGCGGTTGTTGCTCACCACGCTCAGGTGCAGCGGCAGGCTGCGATCGAGGCGCTCGAGCTCCGTACGGATGCGCAGCAGGTCCAGCATGCCCACGTCGTCGTACGTCCCGTGGTGTCCAAACCAGATCAGCGGCACGCGGCCCTGGGACTCGCTGACCCGCACGCGCCGACGCAGGCGGACCGCCGACAGCTGCGCGCGCAGCCGCCGGATCAGGGGCACCTTGACGCAGGACAGGTCGTCGCAGGCGTCCGGGATCACCCGCGGCGCGGTCGCCAGCGACGCGTGCGCCTGCACCGCCGCGCCCAATTCGGGCGTCGAGACGATCACCTCGTCGGCGAGCTGCAGCATCTGGCGCAGCGGTGCCGCCCTGGCCGCCTTCTCGTGCTGGCCGGGCTGCGCGTAGAAATGGTTGTCGCACATGTCGAACACGATCCGGACGCCACGGCGGCGCAGCATCGCGACCTGACGCTGCGACGCGTCGTCGTAGCGCATGTGGACGACCAGCGTGTGCAGGTGCGCGGGGTCGGCGACGCGCGGATCGAACCATCCGGCCGCGCACCCTTGCCGGCGCAGCTCCCGGATGACCAGGTGTGCCCGGATGCGAATGCCCGCGTGCTTCGGATTGAACCGGCTCGTCCACCAGCAAACGGTCGCTGGTCGATCCGGTTCGTGATCGGAATGCGTCGGGTGGATCGCGTCGTCGTGGGTCTTGCGCGTGGTGAGCACAACCCGCTCGAAGGGGCATGCGAGGAAAAAAGGCCGACCATCCTACCCCAGCGGTGCGCACGATCTCCTGCCCGGAATGCCCGCCGAGGCGTCGGAAAAGGCCTGAATTCTCAGCCGGTGCGCCAGCGTCGATTACAATTCGCGGTTGCGCGACCGGTCCACCTCGCGGACAGGAGCCGGATCAACGGGAACCCGACGGTCGCTTCGTACGTATTGATCTGTACTCACGTGGCAAAACTCAACGACAACCTTTCCGGCCATCCGGATTCGCCCGACGCCGATGCGCCGGGTTTTGCAGCACGCGTGCCGGACGACTTCGCCGCGCGCGTCGCGGTCCGCGGCTCGGTCGAGAACTGCAGAATGGTCGACCTGCCCCGCATCTCCGACCCGAGGGGCAACCTGACGTTCATCGAGGGCGGGCGCCACGTTCCGTTCGCGATCGAGCGGGTCTATTACACGTACGACGTGCCGGGTGGTGCCGAACGCGGCGGACATGCGCACCGCGACCTGGCCCAGCTGATCGTGGCGATGTCGGGCAGCTTCGACGTCGTGCTCAAGGACGGCCGCGGCACCGTGCGCCACCATCTCAACCGGTCGTATCGCGGCATCTTCGTCACGCCGATGATCTGGCGCGAACTGGACAATTTCTCGTCGGGCTCGGTCTGCATGGTCCTGGCGTCCAACCGGTACGACGAGTCCGATTATTTCCGCGACTACGCGGACTACCTGCGCGCGCAGGGGCTGCCCGGCTAGCTCCGACGACCTCGCGTGCGGCCGCCGCATCCGAGGGAACCCTCCTCTGCGCCCGGTCGTCCCGGGTGACCTCCTCAACGACGAGTACGCAGCCATCTCAAACCAGATCCATCCGACGGTCGTCATCGAAGGTGACGTGCGCCTGGGCAAGGGCAATCGGATCCTGCCCTACTCCGTGCTGGTCGGACCGCTGGAGATCGGCGACGACAACGTCATCGGACCGCACGCGGTGCTCGGGTCCGAGCCGCAGAACACGCGCGACCGCTGGACGCCGAGCACGGGTCGCGTGGTGATCGGCAATCGCAACGTGATCCGCGAATTCACCGGCGTGCACAAACCGGTGCTCGCCGCCGAGACCCGGATCGGCGATCGCTGCTTCCTGATGCACACCACGCACGTGGCGCACGATTGCGTCCTGCAGGACGACGTGACACTCACCACCCTGTCCGGCATCTCGGGTCACACGGTCATGCTGCGCGGCGTCACGATGGCGGCGAGCGCCACGTCGCACCAGCATTCCGTCGTCGGCCACTTCAGCATGGTGGGAATGGGCGCACAGCTGCAGAAGAACCTGCCGCCGTTCGCACGCTACGTCCCGCGTTCACCGCTGTCGGTCAACGAGTACGCGATCGAGAAGTTCGGATTCCAGGAGCATGAGCCGGAGATCCGCGAATACGTGCTCCGCCGTACGCGACCCACGACACCGCTGCTGCTGGCCATCGTCGAGGAGTTCGAACGCCACCATCTCGCCTCGGGCCGCGACAGCTTCTAGTCACGGCGCAGATTCCACGGCACGGCGGCGCTCGATCCGGAGCGCGCCGCCCGCCAACGTGCACGGTCCATGAACGTTCCCTTCCTCGATCTTCACGCCGCAACGCGCGAGCTTCGTCCCGAGATGGACGAGGCGATCGGCCGCGTGCTGGACAGCGGGCGCTTCGTGCTGGGAGCGGAGGTCGAGGCGTTCGAGTCGGAATTCGCCGCGTACGTCGGCGCAGCACATGCGGTCGGCGTGGGCAGCGGCCTCGACGCGCTTCACCTGGGCCTGAGGGCGCTCGGCATCGGGCCGGGCGACGAGGTCATCGTGCCGTCGCATACCTTCATCGCCACCTGGCTCGCGGTGACGCATTGCGGCGCCTGCCCGGTGCCGGTCGAGGTCGACCTGCGGACGGCCCTGCTCGATCCGCAACGCGTCGAGGACGCGATCGGCCCGCGGACGCGCGCGATGCTCCCCGTCCATCTCTATGGCCATCCCGCGGCGCTGGAGGCGCTGTACGACATCGCCGACCGGCGCGGCCTCGCGGTGCTGGAGGACGCAGCGCAGGCCCACGGCGCGCGCTATCGCGGCCGGCGAATCGGCGGACACGGCCGACTGGCGGCGTGGAGCTTCTATCCCGGCAAGAACCTGGGCGCGCTCGGCGATGCCGGCGCGATCACCACGGACGATCCGGAGCTGCTCCGGCGCCTGCAGCGCCTGCGCAACTACGGCTCCGCGGAGAAGTACGTGCACGAGACGATCGGCTTCAACAGCCGGCTCGATCCGCTCCAGGCGGCGGTGCTGCGGGTCAGGCTGCGGCATCTCGATGCATGGAACCAGCGGCGGAGCGCGATCGCCGCCTACTACCTCGAGGCGCTTTCCGGCACGGGCCTGACGCTGCCGGTCTGCATGCCGGATTGCGAGCCGGCATGGCATCTGTTCGTGGTCCGCAGTGCGCAGCGCGATCGACTCGCCGATGGCCTTCGCGCGCGCGGCGTGGAGACCCTCATCCACTATCCGATCGCACCTCACCAGCAGACGGCCTACGCGGATCGATCGATTCCGTCGCAGCCGATCGCCGAACGCCTCGCGCGCGAAGTGCTCAGCCTGCCGCTGGGCCCGCACCTGGATCGCACCCAGGCCGAGCAGGTGATCGCGTCCATCCGTGAAGTCCATTAGCCGCGTGGACGGACCCGAATGGATCGCCAGCGGCGCGGCGGCGGCGTCGACCGTCGGCGGCGCGGCGCCGTGCGTGAGCGTGCTGGTTCCCAGCTTCAACCACGGCGCCTATCTCGAAAGCTGCCTGGACAGCGTTCTCGCCGAAGGTCACTCGCCGCTCGAACTGGTGGTGCTCGACGACGGCTCGTCTGACGACAGCGTCGCGATCGCCACCGCCTGGATGCAGCGTCACGGTGCGGCGCTGGCGGGCGGATGCAAGATCGGGCGGCAGCAAAATCGCGGCATCACGACCACGCTCAACCGTCTCGTCGCCGCGGCCAGCGGCGAGTTCGTGATCGTACTGGCCAGCGACGATGCGCTGCTGCCCGGCGGGATCGCGTCGCGCCTGGCCTTACTCGCGGACCGCCCCGATCTGCTTGCGGCCTTCGGCGATGCCGAGCCGATGCACCTGGACGGGCGTCCGGCCGGCCGCTCGGCATTCGACGTCGCGGGCAGCGATCGGACGGCGCTGCGCCACCGCGCGACGCTGGGCGTCGAGCTGATCAGCCACTGGGTCATGCCCGGTTCGGTGATGCTGCTGCGGCGCCAGACCTTCTCGCGCATCGGACCGTTCGACCAGCGATATGGGTACGAGGATCGCGATTACGTGCTGCGCCTGATCGCGGCCCGCGCGGTGGGATTCGTCGATCGCCCGGTCACGCGGTATCGCATGCCGCCGGAGAAGAAGCAGGAGCGGTACGTCGCGCTGGCCCGCGACCGCGTGCGGATCGAGTTCAGCCACGTGTCGCGGTTCAAGGGTCTCGAACGCATCGCGCTGCTGTGCGTGGCCTGGCGTCGTGCGCGGCCGCATTCGATCTGGGTCCGGCCGCTGAAGAAACTGCTGTCGCGGATCCGGCGGTTCAACCGCGGGCGCGCGCGTCGGCTCGACACATCGCCCGGGCCGCGCTGATCGCGTTCAGGCCGCGGGACGGTACAGCCGCCAGCGCCGATGCGGCCAGCTCCACAGCGACGGATGGCGCACGACCATCGCCTCGAGCGTGCGCAGCATCTGCGCCGCGTCGTCCTCCAGCGTGCTGCCGGGCGGGCGTTCGAGCGGCGGGTGGATCTGGAAATGCCATTGCGGGCGCGCCGCGAGGGTTTCGAACGGCAGCACCGGCGCATGCGAATGGCGCGCGAGCTGCGCCGGTCCCGCGGGCATCGGCATGTCCTTGCCCAGGAAGCGCAGCACGATGCCGTCGTTCTGGGTCTTGGTGCCCTGGTCGGCCATGATGAAGACGACGCGACCCTTGCGCAGCGCGCCCAGCATGCGCGCGTAGGCCTTCATGCCCTCGTTGGCCATGATCGGCTCGATCCCGTACTCGGCCAGGCCGTGCTGGAAGAAACCGGCGGACATCATCCGCGACTGCTTGTAGACCACGCTCACCGGCCAGCCCGACGCCGCCAGGCACACCGGGATCATCGCGCCGTTGCCCATGTGCGCTCCGAGCAGCAGCACGCCGCGGCCCGCGCGGCTGGCGGCTTCGAGATGCTCGATGCCGTCGATGCGGCAGTGCGCGGCCATGCGCGCCGGATCGACCTTGCGATCGAACATCGACAGGATCTCGAGCACGGCGCCGGTGTTCACGCGCCAGGCTTCGCGCAGCTCGATGGCGGTGCGCGGGTCGTCGTCGGATCGGCCGAGCGCTTGCGCCATGTCGCGCCGATAGCGCGCCGCGGCGGCGCCCGAGAAACGGTATTGCAGCTCGCCGAGCGCGCGCCCGAGCGCACCGGCGCGCCAGAATCCGCCGGCCCGGACCAGCGCGCGCACGCACAGGAACGTCACGCGCTTGATCGCGCGCCGCGTACGCAGCCGCAACGATGGCGGCGGCGGTGGCGCGGGCTCAGCCATCGACCGGAATGAGGCGCTCCGTCGGCGCGGTTTCGGACACGCGACCGGCGGCGAGGCGATAGACGCGATCGGCCTCGCGAACCATGCGCTCCTGGTGCGCGACCGCGAGGATCGTGAGCTTGCCGCGCAGGTGGTTCACGGTCTCGATCACCGCGCTCTGCGCCTCGTGGTCGAGATTGCTGGTGGCCTCGTCGAGGATCAGCAGTCGCGGCTTGTGGATCAGCGCGCGCGCGATCGCCAGGCGCTGCCGCTGGCCGCCGGACAGTCGCGAACCGCCCTCGCCCACGCGCGTGTTCCAGCCCTCGGGCATGGCGCTGACGAAGTCGAGCGCGTCGGCCGCACGCAGCGCCTCGCGGATGTCGTCCTCGCTCATCTGTTCGCCCAGCGTCAGGTTGTAGGCGACCGATTCGTCGACCATCACCGATTCCTGCGGCACGTAGCCGATCTGGCGCCGCCAGGCGCGCAGGTTCAGCTCGTCGAGCGGCACGTCGTCGACCAGGATGCGGCCCTCGTCGGGCCGCAGCAGGCCCACCAACAGGTCCAGCATCGTGGTCTTGCCCGCGCCCGAAGGTCCGATGAAGACGGTCAGCGCGCCCGCCGGGATCTCCAGCGACTGGTGATCGAGGATGCCGCGCGCCGTGCCGTGACCGAAACTCACGTCCTCGAAGCGGATGCCTTTTTCGAGCTCGACCACGCGATCGCCGCCGGTGGGTTCGGGCTGGCTGCGCGCCTGCTCGATGCCCTGCACGATCGACCAGTACGCGCTCTCCTTGAGCGAAACCTGCACGAACGCCTTCTGCGCCTTCGACAGATAGCTGACCACGCGCGCGATCAGGAACAGCATCACCAGCACCGAGGCCAGCGGCAGTTCGAGCACGTACAGGCTCAGGAAGAATCCGCCGCTGACCATGATCGCCAGCAGCGGCTCCTGCAGCGCGCTCACCGCCTCCTTGGCGATGACCTGCTGGCGCAGCGCCTTCTTGAGCTTTCGGGTCTGATCGGACAGCAGCGCATCGACGTGCTCTTCGCGCGCCATCGCCTTGAGCGGCTTGGCCGCCGAGAGCTGGCCGCTGATCACCGCCACCAGCGACTGCAGCAGGCGCGTCTGGTCGACGGCAGCACGGCGCGACTTGCGGATCAGCCGGCGCAGCACCAGCAGCAGGATTGCGCCAGCGAGGATCGCGGCCAGTCCCGCCACCGGCGAGATCGTCATCGCGATGCCGAGGTAGATGAACGAGTTCAGGATCATCGCCGCCATCTCGGCGCTGTTCTGAAAGCCGTCGGCGGCGCGCGAGGCCTCGCCCGCCACCGAATGCGCCAGGCGCCCGAGCGACTGCTGCAGGTAGTAGCGCCAGCGCGCCTTCATCACCGCGCGGATCATCGCCAGCCGCAGATCGGTGGCGATGTAGGCAACGGTGAATCCCACCTGGCGGTTGGCCAGCAGCGTCAGAACCGCCTTGAGCGAGATCAGGCCCACCGCCAGCGCCAGCAGGTTGGGCGCGCTGACCGGGATGCCGAGAAAATCGGTGATCGCCAGCGCGACTTTTTCCGGCAGCGACGGATCGGCGCTACGCACGCCGTCGGTGAGCGTGAGCATCGACAGCAGCAGCGACAGACCCAGGCCGTCGAGTAGTCCGGCGACGAAGACCGCGAGCAGCGCCAGCGCGCTGCGACCCGGATACGCGCGCACGAACGCCGCCATCATCGGGAACGCGCCGCGCGACGCCACGCTGGTCAGCACCGTCGCCGCGGTCTGTGTCATGGCTGAAGAAACTCGAAGCGCGCGCCGCCGCGGATCAGGACCGGCCGCGACGGATCGCAGTCGAACTCCTCGCCGTCGAGCGTGTAGCCGTTCAGGCCCCACACCTCGATGCGCTCGCTGCCGCCGCTCAGGTAGCCACCTTCGGGCGTCATGTGCGCGCCGAAACGGCCGCGCAGCAGATTGCCGAGCGAACGCCAGAAGCGGCGTGCGCCCTTGATCACGGCGGTGAACCGCGGACCGCCCGCCGGCGTGGCGCGCTGCGCATAGGGATCGAAGCTGCCGCCGCGATGCTCGAGCGTGGTCGCAACCAGCAGGCGCATCGGACCTTCGAGCGTGCCGCGACCTTCGGCCGTCACGCGCAGCCGCGGGCTGCGGACCTGCGGGCGTCCGAGCAGCGCGCCGATCCCGAGCATCAGCAGGTAGAACATCGTGCCCAGGTGTCCGCGTCGCAGCGCGCTGCCGCGCGCACGCCAGGCATGGCAGGCCCGGATCGTCTCGTCGACCAGTCCACCGGCCAGGAAGAAACCGTGTCGCGCCGGCGCCGGCGGCTGTTCGACCACCAGCACGCGCCGCATCTGCATCGGACCGCGCCTGGCGGTGAACGCGGCCTCGAGCTTGGCCAGCAGGTCGCCGGTACCGTCGAGATCGGCCGCGGTGAGATTGGTGCGGCCGCCGCCGAGCACCAGCAGCCGCGGCATCGGAAGGTCGCCCGGCAGTCGCACCAGCAGATCGATCAGCGCCTGCACGGTGCCGTCGCCGGCGAGCACCACCAGATCCCGTCGCGGTCCTGCGACCAGGCGCCGGTCCAGCGCCGCCGACAGCGCCGCCGGGTTCTGCGCCTCGATCACGTCCACGTCGTGACGGCGTGCAAGCTCGATGGCGCGCTCAGCCAGACCACCGCGCGAGGCGCGGAAACTCCGGGGATTCACGATCAGGCACACGCCGCGCTCCGCATCCGGCCGTGCGGTGGGAGCGGACAGCGGCGCGTTCAATTGGCTTGCGGTTTACGCAGCCAACGAGGCATCGCGGACTGCTCGCGCGGCGTGCGCACGGCGGCGCGCCACAGGTCGGCGGCCGCGGCGAAGAAGCTGTCGCGTCCGGTGGCGTGGTACGGCGAGTCGGGCGGCAACCGCTCGCTCAGGCGGCGATGCGCCTTGCCGAGGTTGTGATACGGCAGCGAGGGAAACAGATGATGCAGCGCGTGGTAGCGCAGGCCGACCGGGAACAGCAGCACCGTCAGCCAGGTCTGGCCGGTGATGTTGATCGAGTCGCTGAACTGATCGAGGTGGGTCATGCGGTCGCCGCGATTGCCGTAGCGATGCGCCGCCAGGTTGCGGATCCAGTTCAGGCTCAGCGTCCAGGCGAAGATGAGGTAGAGCAGCAGCAGGTGGTGCGGCGTGATCACGCCCTTCACGACCAGTGTGGCGATCACCACGATGTAGGCGAAGCACAGCACCTCGACGATCAGCAGGTGCTTCTCGTCGCGCTTGGGGAATCGCTTGCGGTAGTACGGGTTCGACACCGCCGCCGAGGTGTAGGTCAGCACCCACTCGCGCAGGCCGCGATGCATCCAGGACAGCGGCGACAGGATGCCGAAGCGGGCCACCACGAACAGCGGCAGCAACGGCGTCTGCGCCAGGTACTTGAGGATCTCGGTGACCGGCGAGGACGCCAGCGGCAGGTACTCACCGTCGTCGGGCGTGCCGAAGAACTTGGCGCTGTGATGATCGACGTGGTTGCGATACAGGATCCACGGCGCCAGCAGCGGAATGCCCATCAGCAGGTTCCAGACCCGTCCGAACCAGCGCCATTGCGCCAGGTTGGGCGGCATGTGCACCAGCTCGTGGATGAACGTACCGGCGCGGAAGAACAGCACGCTGGCGCCGAGGAACGACAGGATCTGGGCCCAGCTCCAGGTCGGCGCGGTGAAATAGACCGCCGTCAGCGTCCAGCCGCCGCAGATGCTCAGCAGGAAATCGGTCCAGTAGATCAGCGGAGAACGCTGATACAGATCGCTGACCAGTTCACGCGCCTGCGGGTACCAGCCGACGTCGCGAGCTCGAAGTTCTTCTTCGGCCGCGGCCGGCTCGGCACGCAGCTCGGACACCGCGGGGATGGAGAGGGTGGACATGAGCCGCGGAAGGATACTGGCGCCGAACAGGGGCTACAACCGCAGAAATGATCAGCGGCACGTGGCGCCGACGAACGATCGGGATGTCTGCAAGCCCTCGGACGAGCGACGGCGCGCGCCGTGTCCCGGTCCGGACGTGAAGAAAAGGGTCTACCCCTGCATGACCGGGGTGTAGCGTCCGCGAGGCTGCGGCTATACTCCCGCGAAATGTGAGTCACGTACGCAAGGCTGCAGGGGAGTTGGGCTTGGAACACAAGGATCACGACAAGGTCTTTTTCGCGACCTTCGGAGCGGTACTGGCTGCCCTCGGCGCCTTCTTCGTCATCTGCATCGTCGCCGCCCGGTCCCTGGTCCCGGACTCGCAACCGGACCCGGACGCCGTGGTCAAGCTCGAAGAGCGGATCCGCCCGGTCGGATCGGCGGTCACCGATCCCGCGGCGCTGGTCAAGGTTGCCGCCAAGACGGCCCGCGAGCCGTACACCGCCGACCAGGTTCTCGAGAAGTACTGCAACGCCTGCCACATGGCCGGCGTGATGGGTGCGCCCAAGGAAGGCGACAAGGCCGCGTGGTCGGCCCGCGCCGCCGCGGACGGAGGCCTGGACGGCCTCACCGCCATCGCCATCAAGGGCAAGAATGCGATGCCGCCGCGTGGAGGCGGCGCGGATCTCTCCGACGACGAGGTCAAAGCCGCCGTCGGTGCCATGTTGAAAAAGAGCGGCCTCTAAGCCGACGGGGAGTCAGGCCGCCATCAGGTGCGGCGTCAACAAGTTGAGCAGTTGTTTCGCCCGTCTCGTGGGGACGTTCGGGCCATACCGACTTCACCATGGGACTTCGACCGGACTGGCCTGCTCCGGGGGCGTCGTGCGTCATACGCGCGCGGATGAATGGATGTTGGACAGGGCCAGGAAGCGTCGACGCGATGAGCGGCGGCGAGGGAAAAACTATCTCAGGAGGCACCCATGCGATTCACCAAGGTACTGATCAGTTCTGCGGTTGTGGCGGCGGCATTCACGGGCCCGGCATTCGCCGCGGACCCGGCGGCGTCGGGCATCGCGTTCGGCGGCGCATTCGATTTCTCGTACGACTGGGCGGCGAACGATGTGGTCTCCGGCCACGTCTTCGACAACGAAGACGACGCGTTCGTCTTCCACCAGGCCAACCTGTCGGCCACCAAGGCATTCGACGGCGGCGTCGGCGTCGGCCTGAACGTGATCCTGGGCAAGGACGCCAACGTGGTCAGCGGCGACCTGCTCGACGGTGACGACTTCGACGTCACCCAGGCCTACATCAGCAAGGCGTTCGGCAACCTGACCCTCACCGGCGGCCGCTACGTGACGCTCGCCGGCATGGAAGTGATCAACCCCTCGGGCAACCTCAACGCTTCGCGCTCGCTGCTGTTCGCGCGCCAGCCGCTGGTGCACGAGGGCGTGCGCGCCTCGTACAAGCTCAGCGACGCGCTGTCGGTCACGCTGGGTCTGAACAATTCGCAGTTCGCGACGAGCTGCGGCCCGGCGTTCGGCGCGCTCGGTGGCGGCGTCGGCGTCGGTTGCACCCAGGGCGGCGCCGGTGTGATCGGCTTCTCCGGCCAGCGTGACAACAACACCGACACGACCATCGAAGCGCAGGTCGCCTTCACGCCGAACAAGATGCTGTCGGTGTTCCTGACCGGCTACACCGGCAACGAGGACTTCGGCGACGGCGGCGGCTTCGGCAACAGCGCGAACCTGCAGTCCGACACGCTGGACCTCGTGGTCAACCTGAACCTGACCGACATGATCTACGTCGGCCTGAACGCCGACTACTTCAACACCGAGGACGGCGCAGGTGGCCACTTCGAGACCAAGGGCGTCGCGGGTTACGCTCAGGTCAAGCTGATGCCGAAGCTGCGCGTTGCACTGCGCAGCGAGTACGTCTCGGCCGACGGCGACGCCGGTTTCGGCTTCGGCGGCATCGGCCAGTCGATCCGTACCGAGAACACGCTGACGGTCGGCTACGCGGTGAGCGACAACCTCGAACTGCTGCTCGAAGGTCGTCATGACCGCGCGCGCGGCGGCGGTCTGGTCGACGTCGACGGCGATGGCACGCCGGACTTCCTGGGCAACGAGGTCTTCGCCCCGATCGACGGTGACATCGAAGACGACCAGTACACCGGTACCGTCAAGGTCATCGCGAAGTTCTAAGTCGGAAAAAACAACGACCGGCGCTTCGGCGCCCGGTCCGAGGCAACACTCGAGGGGCCGCGTACTGCGCGGCCCCTTTTTTGTGCGCGCGATGCCGCCCCGTCACGGGGCATCGCGCCGCTGATCTCCCGTCGTTTGCCGCAAACCCCTGATCGCAGGCGCGTTCGCGTGTCGGCATGCCTGTTGCCTCGATCCACTCGAGGGTGCTGCCCAAGTGCGGGCGGTCCTCGTGTGTCCCATCGATCTTGTTTTCGACTCTTCCATTTTTTTGACGGCTCTTCAGGAGAGGTTTCCGGTGACGAACATCAGATTCAGCAACAACGGCGTTGCGGGTGCATTGCTCGGGGTCGCGATGCTGGCTTGCGCGCCCTCGGCATTAGCAGGCGCCACCGCCAACGTCGGCGCATTCAGCGAGTACATGTTTCGCGGCGTCGGACAAAGCAGCGGCGCGGCCGTGCAGGGCGGGCTCGACTACGCGCACGACAGCGGGCTCTACGTCGGCACCTGGGCGTCCAACATCGGGTTCGCCGGCAGTTCGGGCAGTGGCACCGAGATGGACCTCTACGGCGGCTACGCCGGCAAGATCGGTGAAGTCGGCTTCGACATCGGCGGGCTCTACTACTGGTATCCGGAAGAGGACGAGGTCGACGGCGACTTCAGCACGTTCGAGGTCTACGCCGGCCTGAGCTTCGGCCCGGTCGCGGTCAAGTACTACTTCTCCGACGAAGCCAACTTCTTCCTCGGAGACGGCGACGCCGAGGAAGCCGGCTACCTGATCGGCACGCTGACGCTGCCCATCACCGACTCGCTGAACTTCGTCTCGAACGTCGGCTGGTACAGCGGCGACGAGATCGAACGATTCACCGGCGACGAGGATTCGTACATCGACTACAGCATCGGCCTGGCCAAGACGATCGACGGCGGATTCACGATGTCGCTGCAGTTCATCGACACCGATCTCGACGTCGCCGGCGTGGACGACGAGCCCAAGGTCGTCATCGGGCTGAAGAAGACGTTCGAGCTGTAAAAAGTTCGCGCACCCGGGCGGGCCGGCCTGATCGCCGGTCCGCTCAGTGCGTCTGCGAATCCAGCGCGCGCAAGCGCAGCGCTTCGGCCACGTGCGCACTCGACAGGTCCTGCGCGCCGGCCAGGTCGGCGATCGTCCGCGCGACCTTGAGGACGCGGTGGAACGCCCGCGCCGACAGGCCCAGTCGCGTCATCGCCGCGTCCAGCAGGCGGTGTGTCGGTTCGTCGATGCCGCAGTCGCGTTCTATCTCGCGGCCCGTGAGCTGCGCGTTGGGCTTCCCCGCGCGCGCGTCCTGGCGCTGCGCCGCTTCGGCTACGCGGGCGCGCACGCAGGCGCTGGTTTCGACCCCCGCATCCCGCGTCGATCGGCGCAGCAGCACGTCGCGTTGCACGCGCGGCACGAACAGCTGCAGGTCGATGCGATCCAGCATCGGACCGGAGAGCCGCGCGCGATAGCGCCCGACCTGGTCCGGCGTGCAGCGGCAGCGTCCGCCCGGGTCACCGAGATAGCCGCAAGGACAGGGGTTCATCGCGGCGACGAGCTGGAACCGCGCGGGAAAATCCTCCTTGCGCAGCGCGCGCGAGATCGTGATCCAGCCGGTCTCGAGCGGCTCGCGCAGGACCTCGAGCACGGCACGATCGAATTCGCAGATCTCGTCGAGGAACAGCACGCCGCGATGTGCGAGCGTCACCTCGCCGGGTCGCGGAACCGGACCTCCCCCGACCAGCGCGACGGCCGAGGCCGTGTGGTGCGGCGCGCGAAACGGCCGGCGCCGCCAATGTCGCGGATCGAAGCCCGCGTTTCCGACCGACGCGATCGCCGCGACTTCCACCGCCTCGGTCTCGTCGAGCGGCGGCATCAAACCCGGCAGGCGCGCGGCGAGCATGCTCTTGCCCGCGCCCGGTGGACCGACCATCAGCAGCGAATGGCCGCCGGCGGCGGCGATCTCCAGCGCGCGCCGCGCCTGGTGCTGCCCGCGCACGTCGGCCAGGTCGGGTTGCGTCGTCGCCACGCAGTCCACGACTTCCGTGCTCGACACCGCCAACGAGTCGAGCGCCCCCGCATGCAGCGCCGCGCTCAGTTCGCCCAGGTGGCGCGTGCAATAGATCGCGGCGCCCGAGGCCAGCACCGCCTCGCGCGCGTTGTCCCGCGGCACGATCAATCGCCGTCGCGCCTGCGCACACTTGAGCGCGGCGGGCAGCGCGCCGCGCACCGGACGAACCTCGCCCGACAACGACAGCTCGCCCAGCACCTCGATGCCGTCGAGCGCGGCGGCCGGCAGCTGCTCCGAAGCGCAGAGGATTCCGAGCGCGATCGCGAGATCGAAACGCCCGCCTTCCTTGGGCAGGTCGGCCGGCGCGAGGTTGCAGGTCATCCGCCGGTTGGGGAACTGGTAGCCGCAGGTCTGCAGCGCAGCGCGCACGCGGTCCTTGGACTCGCGCACCGCCGCCTCGGGCAGCCCGACGATGTTCAGCGCCGGCAGGCCGTTGGCCAGGTGCACTTCGACGGTGACCAGGTCCGCGGCCAGGGCGTTCTGCGCGCGCGACAGCACCGTGGCCAGGGACATGCGGGGAACCGACGGCGGAAAGGACGGTCGCCAGTGTCGCCCGCGAAGTCGCGAACCGGATCCCCGTGTTCGCGCAGTCGCCTCCCGATCAGGCCTTCTGCTGCTTCTCCAGCGCCTCGAGCCGCGCTTCGAGATCGCGCAGGCGCTTCTGCGTGCGCGCGAGAACCTCGGCCTGCACGTCGAAACGCTCGCGCGACACCAGGTCCCAGCGTTCGAGGTTGGCCCGCAGCACCGCGCGGAAGTTGTCTTCGAGTTCCGCGCGCAGGCTGCGCAGTCCCGGCGGCAGGATCGCCGCGAGGCGCTCGGCGAGCTCTTCGATACCCTTGAACTCATTCATGGCGGCTGCCTGGGGACTCGAACGGTTGGGAAAAGAGTTCAACGCAAAGGCGCAGCGGACGCAAAGGGTCCCGCGCATGAAGCGCTCGGCCAGCGCTGGCGAAACGGGAGGCCCGCACCCGAACGCCGTTCTTTGCGCCCTTTGCGCCTTTGCGTTTCACGCTTTCCCCACGCCTCTACAGATACCGCAGTGCGACGATCGCCACGAGCGTCGGCGGCAGCGCCGCCAGCAACAGGCCCAGCGGCCCGATGGTCTCGTCCTCGAACCGGACCTTGAGGATCGAGAAACCCGCCGGATTGGGCGCGTTGGCGATCACGGTGAGTCCGCCACCGGTCACCGCGCCGGCGACGAGCATGTACTTGAATTCGTCGGTGAGACCTTCGACCAGCGAACCCAGGTAGGTCAGCGCGGCGTTGTCGGTGATCGCGGTCAGCGCGGTGGCGCCGTAGTAAACCTGGTTGGGGCTCATGCTTAGCAACATGGGCTGGAGCCACCACTGCTGCATCCCGCCCAGGACCACCAGACCCGCGAGGAAGAACGCGACCAACAGGCCTTCGCGAATGATGAGCCGGCCTTGATGACGACGGTACGCCGTGGCGAAGCCCATGAAGAACAACAACAGCCCGAGGAACAGCGCCGGGTGATGCGCGAAGACCACGATCCCGAACAGGATCAGCGTATTCACGATCATGATGGGCACGGGCACCGCCGCACGCTTCGATTCGTCGGCCGCGGGCACCTTGCGCAGCTCGTTACGAAAAAGCAGCGCGATCGCGATGGAATTGACCATCACCGCGATCGCAGCCTTCCAGCCAAAGTTCGTCAACATGAACAGGATGTCCCAGTCCCACTTCGCCGCCACCATCAGCACCGGTGGCGCAGCAAATGGCGTGAGCACACCCCCGATCGACACGTTGACGAACAGCGCGCCGACCGTCGCGTACTTGAACCGCGTGGAAAGGCCGTCGCAATCAAGGAACCGATCGCGCAGCATCAGGGCGCCCAGGGTCATCGCCGCTGGCTCGGTGATGAAAGAACCGAGCAGAGGCACCAGCGCCATGATGGTGAAGTACATCGCCAGGCTCCGTGGCAGCGGCACGAGCCTGGCGACGCCGCGGACCAGCATCGTCGCCAGATCCAGGATCGGACGGCTGCCGGCCACGATCATGATCGCGAACACGAACAGCGGCTCGGTGAAATTGCGCGAGTCGACGTAGGCCACCGCCTCCGACTTGCCGACCATGGCGAACATCGTCACCACCAGCACCATCGCCCAAAAGCCAAATACGACCTCGACCTCGCCCAGCAGGTGGAAGATGCCCTCGTGAGATGGGTAGCGATTGGCCAGGTGCTCGAAGAACTTGGTCGAAAACGTGTGAATCAATGCGATGGCAAAGATCGCAGCAGCAATGGACTGGATCAGCGTCGGGCTCATGGCCGGGCGTGCGTCGAGGAGGGCGGGCACCATACCAAAACGCGACGCTTTGTCCGGCTGGGTCCGTTCCGTAGAATCGACGACCGCGCGGAACCGGCCCCGTGGCCTCGTGGTCCATCGCGCGACCCATCCCTCAACGAACGAACCAGACGATGGTCAGTCCCGACATCCTGATCGAGGCCCGTGGCCTCACGCGGCGCTTCGGTCCCAACGTGGCGGTCGCCGATCTCAACCTCAAGCTGGCCCAGGGCGAGATCCTGGGACTGCTCGGGCCCAACGGCGCCGGCAAGTCGACGACGATGAAGATGCTGACCGGCAACCTCGCGCCAAGCGAGGGCGAGGTCTTCATCAAGAACCGGTCGCTGCGCGAGGACGCGGTGCTGGCCAAGCAGCAGCTCGGGTATCTGCCCGAGCAGCCGCCGGTCTATCCGGAACTGAGCGTCGACGAATACCTGCGCTATTGCGCCGGCCTGCACGGCATCGCCAGCGCGCAGCGCGCCGACGCGGTGGCTTCGGCCAAGCGCGACTGCGGACTCACCGAGGTCGGCCGGCGCGTCATCGGAAATCTTTCGAAAGGCTTTCAGCAGCGCGTGGGGCTGGCGCAGGCGATCATCCATCGGCCGCCCGTGGTCGTCCTCGACGAACCCACCGTGGGCCTCGACCCGATCCAGATCCGCGAGATCCGCGCACTGATCCGTGACCTGGGACGCAACCACAGCGTGATCCTGTCCAGCCACATCCTCACCGAGATCCAGGCGATCTGCGGGCGCGTGATGATCGTCAACCGCGGCCGCGTCGTATACGACGCGCCGGTCGATGCGCAGATCGGCAGCCGCAGCCTGACGCTGGGCCTTGCACGACCGCCCGCGGCGCAGGCGCTCGCGCAGATCGCCGGCGTCTGCGGCGTGGACGCGCTCGACAATGGCCGCTTCCGGCTGTCGCTCGAGGCCGGCGCCGACCCGCGCGAAGTGCTCGTGGCGCTCGCGGTCCAGGGCGACTGGGGCCTGCGCGAACTGCGCATGGAGAGCAAGACGCTGGAGGAGATCTTCGTCGAGCTGACTTCCAGCGACGCCGCGGCCGCGGCCGAAGCCATCCTGAAGGAGGCCGCCTGATGAAGAACGTATTGACGATCGCCGCGAACGAGACGCGCCGCATCTTCGTCTCGCCGCTGGCCTGGGCCGTGCTCGGCATCTCGCAGCTGATCTTCGGCTACATCTTCTCCGGTGCCGTGATCCAGTACGTGCAGAACTCGGAGACGCAGGACCAGGCGGTGGGCGTGTCGGACTACGTCGGCAGCGGCCTGTACGGCTCGGCCACCATCATCCTGCTGCTGATCCTGCCGCTGATGACGATGCGCGTGTTCTCCGAAGAGCGGAAGTCCGGCACGCTGACGCTGCTGTTCTCCGCGCCGGTGACGCTGATCGAGATCGTGCTCGGCAAGTTCGTCGGCGTGATGGTGTTCGTGATCGCGATGCTGGGACTGCTGGCGATCATGCCGGCCTCGCTGCTGCCGGCGGTGGATCTCGACGTGGGTCGCCTGGCCGCGGGGCTGCTCGGCCTGCTGCTGCTGACGATGGCCTTCGCCGCGTGCGGCATGTTCATTTCCTCGCTCACGCGCGAGCCGACGATCGCGGCGATCGGCAGTTTCGCGGCGCTGCTGGTGATCTGGCTGCTCAAGATGCCGGCGAGCTTCGATTCCGCCTACGCGCCGGTGTTCGACTACCTGTCGCTGATCAGCCATTACCAGGACCTGATCAGCGGATTGTTCGACTCCTCCGACGTCGTCTACTACCTGCTGTTCACCGCGCTGTTCCTGTGGCTGACGGTGATGCGGCTGGACATGGAACGGAACTGATCGGACGCCCATCCAGACCATGAAGCAGAAGAACCAGAATCTGATCCAGCAGCTGATCGGCGGCGCGCTGTTCCTCGGCGTGATCGTGATGCTCGGCGTGCTGTCCGTGCGCTACAACGTCAAGCAGGACTGGACGTTCAACAAGCGCAACACCATTTCCGTTGCGAGCCAGAAGCAGCTCGCCGGCATGAAGGACCCGGTGCGTTTCGTGGCGTTCGCCTACCCCGGCGCACCCGAGCGCGCGTCGGTGCAGTTCTTCGTCGAGCAGTACCAGCGCTTCAAGAAGGACGTCTCGCTCGAGTACATCGATCCGAGCAGCCAGCCGCAGAAGGTCAAGGAGTTCAACGTCTCCTTCGCAGGCGAGGTGGTGCTCGAATACCAGGGCCGCCGCGAGAACCTGCGCGCGCTGTCCGAACAGAACATCACCGGTGCACTGCAGCGCCTGAGCTATTCCGGCGAGAAGTGGATCGTGTTCCTCGAAGGCCACGGCGAGCGCGCGGTGGTCGAAGGCCAGGACCAGGGCGCGTACACGCGCTTCGCGCAGGTGCTCAAGGACAAGGGCCTCAACTACCAGGCGCTGAACCTGATCAAGACGCCGTCCATTCCCGACAACACCTCGGTGCTGGTGGTCGCGAGCCCCCGGAGCGAACTGCTCGAAGGCGAGATCCGGCTGATCGATGCGTACGTGGAAAAGGGCGGCAACCTGCTGTGGATGGCCGACCCGGACCACACGCCGGGCCTGAAGCCGGTCGCCGAGCGCCTGGGCATCACGTGGCAGGACGGCTACGCGGTGTTCCCCGAGTACGAGCTGCTCGGCACCGGCCACCCGGGCATCTTCGCCGCGCTCGACTATCCGCCGAACCCGGTCACGCGCGGAATGGACCGCGTCACGCTGTTCCCGCTGGTGCGCTCGCTCAAGGCCAGCGAGAAATCCGCCGGCGGCTGGACCGCCACGCCGCTGCTGACGTCGAGCCCCGAGGCCTGGCTGGAAACGCAGCCGATCGGTGACGCCGGCGTGTCGCTCGATCCTGCGGCCGGTGACATCGCCGGTCCGCTCACCATCGGCATGACGCTGACGCGCGAGCTGCCCGACCCGACGGCACCTGCACCGGCGCCGGCCAAGGAAGGCGAGCCGCCCGCGCCCGCGGCCACGCATCAGCAGCGCGTGGTGCTGATCGGCGACGCCGACTTCATCTCCGACGGTTCGCTCAGCCAGCTCGGCAACCAGCAGCTCGGCCTCAACGTCGTCCAGTGGCTCGCCAGCCGCGACGCGCAGCTCGACATCGACGTGCCCAAGGCGCCCGACACCAACCTGTTCCTGCCCAACTGGGCGATCGTGCTGATCGCCGGCGGCTTCGTGATCGCGCTGCCGCTGCTGCTGATCGGCATCGGCGTCACGCGCTGGATCGTGCGGCGCCGTCGCTGAGCCATGAAACGCAGCCATCTCAATCTCGCGCTGCTCGTGGTCGCCGGCGGGCTCGGCGCGGCCCTGTGGTTCGGCCAGAAGAAGGAAGTCAAAGGTCCGCCGCTGACGCCGCTGCAGCAGGACGCGATCACCCGCATCGCGGTCGAACATCCCGGCAAGCCGGCGATCAAGCTCGAGAAGAAAGGCCAGGCGTGGTTCCTGACCGAGCCGGTGCAGAGCGCCACCGACAAGTACGAGATCGGCGGCATCCTGTCGCTGGCCGACCTCGAGGTGAAATCCAGGCTCGACGCCGACGTGGATCGCAAGGCGCTCGAGCTCGATCCGCCCCGGTACAGCGTCACGCTCGACGACACGCGCATCGACCTGGGCGGCGCCGAGCCGATCAAGTACCGGCGCTACGTGTCCTCCGGCGGCGTCATCGGCCTGGTCGACGACCCGCCGAGCGCGGCGCTCGATCCGGACTACTCCGACCTGGTGTCGAAGGCGCTGGTCCCCGAAGGCGCCAACCTCAAGCGCATCGAGCTGCCCGGCGGCCTGACGCTGGAAAAGGACAAGGACGGTGCGTGGACCAGTGCACAGCAGGGCGATGCCGCGCCGGCGCAGGTCGCGCAGCTCGCCGAGTCGTGGCGCAACGCCAACGCGATGTGGAACGCGGCCGAGCCGGCCGAAGGATCCAAGGGCGACGCGGTGAAGCTGACGCTCGACGACGACCGCACGATCGACCTGGTGGTGGTGGCACGCGATCCGCAGCTGGTGCTGTCGAGCAAGGCGCTGGGCGTGCGGTACACGCTCTCGAAGGCGCTGGTCGACGAGCTGTTCCACATCCCGCCGCCGCCCGCGCCCGAGGCGCCGGCCGCGACGCCGCCACAGGAACCCAAGGCCGCGCCGCAGCGCTGATCGGGTTCGCACGACCGACCGCACGTGCGCGCCGAACGTCCCGAGATTCCCGAGATTCCCGGCGTCGGCCGGCTGGTGGTCTACACCTGCATCACCGGCGACTACGACATCCCGCTCGAATCGCCGTGGGCGCTGCGCTGCCCGCACCTGTGCTTCACCGATGCGCCGCGGCTGCGCTCGGCCACCTGGACACGCGTGCCGCTCCAAGGCGACGACACGCTCGATCCGGTCCGCCGTTCGCGCCTGCCCAAGCTGCTGCCCCACCGATATCTCGACGCGGCCTGCGACGTCAGCATCTGGATCGACGCCAGCGCGGTGCTGCTGGTGGATCCGGTGACGCTGGCGCGTCGTGCGCTCGACGGCGCCGACTTCGCGATCCCGAAACATCCGGCGCGCGATTGTGCGTTCGAGGAGATCGAGACCTGCGTGAACCTGGGCAAGGACGCCGAGGCCGCGTTGCAGGCGCAGGCGCAGGCCTATCGCGACGGCGGCCTTCCGCCCCACAGCGGACTGTGGGAGGCGACTTTGATCGTGCGGCGTCATCGCCAGCCGCAGGTGATCGCGCTGATGGAAAGCTGGTGGCGCGAATACCTGCAGCGCAGCCGGCGCGACCAGCTGAGCCTCGCGTGGGTGGCCTGGCGCACGGGTGCGCCGATCCGGTCGCTGCCCGTGCGATCACTGCCGCGAAAGCCGGCGCCCGATCCGATCTATCGGCTGCAGCGCCACCACGTGCGGCGCACGCCGACCGAGCGCCTGCGCGTGGCGGTGCGGGAGTGGTTCCTTCGTTGCCGGACGCGGCTGCTGCGCGTGTTCGCGTCGCGCTGACGCGCGCCGCCGTTACGGCTGCTTGCGGAATACCGTCTCGGCCATGCGATCGGCGATCTCGTGCGTCGGCCGCACCTCGTCGCGCGCGCGCATGAAGATCGTGTCCAGCGTCCGGCCGATGCGCTGCAGGTGCGCCTCGACATCGGCCCAGCGGCGCGTCGGCCCTTCGTAGTAGAGATTGATGATGCCGCCGGCGTTGATCGCGTAGTCCGGCGCATAGAGCACGCCGCGGTCCATCAGCATGCCGCCGTGGCGCGGCTCCGCGAGCTGGTTGTTGGCGGCGCCCGCGACGATCGGCGCGCGCAGTCGCGGCACGCTGTCGTCGTCGAACACGGCCCCGAGCGCGCACGGTGAAAACACGTCGACGTCGAGCCCGATCAACTCGCGCGCATCCACCGGCGTTGCCCCGAAGCGCTGCACGCACGCGTCCACCGCCGGCGCGTACGCATCGCAGACGAACAGCCGCGCGCCAGCGTCGTGCAGATGCTGCGCCAGCACCTGGCCGACCTTGCCGACGCCCTGGATCGAGACGCGCAGTCCGCGCAGGTCTTCGCGGCCCAAGCGAAAGCGCACGGCGGCCTGGATGCCGAAGTACACGCCCAGCGCGGTGGCGGCCGAGGTGTCGCGATCGCCCGGGTCGTCCGGATTGATCGGCGCCGCACCACCGCCGATGAACGCGGTCTCGTGCGCGACTTCGCGCATGTCGGCCTCGTCGGTGCCCGAGTCCTCGGCGATCACGTAGCGGCCGCCGAGCGTCTGCACCAGGCGCCCCATCGCCCGCATCATCGCGGGCGTCTTGTCCAGGCGCGGATCGGCGATCACCACCGCCTTGCCCCCGCCCTGCTGCAGTCCGGCGAGCGCGGCCTTGTAGGTCATGCCGCGCGACAGGCGCAGCACGTCGGTGATCGCGTCGGCCTCGCTGGCATAGGGATGGACGCGGCAGCCGCCGAGCCCGCGACCGAGCACCGTGCTGTGCACCGCCACGACCGCGCGCAGGCCCGATCCCGGATCGCGATGGAAGGCGACCAGTTCGTGGTCGTCGTATTCGGGGTGGGTCAGGACGCCGCTCATGCACCCGAGTGTACTGGCCGCACCCTGCAGCGATTCTTGCTAAGACTCCCTGGCGCGCCCGCACCCGCCCGTGGCGCGCTCCAGGGTCCGTATCATCGGCCCCGCGCCTGGTCCCGACGACGACGCTTCCTCCCATGCCCCTGCACGCCGCGCTGTTCCACCAGACGGTCTATCGCTACGACCGACAGGTCACGCTGTCGCCGCAGATCATCCGGCTGCGTCCGGCGCCGCATTCGCGCACGCGCGTGCTGAGCTACTCGTTGCGCGTCGAACCGCAGCCGCATTTCATCAACTGGCAGCAGGACGCGTTCTCGAACTGGCAGGCGCGCGTGGTGTTCCCGCAGGCGGTCGACCACTTCACCGTCACGGTCGACC
The DNA here is from genome assembly GCF_020697055.1 of Panacagrimonas sp. Lineage (GTDB taxonomy): Bacteria > Pseudomonadota > Gammaproteobacteria > Nevskiales > Nevskiaceae > Panacagrimonas. Next base: position 59,344 of record NZ_JAJFBP010000017.1, on the reverse strand, counting down.
TGGTCGCCGACATGGCGGTCTACAACCCGTTCGACTTCTTCGTCGAACCCGAGGCCGAGCACTACCCGTTCAAGTACGCCGACGCGCTCAAGCGCGATCTCGAGCCCTACCTGCGCGTCGAGTCCACCGCGGCCACGCCGCTGTTCAAACAGCTGATCGACAGCATCCCGCGCACGCGGGCGCGCACGGTCGACTTCCTGATGGATCTGAACCGCTCGCTGCAGCAGTCGATCCGCTACCTGATCCGCCTCGAGCCCGGCGTACAGACGCCGGAGCAGACCTTGAAGGCCGCCTCGGGCTCGTGTCGCGACACGTCGTGGCTGCTGGTGCAGCTGCTGCGAAACCTGGGCCTGGCCGCGCGATTCGTCTCCGGCTACCTGATCCAGCTGACGCCGGACGTGAAGTCGCTCGATGGACCGTCGGGCACCGAGGTCGATTTCACCGACCTGCACGCCTGGTGCGAGGTGTACGTGCCCGGCGCCGGCTGGATCGGCTTCGATCCGACCTCGGGCCTGATGACGGGCGAAGGCCACATCCCGCTGTGCGCAACGCCCGAGCCCTCCACCGCCGCGCCGATCACCGGCTCGATGAGCTTCGCCGGCGAAGGCGAACTCGAAACCGAGTTCGGCCACACGATGAAGGTCACGCGCGTGGTGGAAAGCGCGCGCGTCACCAAGCCCTACACCGACGAGCAATGGTCGGCGATCGATGCGCTCGGCACCGTGGTGGATTCCAGGCTCGCGGCCGGCGACGTGCGCCTGACGATGGGCGGCGAACCGACGTTCATCTCGATCGACGACATGCAGGGCGCGGAGTGGAACACCGCCGCGGTCGGTCCGATGAAGGAAGGGCTCGCCAACAAGCTGATCCGCCGGCTCAAGGACCGGTTCGCGCCCGAGGGCCTGCTGACCTACGGCCAGGGCAAGTGGTATCCGGGCGAATCGCTGCCGCGCTGGGCCTACGCGCTGTACTGGCGCGGCGATGGCAAGCCGATCGTGCGCGGCGATCTGGCCGACGGCTCGATGCCGGCCGACGTCGACAGCGCCCGCGCGCTGGTGCGCGCGATCGCCGAGCGCCTCGAAGTCGATCCGGCCAACGTGGTGCCGGGCTACGAGGACGCGTTCTACTACCTGCACCGCGAGCGCCGACTGCCGGACAACGTCACGGCCGAGGCGAGCAAGCTCAAGGATCCCGAGGAACGCGCGCGCCTGGCCCGCGTGTTGTCGCGCGGCCTGGATACGCCCAAGGGCTACGTGCTGCCGGTGCAGCGCTGGCAGTCGCGGGCGTGGATCAGCGAGCGCTGGAGCTTTCGCGGCGGGCGCATGTACCTGATCCCCGGCGATTCCCCGGTGGGCTATCGCCTGCCGCTCGAGGCGCTGCCGTGGATCGCGCCGCTGAGCTATCCCCATTTGATCCCACGCGATCCGTTCACGCCGCGCGCACCGCTGCCGGCGACCGTCGACGCGCGCCGCCAACCCTTCCTGCAGGCGCCGGTGACCGAGCAGGAGAAGCGCCGTCGCGAACGCCAGCAGAAGCTCACCGAGGAGCGCGACCAGCCGACGCCGCAGCGTCGCGGCGCCTATTTGCAGGGCGGCAACGTGCGCACCGCGCTGACGGTCGAGCCGCGGGACGGCCACCTGTGCGTGTTCATGCCGCCGGTCCAGGGCATCGAGGACTACCTCGATCTGGTCGGCGCCGTCGAGGACGCCGCCGCCGAGTTCGACGTGCCGGTGCGGATCGAAGGCTATCCACCGCCTACGGACGGCCGTCTCAACGTGCTCAAGGTGACGCCGGATCCCGGCGTGATCGAGGTCAACGTCCATCCCTCGCATTCGTGGCCGCAGCTGCGCGACGTCACGCTCGAGCTCTACGAACAGGCGCGCCTGACGCGCCTGGGCACCGAGAAATTCCTGATCGACGGGCGCGGCGTCGGCACCGGCGGCGGCAATCACATCGTCGTGGGCGCCGCGACGCCGGAAGACTCGCCGTTCCTGCGCCGGCCCGATCTGCTCGGCAGCATGATCCGTTTCTGGCAGAACCATCCCGCGCTGAGCTACCTGTTCTCCGGACTCTTCATCGGCCCGACGTCGCAGCACCCGCGCCCGGACGAAGGCCGCGATTCGGCGCTCTACGAGCTGGAGATCGCGCTGTCGCAGGTACCCTTGGGTCGAGTCGGCGGTCACCGACCGACGCCTGACGCCCCTTTCCCGCAAGGCGGGAGAGGGGGGGGAGAGGGTCTCTCCGCCCAGCAGCTCCCGCTGTGGCTCGTCGACCGCCTCTTCCGGAACCTGCTGGTCGACATCAGCGGCAACACGCATCGCACCGAGCTGTCGATCGACAAGCTCTATTCGCCCGACGGTCCCACCGGCCGGCTCGGCCTGGTCGAGATCCGCAGCTTCGAGATGCCGCCGCACGCGCGCATGAGCCTGGTGCAGCAGCTGCTGGTGCGCGCGCTGATCGCGGCGTTCTGGGAGCGGCCGTACACCGAACCGCTGGTGCGCTGGGGTACGCGCCTGCACGACGAGTTCATGCTGCCGCAGTACGTCTGGGCCGATTTTCTCGACGTGCTGCGCGACCTGCGCGGACGGGGCTACCCGTTCCGCGCCGAATGGTTCGAACCGCACCTCGAGTTCCGCTTCCCGGTGCACGGCACGCTGAACCACGAAGGCATCGAGATCGAACTGCGCCACGCGCTCGAGCCCTGGCCGGTGCTGGGCGAGGAAGCCGCGCAGAGCGGCACGACGCGCTTCGTCGATTCCAGCCTCGAGCGCGTGCAGGTGCGCACGCGCGGACTCACGCCGGGCCGCCACTTCGTCACCGTCGGCGGTCGCCGCCTGCCGCTGCGCGCCACCGGCATCAAGGACGAAACCGTCTGCGGCGTGCGTTACCGCGCGTGGCAGCCGGCCTCGGCGCTGCATCCGACCATCGGGGTGCACTCGCCGCTGGTCTTCGACCTGTTCGACGCGCGCCATCGCCGCGCCGTCGCCGGCTGCACGTACCACGTGATGCATCCGGCCGGCCGCAGCTACGACACGTTCCCGGTGAACCACTACGAGGCCGAGGCGCGGCGACTGTCGCGCTTCGAGCCGCTAGGGCATACGCCGTCGACCTACTGGCCGCCTGCCGAAACGGCGAACCCGGACTATCCCTGCACGCTGGACCTGCGTCGCCCAGCCGGGGTCTAGCGGGGTGCGACCTGCGGCGCCGGTGATGCAGCCGACGCTCTCGTAGAATCGACCGCACCGTCACCACCGCGCTCCGCGCCGCCATGTCAGCCGAAGGGTCGCCGCCGTCTCTGGCCGTGAACGTTTCGTCGGACCTGGGCTCGCGCTTCCTGGGTTTCCGGTTCGCCGACCCGGCCATCGAGCTGCGTTATCGCGACTGGAGCATCGACCGTAAGATCCCGCTGATCCAGGTCGGCATGCTGGCGTCGGCGGCCGGCTACGCGGTGTACCTGCTCACGGTGTACGTGCTCGAGCCGGGCAGCTTCGCCGAAGTGTTTCCGGCCGTGCTCGCGTTCCTGGGCATGCTCGGCGCCATCTTCGTCGCCACCTTCTTCCGGGCGCTGCGCCCATGGCTGGTCCCGTCCACCGTCGTCGCGAACTGCCTCTCCGGAATGCTGCTGGGATGGCAGATCCACGAGCTGATCGACTCGCCCGACCGTTTCGCGTTGTCGGCCACCGCGGTGCTGATCCCCGTGATGTACGGGACCTGCGTCTACCAGCTCAGTCCGTTGCTGGCGATGATCGCAACCCTGCCGTTCGTGGCGATGTCGATGCGCTTCCTGTTCGTCGACCATCGCGTCGGTGACATCTCGCTTGCGATGGCCGGCAGCATGGCGGCGATGCAGCTGATCGCGTGCAACACCGGAATATTCGTGTCCTGGGTCATCGAGCAGTGGAATCGTCGCGCGTTTCGCAAGGACCAGATCATCGAGCGGCAACGCGGCCAGCTCGAACAGAGCCGCGACGCGATCCGGCGCTACGTGCCGCCGTCGGTGGCGGATCTCATCATCCGCGGCGAGGCGCACAGCATCGACACGCCGGTGCGGCGCCGCGTCACGATCCTGTTCGCCGACATGGTGCGGTTCACCGAGGTCAGCGACCTGCTCGAGCCCGAAGACCTGACCGCGCTGCTGATCGACTACCTCTCCAGCATGGGCGAGCTGGTCGAGAAGCACGGCGGCACGCTCAACGAGTTCGCCGGAGACGGCCTGATGGCGATGTTCGGCGCGCCGTATCCGCTGGCGCCGGAAGACCAGGCCAAGCGCGCGATCGCCGCGGCGCGCGACATGCAGCGGCAGATGCAGGAACTCAACGCGCGCTGGGAAAAGCTCGGCATCGGCCGGCCGCTGATGATCCGCATCGGCGTCAATACCGGCACGGTCAGCGTCGGCAGCTTCGGTTCAAGAGGGCGCATGACGTACACGGCCATGGGCCTGGAGACGAACATCACCTCGCGGATCGAGAAGGAAGCCGAGCCGGGCGGCATCCTGGTCAGCAATGCGACCTACCGCCTGCTCAATGGCTCGGTCCGCTGCGTCCCGCGCGGCCAGATCGAGTGCCGCGGCGTGCACTACCCGGTGAGCGTCTTCACCGTGATCGAGTAGCAGCGCCCGCCCCTCTCAGGCTTCGGGTGCGACGCCCGCCGCGCGCAGCGCGTCCGCCAGGTCGCGGTGATAGTGCGCCCGCCCGATCCGCCGGATGATCCCGGTTCGCAGAAGCTTGCGTGTCACCCGCAGGTTGGCCTCGCTGAGCATCACCTGCACGCCGCGCTGCTGCAGGCCCGTGATCGCGTCCTCCAGCGTCTGCAGGCCGGTGATGTCCATGAAGGGCACGTGCTTGAGCCGTATCAGGAAGACCTTGGCACCGGTCCGGGTCTGCTCGAGCACGTGCTCGACGCTGTCGACCGCGCCGAAGAACAGCGGTCCTTCGATCGAGCAGACCACCAGCGTCGGGGGCAGCCGCGTGGCCCCGAGCGCTCCGAGTTCGGAATGCAGGTCCTGCGCCGTCTGGATCCTGGCCTCGACGGTCGACGCCATCCGGCGCATGAACAGCAGCGTCGCGATGATCACGCCGATGTTCACCGCGAGCACCAGGTCGGCGAACACGGTGAGCAGGAACGTGATGACCAGGATCACCACGTCGGCCCGCGGCGCCTCGCGCACCATCCGCGCGAAGCGATGCACTTCGCTCATGTTCCACGCCACGACGAAAAGAATCGCCGCCAGCGTGCACAGCGGGATCGCGGAAGCCAGCGGCGCCAGGAACAGGATGATCGCCAGCAGCGTGACCGCGTGGACCATGCCGGAGAGCGGACTGTTGCCGCCGTTGCGCACGTTCGTGGCGGTGCGCGCGATCGCGCCGGTGGCGGCGAACCCGCCGAACAGCGGCGCGACGATGTTGGCGATGCCCTGCCCGACCAGTTCCTGGTTGGAGTCGTGGCGCGTGCCGGCCATGCCGTCGGCGACCACCGCGGAGAGCAGCGACTCGATCGCGCCCAGCATCGCGATGGCAAATGCCGGTCCGATCAGCTCGATCAGCTTCGCGCCGGTGATCTCGGGCAGGCCGAAGCTCGGGAGCCCCTGCGGGATGCCGCCGAACGCGCTGCCGATGGTCGCGACGCCCTCGAATTGCCAATGGCTCTGCAGCGCCGTCGCGGCGACCAGCGCGAGCAGCGGACCCGGCAGGCGCGGCATTCGCAGAAGACGCGCGCCGAAGATCGCCAGCACCAGACTCAGGACCGCGATGGCGGTGGTCGACACGTGGATGCCGCGCAGCGCGTGCACGAGCTGCCAGAGCTTTTCGTGGAAGTGCGTGCCACCGACGGCGGGCAGGCCGAAGAACGCGGGCCACTGTCCGACGAAGATGATCAGGCCGATGCCGGCCGTGAAGCCGACGATCACCGGGTCGGGAATGAAGCGGATGACGCCGCCCAGGCGCGCCGCGCCGAGCGCGAGCAGCATCACGCCGGCCATCAGCGTCGCGATCTGCAGACCCTCGATGCCGTGCGTCGCCGTGATGCCGGCAAGGATCACGACGAAGGCGCCGGTCGGTCCTGCGATCTGCAGGCGCGTGCCGCCGAGCACGGATACCAGCAGGCCCGCGATGATCGCGGTGTAGAGACCCTGTTCGGGCTTCGCGCCGCTGGCGATCGCAAAGGCCATGGCGAGCGGGAGCGCAACGACGCCGACGATGACCCCGGATACGACGTTGCGCATCCAGTGAGGCGGACGCAGCAGTCCGACGCGGGCCGCTTCGACGATGGCGATCAAGGCAGCCCGCGGCAGCGCGGGAATTCGCCTGTTGCGCCTCGGTTCATGCCGCGCTCCTGCAGAACTACTTCAGCTTGGGTGCCGCAACGCCCTGGTAGGTCGTCGTACCGGCGTGCTTCTCGCCTTCCTCGCGGTACGGCAGACCGTCGCGCTGACCGATCCACACCTTGCCGGTGATCGGTGCCAGGTCCTTGACCTTGGTCTTGAACGACCACAGCGTCGTTGCCACGCCATTGATCGTTTCGTCGCCGAGCTTGCGGCAGTCGCTGACGGTGAACTGGTCCGCCTGGTTTCCGGCGTTGACGATGTTCGCCGCCATCGGCGGCGGCATCTGCTTCCAGCCCGTGCCGCCCATGTCGGCGTACACGTCGTTGCCCAGGCGGATGATCTCCATGCTCATCCCGCCCATCGTCTTCTTCGCGTGCCAGGCCGGCGCCGCGGCGCGGGCCTTGTCGGCGTCGATCACCGGCTTGCAGGCAGGATCCGATCCGTCCGCGAATGCCGGCGCCGCACCCGTGCCGGCGAGCGCGGCGAACAGGAAGGCGGGCAGCGAGCGTCGGCTCATCGTCGGGTTATCGATGGCCGGTCCGGTCCGCGCGGTCCGTTACGGACCCACCAGCGGCGCGAGCTGGATGATCTCGATGAACGGCTGCGGATACAGGCCGAGCACGAAGCTGGCGAGCGTGACCGCGACCACCATCGCACCGCCGGTCTGCAGCCCCCAGTTGAGCGGCGCCTCGAAGCGCTGCTGGCGATCGCGATCCATGAACATCACGATCATCAGGCGCAGGTAGTAGAACAGGCCGATCGCGCTGCCGAGTACCACCGCGCCGAGCAGCCACCATTCCTGGGAGTCGACACCCGCGGCGATCACGTAGAACTTGCCGACGAAGCCGGCCGTCACCGGAATGCCGGCAAGCGACAGCAGCAGTGCGGTGAGGATCGACGAGATGTAGGGCCGGCGCCAGAACAGGCCGCGGTAATCCTCGAGCTCGTCTGCGTCACCGTCGTTGTTGTACGGGCTGGAGATCAGCGTGACCACGCCGAGCACGCCCAGCGTCGTCACCACGTAGGTGATCAGGTAGGCGCCCACCGCTTCCACCGCCAGCGGACCCGATGCGATCAGGGCCACGAGGCAGTAGCCGAAGTGCGCGACCGACGAGTACGCCAGCATGCGCTTGACGTTGTTCTGCAGCAGCGCGAGCACGTTGCCGACGAGCATCGACAGGATCGCGAGCACCGTGAGCACCTGGATGAGGTCGCCGTCCTCGTGCCCGCGCGCCTCGACGTAGTAGCGCAGCAGCACCGCGAACACCGCGGTCTTGCTCGCGGTCGCCAGGAAACTGGTCACCGGCGCGGGGGCGCCTTCGTACACGTCGGGCGTCCAGAGGTGGAACGGCACGAGCGAGAGCTTGAATCCGATGCCGACCAGGAACAGCGCGCCGCCGAGCGTGACGATGCCGGGCACCGGACCGGGCTGGGCCATGTAGGTGCCGACCGCGGCGAACGACAGGCTGCCGACCAGCGAGTAGATCAGCGCGATGCCGAACAGGATGAACGACGACGCGGCGGCGGACAGCACCAGGTATTTCAGGCCGCCTTCGAGCGAACGCCGGGATCGATGGGGATACGCGATCATCGCGTACAGCGGGATCGACATCAGTTCCAGGCCGATGAAGAACGACGCGAAGTGGCAGCTCGCCACCAGCACCATCGCACCCAGCGCCGACAGCGCCAGCAGCAGGTACATCTCCTCCTTGTTGCCGCTGTAGCCCTCGAGGTAGCCCTGCAGCAGCGTCGCGCAGGCCAGCGTGCAGACGATGATGATGCCGAAGTAGAACAGCGCGTAATTGTCGATCACCAGCAACGGCGTGACCTTCAGCGGCAGGATCGCGGGAATGGTTTCGGGTGCGACCAGCGGCCCGAAGAACAGCACCGCCACGGCGATCCACGCCAGGTTGCCGAACGCGATGCCGGCGGTGACGTTCCAGAAGTGGTCGCGCTTGATCGCGATCGCCAGCAGCACCGCGACGATCGCGGCGCTGGTGAACAGGATCGGCGACAGCGCCGCCCAGTGTTGCCAGGTCAGGATCACCGGGTCACCCCCACCACCGCCGCGACCGCTTCAGGCTGCGCCGCCGCATAGACCGCCGCGACGTGCTGCATCGCCGCTGCCGAGGTATCGAGGAAGGGCTGCGGATACAGTCCCAGCCACAGCATGATCACCATCAGCGCGCCGAGCATGCCCAGCTCGCGACGGTTGAGATCCTCCAGCTTCTCTTCGCCGTGACCGTGCCCGTCGTCCTGCGTCGGCCCGTGGAACGCGCGCTGGATCATCATCAACGAGTACACCGCCGCGAGGATCAGGCCGGTCGACGCGACCACGGTCAGGATCGGATCGACGCTCCACGTGCCGATCAGCACCAGGAATTCGCCGATGAAGTTGCCGAGGCCCGGCAGGCCCAGGCTCGCCGCGACGAAGAACAGCGTGATCGGCGGCAGGTACGGGAAGCGTGACCACAAGCCGCCCATCTTCCTCAGGTCGCGGGTATGCAGGCGTTCGTAGATCTCGCCGCACAGGATGAACAGCGCCCCGGCCGAGATGCCGTGCGCGAGCATCTGGATGATCACGCCCTGCAGCGCGATCTCCGTACCGGCGTAGATGCCGACGAGCACGAAGCCCATGTGCGAGACCGAGGAGTACGCCACCAGGCGCTTGATGTCGGTCTGCGCAAAGACCATCACGCCGGCGTACACGATGCCGGCCACGCCCAGCCACATCGCGATGGGTGCGAACTCCGCCGACGCGTTCGGGAACAGCGGGATGCCGAACCGCAGCATGCCGTAGGCCGCCGTCTTCAGCAGGATGCCCGCGAGATCGACCGAGCCCGCGGTCGGCGCCTGCGAGTGCGCATCCGGCAGCCAGGTGTGCAGCGGCACCGCCGGTGTCTTGACGGCGAACGCGATGAAGAAGCCGAGCATCAGGATGTACTCGACGTTCGCGCTCATCTCGGCCTTGAGCAGGTCCTCGTAGTTGAACGTGATGACGCCGCTGGTCTGGTAGTTGACGAACACCAGGCCCAGGATCGCGAGCAGCATCACCAGGCCCGAGGCCTGGGTGAAGAGGAAGAACTTGGTCGCCGCGTACACCTTGCCCTTGCCGCCCGGGGTGTCATGCCCCCACAGCGCAATCAGGAAGTACATCGGCACCAGCATCATTTCCCACAGGAAGAAGAACAGGAACAGATCGAGCGTCAGGAACACGCCGACGACGCCGCCCAGGTTCCACAGCAGGTTCAGATGGAAGAAGCCGACGTTGCGATCGATCTCCTTCCACGAGCAGATGATCGCCATCACGCCGAGCAGGTTGGTCAGCAGCACCAACAGGATCGACAGGCCATCGAGCGCGAAGTGGAACGAGATGCCGAAGCGCGGGATCCACGGCGCCTTGTACTCGATGACCCAGTCCGGTTTTTCGCCCGCGGTGGCGATCGTGTAGTCGAACGCGAGCCACAACCAGATCGAGATGCCCAGCGCGATCAGCATGCCGATCAGCGCGATCCAGCGCGGGTACTTCGTTCCGAAGCGCAGTTCGGCCTGCCAGGAAAGCAGGCCCGCGATGAACGGAATCAGGATGAGCCAGACGAGAATCATGCGAAGAACCGTCCCGGGTTCGGTACGAGGGCGGGCATCACAGCAGCACCACCGCGCCGACGATGACCACGGCGCCGGCGGCGACCGCCGCGGCGTACCAGCGCAGCATGCCGTTCTGGGTCTGCGCCATCAGTTCGTTGAGGAAGCGGAATGTCTCGGGGATCAGGCCGATGGCCTGGTCGACGATGTCCTTGGCGTTGATGCGGATGAACCAGAGATAGGGTTTCACGAACAGCCGGTCGTACAGCCAGTCGAATCCGAACGCCTCGCGCCACCAGACACGCAGCGGATCGCTGGCGTCGCGCCAGCGCTCGGCGTTCTTGCGCGACGTGCCGAAGATCAGCCAGGCCATCACGATGCCGCCGAACGAGACGGCCACCGACAGCATCTCGAGCTTGTGCTTGTCGTGCAGCAGCGCCTCGCTGTGCTCCTTCATCGGCAGCACCGAGTCGAGCGGCAGGTGGATGAAGCCGCCCAGAAACGCGAACACCGCCAGAATCGCCAGCGGCAGATCGTGCGCGATCGGCGAATGCGGCTTGTGCACGCCGTGGTGATGCGCCTCGCCGAAGAAGACGATGAAGATCATCCGGAACGTGTACAGGCCGGTCATGAACGCACCGAACAGGCCCAGGTAGAACAGGTGCATCTTCCCGTTGGCGTAGGCCTCGAACAGGATCTCGTCCTTCGACCAGAAGCCGGAGAACGGCGGGCACGCGACCAATCCCAGAGCGCCGATCATGAACACGACGGAGGTGAAGCGAAGGTCCTTCCACAGCCGGCCCATCTTGAACATGTCCTGCTCGTGGTGCAGCGCCAGGATCACCGAGCCCGCCGAGAGGAACAGCAGCGCCTTGAAGAAGGCATGCGTCATCAGATGGAAGATCGCCGGCTGGTAGGCGCCCGCGCCCAGCGCCAGGAACATGTAGCCGATCTGGCTCATCGTCGAATACGCGAGCACGCGCTTGATGTCGGTCTGCATCAGCGCGATGAAGCCCGCCATCACCGCCGTGATGCCGCCGACCCAGCCCACCGCGTCCAGGCCGATCGGCGAGACCTCGAACAGCACGTGGGTGCGCGCCACCAGGTACACGCCGGCGGTGACCATCGTCGCGGCATGGATCAGCGCCGACACCGGCGTGGGGCCGGCCATTGCGTCCGGCAGCCAGGTCTGCAGCGGCAGCTGCGCCGACTTGCCCACCGCGCCGCCGAGAATCAGCATCGCCGCGATCGTCGCGATCATCGGCCCGTCCTTCCACTCGACGGCCGCCTTGCCCATCAGCTCCTGGATGTCGAGCGTCCCGAACTGGTGGAACAGCACGAACAGGCCCAGCGCCATGAATGTGTCGCCGACGCGCGTGATGACGAAGGCCTTGCGCGCCGCGTAGCCGTTGGCGGCGTCCTTGTACCAGAAGCCGATCAGCAGGTAGGACGCCAGGCCCACGCCTTCCCAACCGAAGTACAGGAACACCAGGTTGTCGCCGAGCACCAGGAACAGCATCGAAGCGACGAACAGGTTCATGTACGACAGGAAGCGGTCGTAGCTGTCGTCGCCGCGCATGTACCACGAGGCGAACAGGTGGATGAAGAAGCCCACGCCGGTGATCACGCCCATCATCACCAGCGACAGGCCATCGAGGCGCAGCGCGAAGCGGATGTCGAGGTTGCCGACGGTCATCCACTGCCACAGCACCTGCGTGTAGGCGCCGCCTTCGGGTGGATTCGTCAGGAACGCGTAACCGCAGAGGACCGCGACCAGGAACGCGCCGCCGATCGAGCCGACGCCGACGAACGCCGCCGGTCCTTCGGGCATGCGGCCGCGCGCGAACGCGAGCGTGACGAAGCCCGCGAGCGGCAGCAGGAAGACGAGGAAGAGCAGGTCGAGCATGGTCGTCTTGGCCTTATCCCTTCATCTGCGAGGCCGCATCGACGTCGAGCGAGCCGAAGCGACGGTAGAGCTGCAGCAGCAGCGCCAGTCCCACGCAGGCCTCGCAGGCCGCGAGCGTGATGATCAGCATGAACATGATCTGGCCATCGGGCTGCTGCCAGCGGCTGCCGGCGACGACGAAGGCCAGCGCCGCCGAGTTCAGCATGATCTCGAGCGACATCAGCATGAACAGGATGTTCCGGCGCACGAGCAGGCCCATCACCCCGAGCGAGAACAGCACGCCCGACAGCGCCAGGCCGTGCTCCATCGGTATGCCGGTGAATTCGGTCATTCCTTTTCTTCTTCGTTCTCTTGCGTGCTTCCCGGTACGACTAGTCGTGCTTGCCCAGGTGATATGCCGCCACGAGTCCCGCGGTGAGCATCATCGAGGCCAGCTCCACCGCCAGCAGGTACGGCCCGTACAGCGCCACGCCCACCGCCTTGGCATCCACTTCCTTGACCCCGGCCGGCGTCTGGTGCCCGTCCAGCAGCAGCTGCAGGATCGGGAACAGCAGCGCCGCGCACAGGATGCCCGGCCCGATCCACGTGCCCGGCTTGAGCCAGGCCTGTTCCTGCTTCACCACGGTCTCGCCGAGGTTGAGCATCATCACGACGAACACGAACAGCACCATGATGGCGCCGGCATAGACGATCACTTCGAGCATCGCGGCGAACGGCGCGCCGAGCGAGAAGAACACGCTGGCGACCGCGAGCAGCGACACCACCAGGTACATCAGGCCGTGCACGGGGTTGGGATTCACGATCACCAGGATCGTGGAGACCACGGCGATGAAGCCGAAGAAGTAGAAAGCAATTTCGTGAAGATTCACGGCAAGAGACTCTTCACGTCGATCGGCTGTGCTTCATTCAGCGCCGCGCCCTTGGGCTTGTCCTTCACCGCCAGTCCCGCGACCCGATAGAAGTTGTAGTCGGGATACTTGCCCGGCCCGCTGATCGTCAGGTGCTCCTTCTCGTAGACCAGGTTCTGGCGGTCGTACTCGCACATCTCGTAATCCGGCGTCAGCTGGATCGCCGTCGTCGGGCAGGCTTCCTCGCACAGGCCGCAGAAGATGCAGCGCGAGAAGTTGATGCGGAAGAACTCGGGATACCAGCGCCCGTCCGGCTTCTCGGCCTTCTGCAGCGAGATGCAGCCCACCGGGCAGGCCACCGCGCAGAGGTTGCAGGCCACGCAGCGCTCTTCGCCGTCGGGGTCGCGCGTGAGCACGATGCGACCGCGGTAGCGCGGCGGCATGTAGGGCTTCACTTCCGGATACTGGATCGTGTCCCGTTTGCGGAAGCTGTGCATGAAGATCATGCCGATGCTGCGCAGCTGGGTCCAAATGCCGTGGAGGATTTTTCCGATCATGCGGTGGCTCCGGGTGCCGTCCACAGGATGACCGCGGCGGTGCCGAGCAGATTGACCAGGGAGATCGGCAGGCACACCTTCCAGCCCGCCGCCATGATCTGGTCGTAGCGCGGCCGCGGCAGCGCGGCACGCACGAGGATGTAGGCGCACATGAAGAAGAAGGTCTTGCCGGTGAACGACAGGAACGACAGGAACCAGCCTTCGTTCTCCACGAAAGGCACGTCCCAGCCGCCGAAGAACAGCGTCGTCGTCAGCGCCGACACCATCACGATGCCGACGTACTCGCTGACCATGAACATGCCGAACTTCATGGACGAGTACTCGGTGTGGTAGCCCTGCACCAGTTCCTGCTCGGCCTCGGGCAGGTCGAACGGCGTGCGATGCGTGACCGCCAGTGCCGCCGGCACCCAAACCAGGAATGCGAGGAACTGCGCAAAGACGTTCCACTGCGGGATGAAGCCGAACCATGTCGCCTGCTGGTCGTGCACGATCTCGCGCAGGTTGAACGAGCCGGCGAGCATCACCACGCCCATCAGCGAGATGCCCATGAACACTTCGTAGCTGATGGTCTGCGCGGTCGAGCGCACGCCGCCGAGCAGCGCGTACTTGGAGTTGCTGGCCCATCCGCCGAGGATCACCGCGTAGACCGCCAGGCCGGCGATCGCCAGGAAGAACAGCAGGCCGATATTGAGATCGCCCACCCAGATCGTGTCGGTCAGCGGGATGACCAGGAAGCCGAGCATCATCATCGCCATCGCGATCGCCGGTGCGATCCAGAACATCGCCTTGTCGGCGAACGGCGGCGTCCAGTCTTCCTTGAAGAAGATCTTCAGCATGTCGGCGATGACCTGGCCCAGACCGAACGGGCCGACGCGGTTCGGACCGTAGCGGTCCTGCCACAACGCGAGCAGGCGGCGTTCGAGCCAGATCATCCACGCGGCGCTGATGACCAGGCCCAGCAGGATCACGATCGTCTGCACCACCTTGATGGCGATGTCGATCATCTCCTGCGTGATCCAGGACGGCAGATCCATCACGCGGTCCCCACGGTGATCGCGCTGCCAGGCGCCGCGTACGGCACGCCCGGCAGACCCACCGGCAATCCGACCGTGCCGGAAGGCAGCGTGTCGCTCACGTGCACCGGCAGGTTCGCCGACGCACCCCCCGCGAAACTGACCTTCACGCTGCCGCCGCTGATGTTCAGACGCTCCGCATCGGCCCGGCTGATCGCGACATAGGGCTTGGGCGCACGCTGCTGGATGACCTCGGCGCGCGCGCTCTGCTCTTCACTGCCGAACAGGTGCCGCATCGGCACCACGCGCAGCTCGTTGCCCGCGCCGCCCGAGCCGGGCGCGAAGTAGGCCTGCGTCGCGTTGGGATCGGTGACGATCACCGGCTCGCCCGCATCGCCGCCTTTCATCTGCCCGCCGACCTCGTCCTGGAACTTGTTCCAGGCCTGCGGCGAGTTCCAGCCGGGCGACCACGCGAACGGGATCAGCTCGGACGGACGTTCCATGCTCATCGAGCCGTTGGCGCCTTCCATCGAGAACGCAAGCGCCGAATCGGCGTCCTGCGTGGCGCGCGGCTCGTGCACCGACAGGTTCGCGCGCATCGCGGTGCGGCCGGAGTAGCGATGCGGCGCACGCGCGAGCTTCATTCCATTGAGGCGGAACTTGGCGTTCGGCGCGGTCTCGGTGATCACCGCGAACTGCGGCATCTCGCGTGCGCAGGCACCGGTCACGTCATCGAGCTTGTTCCAGCCGCTGTCGCCGGCTCCGGCGATCCAGCGCCACGACTCCTGCAGCGAGACGGTGCGGTCGTAGTAGGCCGGGTCGAACACCTGGAAGTAGCGCTGCGCGCGGCCTTCGTAGTTGACGAACGTACCGTCGGTCTCGAACACCGTGCCGGCCGGCAGCATCAGGTCCGCCTGCTGCGCCGTCTCGGTGAGCTGATGATCGATGACGATGACGCGCGCCTTGGACAGCGCCGCGTCCACCGCCGCCTTGGGCGCGCGGCGATACAGATCGTTCTCCAGCACCACCAGCACGTCGACTTCGCCGTTGGCCGCCGCGGCGAGCGCGTGACCCAGCGGCGGCGCGTCGAACAGGCTCAGACCCATGCTGTTGGCTTCGGGCAGGGCCAGCGCGATGCCGGCCCCGTTGCCCTTCTTCTTCAGCGCCCAGGCGACGTTGGCCGCCGCCTGCATCACCGCGACCGATCCCGTGCCGCAGCCGGACACCACCAGCGGCCGGCTCGCTTTTCCGAGCGCTTCGGCGATCTGGTCGGCGAGCTTGGCGGTCGCCTCGTCCAGACCCGCGGCCACCGGCGCGCCGGCATCGAGGCGGTGCGCAATGGCAAAGCCGAGCTTGGCGATCTGTTCGGGCGAGGCGCGATGCGTCGCGGTGGCGATGTCGTCGAGCCGCGAGATCTCGGGCGTGGCGACGAACACCGGGTTCTTGGCCTGCTGCACCAGGTCGGCGAGCGCGATGACCTGCCACTCGGGAATGTTCTTCTTGGCGCCTTCGGAGACCATGCGGCCGCGTGCGGCCTGGCGCACCGCGAGCGCGAGACGCGCGGCGGTCTGCGTCAGGTCCTCGCCGAGCACGAGCACGCAGTCGGCGCCCTCGATGTCGCGCACCGTGGTACTGCCCAGCGGTCCGGTCAGGATCGACGACGCGAGCTTGACCAGCTCGTGCTCCCCGGCCGCGACGCCGCTGCTGAAGCGGTCGGCGCCGACGAGGTGACGCAGCGCGAAGTTGGCTTCGATCGACGCGCGCGGCGAGCCGATGCCCATGATCTTCTTCGCACCGCCGACGATGGCCCGCGCCTGCTCGGCGCCGACTTCGCCCGACACCGTGCGGTGCTTGCCTTCGATCTTGAGGATCGGCAGCTTCGGACGATCCTTGCGATTGGTGTAGCCGTAGCCGAAGCGGCCGCGATCGCACAGGAAATAGCCGTTGAGCGCGCCGTGGTAGCGGTTCTCGATGCGGCGCACTTCGCCGTAGCGCTCGCCCGGCGACACGTTGCAGCCCACCGAGCAGCCGGCGCAGATGCTCGGCGCGAACTGCATGTCCCACTTGCGCACGTAGCGCTCGGAGTGGGTCTTGTCGGTGAACACGCCGGTCGGGCAGACCTCGGTCAGGTTGCCGCTGAATTCGCTCTCCAGCGTGCCGTCCTCGGCGCGACCGAAGTAGACGTTGGACGCCGCGCCGAACACACCCAGGTCGGTACCGCCGGCGTAGTCGCGGTAGTAGCGCACGCAGCGGTAGCAGGAGATGCAGCGGTTCATCTCGTGGCCGATGAAGGGCCCGAGATCCTGGTTGAGGTGCGTGCGCTTGTCGAAGCGGTAGGAGCGCGCGTGATGCCGCGTCATCACCGTCATGTCCTGCAGATGACAGTGGCCACCTTCCTCGCAGACCGGGCAGTCGTGCGGGTGGTTGGTCATCAGGAACTCGATGATCGCCTCGCGAAACTCGGTTGCCTCGCCGTCCGCGATCGAGATGTACATGTTGTCCTGCGCCTGCGTCATGCAGGACATCACGATGCGGCCGTTCTTGTCGTTCTCGTCGCGGTACTGCTTGACCGCGCACTGGCGGCAGGCGCCGACGCTGCCCAGCGCCGGATGCCAGCAGAAGTACGGAATGTCGAGCCCGAGCGACAGGCAGGCCTGCAGCAGGTTGTCGCTGCCGCTGACCTCGTAGACCTTGCCGTCGACGTGAATTTTCGCCATGTGTTTTTTACGCCTGCACCGCGGCCGTGGCCGCGCCCGCGCGGATGCCCGCCTCGAATTCACCGCGGAAATATTTGATCGCCGACTGCAGCGGTTCCATCGCGCCCGGTGCGTGCGCGCAGAAAGTGCGACCCGGACCCAGCTGCTTGGTCAGCGTCATCAGCTTTTCGATGTCGCCCGGCTTGCCTTCGCCGTTCTCGATCGCGCGCAGCAGGCGCACCGACCACGGCAGGCCGTCGCGGCACGGCGTGCACCAGCCGCAGGACTCGCGCGAGAAGAACTCTTCGAGGTTGCGCACCGCCGAGACCATGCTCTGGTCCTCGGCGACCACGGTGATCAGGCCCGTGCCCATGCGCGAGCCGGCCTTGGAGATCGTGTCGAAATCCATCGGCAGGTCGAGGTGCTCGGGCAGCAGGAAGTCGGTCGACGCGCCGCCCGGTAGCCAGGCCTTGAGCTTCTTGCCGCCCTTCATGCCGCCGGCGTGAACTTCCAGGATCTCGCGCGTGGTGGTGCCGAAGGGCAGCTCCCAGCACCCCGGCTTGTTGGCGCGCCCCGAGCAGCCATAGAGCTTGGTGCCGCCGTCCTTGGTCTTGCCCTGCGACAGGCCTTTGAACCAGTCGCCGCCGTTGACCACGATCGACGGGATGTTGCAGAGCGTCTCGACGTTGTTGACGACCGTCGGGCGGCCCCACAGGCCGCTGATCTGCGGGAACGGCGGCTTGGCGCGCGGATTGGCGCGGCGGCCTTCCAGCGAGTTGATCAGCGCGGTCTCTTCACCGCAGATGTAGCGGCCGGCGCCGGTGTGCACGAAGCAGTCGTAGTCCCAGCCGCTGCCGAGGATGTTCTTGCCCAGCAGGCCGGCGGCGCGCGCTTCGGCGAGCGCCTTGTTGAGATTGTTCGCCGAGACCACGTACTCGCCGCGCAGGAAGATGTAACCGGTGCAGGCGCCGATGGCGTACGCGGCGACGATCATCGCCTCGACCATCAGGTGCGGCGCCTCTTCCATCAGCAGGCGGTCCTTGAACGTGCCGGGTTCCATCTCGTCGGCGTTGCAGACGAGGTACTTGGCGCCGGCGTCCGGTCCCATCGGGACCAGGCTCCACTTGATGCCGGTGGGAAAGCCCGCACCGCCGCGGCCGCGCAGGTTGGCGTCCTTGACGCGCTGCTGCACCTCCAGCGGCTGAAGTTCCTTGATCGCCTTGCGCAGGCCCTCGTAGCCACCGACCTTCTCGTAGCCCTTCAGATCCAGCGGGCCGCGCTTGGCGTCGATCGTGTGCGTCAGCGGATGCGTCTCGGCGCTGATCTTCACGAGTACGCTCCGAGAATCTTGTCGAGGCCGGCGGGGTCCACGTCACCGTGCAGATCCTCGTCGATCATCATCGTCGGCCCGCGATCGCAGGCGCCGAGACAGCAGATCGGCAGCAGCGTGAACCGCTGATCCGGCGTGGTCTGGCCGAAGCGGATTCCGAGCTTGGCCTCGAGCGCGACGCGCAGCTCGTCGTAGCCGGTGAGGTGGCACGAGATGCTGTCGCACACGGTGACCACGTGGCGGCCGACCGGCTGGCGGAAGATCAGGCTGTAGAACGTGGCGACCCCTTCGAGATCCGCGGCGTCGGTGCCGATCATCTTGGCCACGACGGGGATCGCGGCATCCGGCACCCAGCCGCGATGCTTCTGCACGATCTTGAGCGCGCCGATGCTCGCCGCCCGCGGGTCCGGGTAGTGATGCATTTCATCGATGATCTCGTGACGCTCCTGGTCGCTGAGTGCGAACGGCGGCGCTTTTCCGAGATCCGCGAGCTTGATGACGGGTTGTGCGGTGGTGTTCGACATGTCGGCTAGCGGTCCACGTCCGCCATCACGAAATCGATCGATGCGATGTACGCGATCAGGTCTGGGATCATGTGGCCGTTGATCGCCGCCGGGATCTGCTGCAGGTGCGCAAAGCTCGGCGTGCGGATGCGCGTGCGATACGCGGTCGTGCTGCCGTCGGCCACCGAGTAGTAGCTGTTCAGGCCCTTGGTCGCCTCGATGATCGTGGTCGACTCGCCCGGCGGGATCACCGGCCCCCAGCTCACGCCCAGGAAGTGCGTGATCAGCGTCTCGATGTCGTGCAGCGTGCGTTCCTTGGGCGGCGGACAGGTCAGCGGGTGATCGGCCTTGAACGGACCCGCGGGCATGTGGTTGAGGCACTGCTCGATGATCCGGATCGACTGCCGGATCTCCTCGGCGCGCAGGCAGCCGCGGGTGTAGACGTCGCTGACGTCGGCCAGCGGCACGTCGAACTCGAAGTTCTCGTAGCCCGAATACGGACGCGCCTTGCGGTAGTCGAAGTTCACACCGGCGGCACGCAGCCCCGGACCGGTGACGCCCCACTCGATGGCTTCCGCGGCGTTGTACGCCGCCACGCCCTTGGAACGCGTGACCAGCACGGCGTTCTTGAGCGCGGCCTTCTCGTACTCGTCCATGCGCGGCCGCAGCCAATCGATGAACTCCTTGACCTTCTTCTCCCAGCCGTTCGGGAGATCGTGCGCGACGCCGCCGATGCGGAACCACGCCGGGTGCATGCGAAAGCCCGTGACCGCCTCGATCACGTCGTAGGCCTTCTGCCGGTCCACGAACATGAAGAACACCGGGCTCATCGCGCCGACGTCCTGGCAGTAGGTGCCGTAGAACAGCAGGTGCGAGGTGATGCGGAAGAACTCCGACATCATCACGCGGATGGTCTTGACCCGGTCCGGCACCTCGATGCCGGCCAGCTTCTCGACGTTGAGGATGTACGGCAGGTTGTTCATCACCCCGCCGAGATAGTCGATGCGATCGGTGTACGGGATGTAGGTGTGCCAGCTCTGGCGCTCGGCCATCTTCTCGGCGCCACGATGGTGGTAGCCGATGTCGGGCACGCAGTCGACGATCTCTTCGCCGTCCAGCTGAAGTACGATGCGGAACGCCCCGTGCGCGCTCGGGTGGTTGGGCCCGAGGTTGAGGAACATGAAGTCCGCGTCCTCGCTCGAGCGCTTCATGCCCCACTCTTCGGGTTTGAACAGCAGCGCTTCCTGGTCGAGGTCCTGGCGCATCTGGTCGAGCAGGAACGGATCGAACTCGGTGGCGCGCGCCGGATAGTCCTTGCGGCCCGGATGCCCTTCCCAGCGCGGCGGCAGCAGGATGCGTCGCAGGTTCGGATGCCCGGTGAAGACCACGCCGAACAGGTCCCAGGCTTCGCGCTCGTACCAGTTGGCGTTCTTGAACACGCTGATGCACGACGGACACTCGTGCTTGTCACCGGTGAGCGCGACCTTCAGGCGGATGTCACCGCCGCCGAGTTCCTTGGCGTTGCAGCGATCGATCGACAGCAGGTGGTAGACCACCGTGAAGTCGCTCGCCGGCTGGCCGTCGCGGTGCTTGCGCACGCGCTCGTCGAGCGCGGTGAGGTCGAACAGCATCCGGTAGGGCCGCGCGACCTCGTTCTTCAGGAAGCGCAGCACGTCGAGGATGCGCCCGGCCTCCACCCACAGCGTCGGCATGCCGTCGACGGTGGCCTGGAACAGGAACCCGCTCTCGCCGAAACGGCGATAGACCTCGCGCACGATCTCGTGCTGGAGGCCCTTGGCCTGCGGTGCGTCGTCGGCCGCCATCAACGCGCCTGCCGCGAAGCGGCGCCAATGTCCCCCGCCCGCATTGCGGGAGAGGGGAGGACCGCGCGCGGCGCGCGCGGTGGGGCGAGGGCACTCGTCGTCTGCACCATGTCGTTCAGACGGAATCCGGCGTGCGAAGCACGGTCTGCTGCACGCGCTCGGCGTGTTTCAGATCACGCTGCGCCGGCATGTTCGCCTTGTAGATGCCCTGTTCGCCGACCACCCACGACAACGGCCGGCGCTCCTTGCCGATCGAGTCCTGCAGCAGCGTCAGCGCCTGCAGGAACGCCTCGGGTCGCGGCGGACAGCCGGGAATGTAGACGTCGACGGGCAGGAACTTGTCCACGCCCTGCACCACCGAATAGATGTCGTACATGCCGCCGGAGTTGGCGCAGGCACCCATGCAGATGACCCACTTGGGTTCCAGCATCTGCTCATAGAGGCGCTGGACGACCGGGGCCATCTTGATGAAGCAGGTACCGGCCACGACCATCAGGTCGGCCTGGCGCGGCGATGCACGGATGACCTCGGCGCCGAAGCGCGCGAGATCGTGCGTCGGCGTGAACGCCGTGGCCATCTCCACGTAGCAGCAGGAGAGGCCGAAGTTGTACGGCCAGATCGAGTTCTTGCGGCCCCAGTTGACGGCGCCGTGCATCATCGACTCGAGCTTTCCGAGAAAGACGTTCTTGTGCACCTGCGTCTCCATCGGGTCGGGCCCGGTGGAACGCTGCTGCATCGGATACGTCTGCTTGTTCGGGTCGATGCGTGTGAGGGTGTATTCCATTTTGGCTTGCGAATGCTGGCCGTCGCCGTCGTCGCGAATCAGGGGCCTTGGGTGTGAGCCCGCTGCGCGATCTTGCGTCGGCCCTCGGGCGCCCACTCGAGCGCGCCGATGCGCCACAGGTACACGAGGCTGGCGATGAGGATGACGATGAAGATCAGCGCCTCGACGAATCCCGGCCACCCGGACTCGCGGACGCTGATCGACCACGCGAAGAGGTACACCGCTTCGAGGTCGAAGATCACGAAGAACATGGCCACGAGGTAGAACTTGGCCGAGAGGCGCAGTCGCGTGGAACCCGCGCCGAGCACGCCGGATTCGAACGGCTCGTCCTTGGCACGACCCCAGGCCCGCCCACCGAGCAGCCACGAGCCGAGCAGCATGATGCCGATGATCGCGAACGTCGCGAGGACGTAGACCGCAATGGCCCAGGTTTCGGCTGACATGGATGCCGCTCCCGTCATGCTCTGTTGGTCCGTCTTTGGATCGCTTCGGAGGGGCCCGGCTCTCTCCCCGGAGAGACCATCGGGCGTACCGCTAGGGATTGTAACGGAGAAGATTGCGCGCAGGGACGACGAACATCCCTCCTGTTATAGGGACGATCCGCATTGCATCGCGCTGTCGCCTGCGCTCGCCAAACGCCGCCGCACGACCCGATCCTGCCCCGGCGCGAACATCGGCACCAAAGCGACGAGCGCGATCTACCCGGCGAACACCGGCCACTGCTCCTGGATGCGGCCACCGCGCACGGCGAGCAGATCGCCGAAATGCAGCAGCACGCCTTCGCTCTGGTGCGGGCGCAGGAAGACGAGGTCGTCGACTGCCAGGCCCATCGAAGCCGGACCGTTGACGATCTCCTGGTTGGAGCTGCGGCCGTAGATCGCATTCGCGTGCAGTCCACGGGGCGAGGCGTAGTCCGCCATCCAGTTCCCGCCGTAGATGAAGAACGTCTGGCGCTGGTTCACGTCCCACCAGGACAAGACGCGCGAGCGCTCGTCGAGCGCCGGAATGCGAACGGATCCGGTGGACTTCAGCACGGGCGTCGCGATCCAGGCGGCGGGGTGGTGCTCGGCCAGCGAGGGCAGGTCGTAGTGGCCCGGCTTGAGCAGCCCGGTTCCGACCGAGATGTCGTTGGACAGCGTTTCGGCCTCGTGAAGGCGGTAGGTCGGGCTGCCGGCGGTGTTGAGCGTGAGGTCCTCATGCCAGAGATCGGCATGCTCGCCCCGCAGCTGGTCGACGTACCCCTGATAGAGGCCCATGGCCTTGGCGAGCAGCTCCTGTGGCGTGCCCAGGATCCGCGGCACGCCCATGCCAACATGGGGGTCGTACCCCATGAATCCGGCGAAGCCCAGCTGGTCGGGATGCGCGGCGATCGTGCCGAGCATCATCGAGAGCATCGCCGGATCCGTCACGCCGCCCCGATGCAGGCCCACGTCGATCTCGATGTTGAGCCGCAACCGCGTTTCCAGGCCGCGCGCGAGCTCGAGGTACTGGGCCACCCGCTCGGGCGTATCGACCAGCCATTGCAGCTGTCGCGACGGATCGAAGCCGCCTTTGAGCTCGCGGTAGAACCGCTCCACCGAGCGCACGGGCAGCGGCTTGCCGAGCAGGATGTCGGCGTCGGGGAACCGGGCCGCGTCGTGGTTGAGAAACGGTTGATGAAACGACATCAGCCGGCGGCTGCCGGAGCGCCGCATCACGTAGTCGATCAGCCCGGGCGACGGCAGCGACTTCTCGACGATGCGGTAGCGCCGCCCGCGATGACGGGCCACCGAGGCCACCACCTGATCGATGTTGTGATCCAGCCGGTCGAGGTCGATCAGCAGGCAGGGCCGCATCGGACCGTTCTCCTTGAGCTCCTGGTTCAGCGCGGCGAAATACGCATCGTGCGGCGCGCCCTCGTCGTCCGGACGCAGCAGCGCGCC
This sequence comes from Panacagrimonas sp., assembly GCF_020697055.1. Taxonomy (GTDB): domain Bacteria; phylum Pseudomonadota; class Gammaproteobacteria; order Nevskiales; family Nevskiaceae; genus Panacagrimonas. The sequence goes on along the minus strand of NZ_JAJFBP010000017.1, from coordinate 36,055 downwards.
GGCTCCAAGGACGGCCGCGCCCAATCCCAGGCCACCGAGCAGCAGGCGCCGCCGCTTCACGCGGTCACCAGCAGCCTGCGCAGGTGCGCGCTGAGCATCCGGCCTGCGGGGTCGAGGCGCTCACGCACGCGCCGGAAATCGTCCCAGCGCGGATAGAGCGGAGCCAACTGCCGGGCCTCGAGCCGGTGCAGCTTGCCCCAGTGCGGTCGGCCTTCGTATTTCCAGAAGATCGGCTCGACGAGGTCGAACAGTTCGCGGTAGTCGACCTTGTGGTACTGGTGCACCGAGATCGACGCCGTGTCGCGATCGTAGAACGGGGACAGCCAGCACGTGTCCGCGGCCACGGTGCGGTACTCCACCGGGAACAGCGTGCGGATGCCCGACTTGCGCACCGTTTCCAGGATCTCCATCAGGCATTCCGGACCCTTGGCCGCGGGGAGCTCGTATTCCATCTCGTTGAAGCGTGAATTGCGCGGCGTCGGGAAGATCGCGTGCGCGCGGCCCACGCGCTCGCTGTCGGTATGCAGCACGGTGAGCAGCTTCTGCATCGCGCCGTCCATGCCGCCGACGTTGTGGGCGATCTCGGAGGCGAGGTCGAGCACGTGGTCCACCGGCAGTTCCAGCGACGGCGGCGGCGTGTCCTCGGCGGCGGTCTCGTTGAGCAGCTTGACGATCGCGCGGTCGGTTTCGAAGAACGCCCAGAACTCGAAGTGACGGTTGTCGCGCACGTAGGCGTCGAGCTTCGAGAGCACCGACGGCAGGTCTTCGAGGAATTCGCGCTCGTGCAGCTTGTACGGCGCACGGTTCTGCAGGCGGATCTGGCTGGCGATGCCCAGCGCGCCGAGCGAGGTCGCGGCGGCCTGGAAGACCTCGGCGTCGTGCTCGGCGTCGGCCTCGACGATCTCGCCCTGCGGGGTGACCAGGCGCACACCGCGCACCATCGACGAGAACGAGCCGAGCGTGATGCCGGTGCCGTGCGTGCTGGTGCCGCATGCGCCGCCCACCGACTGCGGATCGACGTCGCCCTGGTTGGACAGCGCCTGGCCCCGATCCCACAGCGGCCCGCCCAGGTCACGCAGCCGCGTGCCGGCCCAGACCGTCGCCTGCAGCGTCTGCACGTCGTGGCTGACCACGCCGCTGAGGTGGTCCAGCGAGAACAGCGTGTCGTCGGTGTTGCACAGCGCGCTGAACGAATGGCTCGCGCCGGTCACCCGCAGCGTGCCGCTCGCCGCTCGCATCTGGGCGGCCAGTTCGGCTTCGTCGCGGGGGTTGAGCCAGGCCCTGGGCGCGGAGACCTGCGACCCCGACCAGTTGCGCCACGCGGCGTCGCCGGGAACGGGGTTCTTCGACGCCTTGCCGCAGCCCGACAGGCCGGGGCCCACCGCTGCGCCGCCCGCGAGCGCGAGCCCGGCCTTGAGCAGCCGCCGTCGTCGGACGTCGGGCCCAGCATCACGTCCGGTCATGTTGTTCATCCCGGCACCGGCAGATCGGTTCGAAGCGCCAGTTCGGCGGCCACCGCCGCGCGCGGCTGCGTGCGCCGATCGTGGCGGCGCGCGTCCACCGGTTTCAGCATCTCGGCGGCGAGCTGCGCAAACCGGGTCTGAAACGCCGCGAGCGTCCACTGTCCGAAGATCGTGTGTCCGCCTTCGTACGCCTGTTCCTCGTACTCCTCGCGCGTCGTGACGTAGCCCATGTAGTCGTTGCAGTAGGTGCAGATCAGCACTTCGCCGGCGCGCTCGCCCAGCACCGACCGCACCGCCTGCACGACGCGCGCGCCCGCCATCGTCGTGAATTCACCCGGACAGCAGACCAGCGCCAGCGGACCGATCGTCACGATCTGCAGCGGCAGCACCGTGGGCACCAGATCGCTTTCCCGCACGGCGCCCAGGCGCGCGAGACGCTTGAGCTCCTTGAGGTTGGGATCGAGGAAGTCGGGCAGCACGAGCTGCTCCAGCGGCCGGCCGAGGATCCGCTTGCCGCCGGTCTCCAGCAGGATCGCCTTGGCGCCCTGCGCGGCATACAGGCGCCGATACGATTCGCGCTGCTCGGGCGAGATGGGGTTGGCCGCGCTCAGCCGCCAGGCCTTCAGCGCCTGCGCGGCGCTGCCCGCGGCGGCCACGACCGCGTTCGAGGCGGTGCGGCCGTCCACCGGCGTGCCGCCGAAGAACGCCGCGCCGTGGCACGGCTGGCTGGTCCAGGCCTGCGCTTGTCCGCCGGCGTAGCGCGGATCGGCATGGATCGACGTGAAGTCGACGTAGCTCAAGATCGCGTCGATCCCGCCGCTGATCGCGGTTTCCACACCGGGCGCGGCCGTCAGCGACATCGCGCGACGGCTTTGGTGACGACCGTTCTGCTCCGCGTAGGCGTACTCCGCCTCGCCGCGGATCCGACGCCGGATCCGCTCCTGGCCGGGGCCGTGGAAGTGCGGCGACACGTCGCCCGCGGTGGCCTGCGCGAAGATCGCCACCGCGTCTTCGACGCCGGAGCGGCGCAGCGCGTCTTCGGCCTGCGTCGCGGCGTAGCCCTTGTTGTCGCCGTCGTACCGGTTCTGCGAGCTCCCGACGCAGGTGGCGTGCACGCCGAACAGCGACACGACCGCGTGCAGCCGGCCTTCGCGGCGCAGGCCGAGCACCTGCATGGAGCGGTCCAGCGCCAGGTGGGCCTCGGTGTCGCCGCGAGGGCGCACGTCGGGGTTGCGGTTGTAGGCGCGCAACGAGCGGTTCCATGCGACCGGCACGTTCGCGTCGAAATCGCCGCGCGACAGTGAAAGGGACGTCGGCGCGGCGTGGGCGCGGGCCGCGAGGATCGCCTCGACGGTGGTGGCGATCACCGCCTCCAGATGCGCCGGCACGAAGCCGGGCGTGACGACGTTGTAGAGCACGTCGTGCGTGCACCCGCCGGGACCCGAGTGCGTGTGCGTGCACGTCAGCACGAGCGCGGCCGCGTCGAACGCCTCGCCGAGCGTCGATTGCAATCGCGCGCACACACCGGCCCGCATCGCGTGCGTGACGTATCCCAGGTCCAGGCAGCAGAAATCCACGGTCTTGCCCTGCTCGTCCTGCAGGAACAACGCGCGCGCAAACAGCGGCGAGCGCTGCGAGCGCGCGCGCTGACGCCAGTTGCCGTAGCCGTGCATGGCGTGGCCCCGCGCCTGGACCGCGATCTCCCGTCGACTCCATCCCGCCCGGTACATCGGTGTGCTCCTCATCGTGCGGCGCCAAGCATGGCGATCGCCCGGATTCTGGTCTTGACGAATGGCGCCCGGTCATTGAGAAATCGCGCCACGGAGGCGGCATGACCCAGGCGGAACCGGAAGGCGGAAAGATCATCGCGGCCCATGCGCGCGCGCTGGTCGACTACCTGCGCGGCCGCGGCGTCGATCCGGCGCGGTTGGTCGACGCCGATCTGCTGAAGGCGATCGAATCGGACGACGCCCGCACACCCATTCCACTGCGTCGCTGGCAGGCGATGTTCGACGCGGCGATCGTCGCGACGGGCGACGCGCATCTGCCGCTGAAGGTCGGCGAGTCCTACAAGCCGCGCCACTACGGCATGCTCGGCTACCTCGCGATGGCCTGCGGAACGCTGCACGACGTGATCGCGATGATGGGCCGCTACGAGCGCCTCACCGACGACATCAACGATTCGAAGCTGGTCGTCGGAAAGAAACACGCCGCGGTGCACTGGCTGCCGGCGAGCGCCAAGGCCTCGCCGACGATGTCGCAGCTCTCGCTGTCCGGATGGATCTGCTTCGCGCGCCTGCTCACCGACCGGCCCGACCTGCGCGCGGACGCCTGCTTCGAGTTCCCGCGACCGCGCGACGTCACGGAGTACGCGCGGATCTTCGGCGGCAATGTGCGCTTCGATCAGCCGGCAACGCGACTGGTGATGCCGACCGATTACCTGGATCTGCGCATCGCGCACTCCGACCTGCATACGCATCGCGTGCTGCAGGAACAGGCCGAATCGATGCTCGGGCAGCGCGCGCGCGACGAACCGGATTTCGTGCGCGAGCTCAAGACGGTGCTGTCGCTCAAGCTCGCCAGCGGCCGCTGCACGCTGGCGCACGCGGCGCAGGATCTGAGGCTGGCGCCGCGCACGCTGCAGCGTCGGCTCGATCAGGCCTCGTTATCCTTTCGCGAAGTGCTCGACGACGTGCGTCGCAGTCACGCGGAGCGGCATCTGCGCGATCCGCGCGTCTCGCTCGCCGAAGTGGCGTTCCTGCTCGGCTACTCGGAGCAGAGTCCGTTTCAGCACGCGTTCCGACGCTGGAACGGGGAATCCCCCGGCGCGTATCGCCGACGCGTCGTGGCCGACGTCAACGCGGTCACGGCCGGGCGGCTCTAGACGATCGGCGGCTCTTCGCCGGTGCGCGTCCGCATCTCGGCGGACAGCTGATCGACCGCCTGCTTGGCGTCCTCGGGCACCTCGAACGTGCCGACGTGGAACAACGCGTCGCCCTCGTGCACCAGCGGCAGGTTGAGCCGGCCGATCACCACGCCTTCGGTGGGCGACACCACGGCCTGCTCGGACTCGCCGAACGGGTCGCCGATGATGCCCAGCACCTGGCCTCTGCGGACGTGATCGCCCAGCGCGATGCCGGTGCGCAGGATTCCGCTCGAGGCGGCGCGGATCCAGCGGCTCGAATGCGCCAGCACCGGCTCGGCCGCGCGCAGCGGCGAGAACGGCGGCCGATCGAGCAGGCCCATCTCCCACATCACGTTCTGCACGCCCTGCACGCCCACGCGGATGGCGGTCTCGTCGAAGCGCAGCGCCTCGCCCGATTCGTACAGGATCACCGGGATGTTCTTCTTGGTCGTGTACTGGCGCAGCGTTCCGTCGGTGGGCAGCGAATCCAGGAACAGCGGCGCGCCGAAGGCCTTGGCCAGGCGCACGTTGGTCTCGTTGCGCAGATCGGTGCGGATCTGCGGCAGGTTGGGCCGGTGCACCGCGCCGGTGTGCAGGTCGATGCCGAAATCGCAGCGGCCCACCACTTCGCGCAGGAACAGCCAGGCCAGTCGCGCCGCCAGCGAGCCGCCGGAACTGCCTGGGAAGCTGCGATTGAGATCGCGCCGGTCGGGCAGGTAGCGCGACTGGTGGATGAACGCGAGCGTGTTGACGATCGGCACCGCCAGCAGCGTGCCCTTGAGTTCGGAGAGCTCCGGAATCTTGAGCACGCGGCGGATGATCTCGACGCCGATGATCTCGTCGCCGTGCAGCGCGGCGCTCAGGAACATCGTCGGCCCGGCCCGCGTGCCGCGGTGCACGATCACCGGCAGCAGCACCGGCTGGCTGGTGGTCAGCTTGGCGACGGGGATGTTGACCAGGCGGCGTTCGCCCGCGGCGACCACCACATCGGAAATTCGGAGGCTGTCCATGGCCGGCCTACGACGCGGGGCAGGTCGGCAGCGGGCGGCGCAGCTCCCATACCGTCTGGTCGCCGGCACGTCCCAGCTCCGTCAGGTTGGGGCGATAGCAGTCCAGCAGCCGCAGCGCCTGGTCGCGATCCCACAATTCGAGCTGCGTGTTGCCGACCAGGAACGCCGGCGGATCGATCCACCACGACGAGACCAGCAACCGGGTGTCGGACGGCGTGTCCTCGATCATCTTGCGGACCTCCGCGATGCCGTAGGCGCCATTGATGATTTCCCGGCGCGTCTGCAGCGCAAGATAACCGTCCGACACGTAGCCGCCCATCGAGACGATCTGATCGCCCTGCCTGAGCAGGCTCAGTGGCAGCGCGTTGACGCCATGCCAGTAGTCGCTCTCGGGATCGGTCTGGGGAATCACGTATCCCACCGCGTTGGTCATGCCCAACAACACGATGAACGCGAACCAGAGGTTGCGCGCGAGCCGATCACCGTGGCGATCGATCGCCAGCGCGACCAGCAACCACGACCAGGGCAGTACCGCGATCCAGAACTCCGGATTGATCGGCTCCCAGGCGACCACCGCGATCGCCTGCGACGCGATCATCCAGCCGAGCCACATGGCGCCGTGCGATGCGACTTCCGCCCCGCGGGCGACGAACACGCGTCGCAGCAGCACGCCGAGCAGCGCCACCACGACCACGGCGCTGGCCACCAGCATCGCGAGCGAGGCGTACAGCACGGCGGGACGCAGGAACGCGGTGAAGTAGCGCTCTTCGACCAGGATCATGTTCGGCAGCGCGCGCTGGGCGAGCTGCGCGATCGAGTCGACGCCGAGGGCAAGATTGACCGCAAAGATCGCGCGGACCAGACCGATCACACCCTTGGGAAGGCTCACCCACGACCACGGCGTCCACGGACCGTCCTTGGCGTAGCCCAGCGTCCAGCCGATGAACGCCGGGATCGTGCGCAGCCCGAGTCCGTACACGGCCACCAGGATGTAGCAGCCCAGGGTCAGCGCGCCGCCGACGCCCAGCAGCAGCGCGGCGCGGCCGAATCCCGCCCGCCGATCCCCGCTGCCCATGATCAGCATCAGCGCGCCGGGGCCGAAGAACAGCACGTTCTGCTGGTGCAGCAGTGTCGCGAGCGACCAGCTCAGTGTTGCGCCGATCACCCACGCCGTCGGCGACTCGCCCGATGCGGCGAGCGCGCGCAGAAGACAGCCGAAGCCGAACAGCACGAACGGCATCGGCAGCAGGTAGGTGTCGGGCAGCACCGCGTAGGCCCAGAACGAGCTGCTCACCGCCGCACCCAGCGTGGCCGACAGCGCCAGCGCACGCGGCAGTCGCAGCAGCGCACCGATCCAGGCCATCAGACCCACGCTGATACCGGCGCAGGCGGCGCTCAGCACCTGCATCGGGATCAGGGCGTCGTCCGCATGGCCGAGCGCGGTCCACAGCCCGTACCAGCTCACGCCGACGATGTTGAAGAGCAGGTGATTGCCGAACACCCACAGGTTCTGGCCCGTGGTGATGTCGCGCACGTAGCGCAGCGCATCTTCGCCATCGGTGAAATTGTGGGTGAGCGTCAGCAGGTAGACAGCGAACGCCACACCCGCGATGGCGACGTTCCACGCCGTGTTTCGCCCCGCCATCACCGCTAGATCCGCTTCACGGCCGCGGACGTGCTCATCCCTGGCCCTTGGTCTTGGTGTTCCCCGGACGGGCATTCTTTTCGACGAACTCGAGGATCCGCGACGCGATGTCCACGCCGCTGACGGTTTCGATGCCTTCGAGGCCCGGCGAGGAGTTCACCTCCATCACCACCGGTCCGTGGTTGGAGCGCAGGATGTCCACGCCAGCAACGTTCAGCCCCATGATCTTCGCGGCGCGCACGGCGGTGGAGCGCTCTTCCGGCGTGATCCTGACCTTCATCGCGGAGCCGCCTCGATGCAGGTTGGAGCGGAATTCGCCGGCCTTGGCCTGGCGCATCATCGCGGCGACCACGCGGCCGCCGATAACGAAGCACCGGATGTCGGAACCCTTGGCCTCCTCGACGAACTCCTGCACCAGGAAATACGCGTCGAGATCGCGGAACGCATCGATCACCGACTCGGCCGCCTTGTCGGTCTCGCACAGCACGATGCCGCGGCCCTGTGTGCCCTCGGTGAGCTTCAGCACCACCGGCGCGCCGCCGACGAGACCGACGAGGTCGGCGGTGTCGTCCGGTGCGTGCGCGAACCCGGTCACCGGCATGCCGATGCCCTTGCGCGCCAGCAGCTGGTGCGCGCGCAACTTGTCGCGCGAGCGCGTGATGGCCACCGATTCGTTCAGCGAGTAGACGCCCTGCATCTCGAACTGGCGCACGACCGCGCTGCCGTAGAACGTCACGCTGGCGCCGATGCGCGGAATGATCGCGTCGAAACCTTCGAGCCTCTCGCCGCGGTAGTGGATCTCGGGATGGTGCGGCGCGATGTTCATGTAGCAGCGCAGCACGTCGATGACCTTCACCTCGTGACCGCGCCCCTGCGCGGCTTCGACCAGGCGCCGGGTCGAGTACAGCTTCTTGTTGCGGGACAGGATCGCGATCTTCATCAGGATTTCGCGGCCCGACGGCGCAGGCGCGGCGACTCGCCGATGAGATAGCTGGCCGCCGGATCGACGCGATAACGCGCCACCAGCGCCGTGCGGCCGAGCAGCAGGCGGAACAGCAGGTTGTCGCGCGCGGTCAGGGTCACCTCGACGGGCCAGCGGTCCTCGCCCAGCATCACGTGGGTGACGATCACGGGACGAAATTCCTGGTGGCCGCCCGAGTCGGTCACCCAACGCTCGTCGACCACTTCGCACTCGCACCAGACCTCGCGGTCGCCGCGCTGCAACGGGTGGACGCCGAAACGCACGCGATCGATCGAGAGGCGTTCGATCGCAAACGCGTGGATCGCGGACGTGCGCGCGCCGGTGTCGATCTTGGCCTTGATATGGCCGATGCCCAGGTCGGGCAGCGAAACCCATTCGCGCCAGCCCACGGTCTTGAGGTTGTGCAGCGCCAGACGTGGGCCCTTGGTCATCGGCGCGGCGGAGGTCGATCGGCGGACATGATTCGGAATCCTAGCTGCGTCGGCGGAGCCCGGCCACAGCAATGCGCATGCCCATCGGGTTCAGCTGGGCGCGGCCTGCAGCAGGCGGGCGCGATCTTTCAGCATCTGGTCTTCGTCGGCGCGTCCGAGCAGGTAGTACGTCGCCGCCGGCGCGCGGCCCTTGAGTTCGATCGGTTCCCGAGCCTGGAAGCGGAACCCGTCGCCCAGCGCATCGCGCATGGCCTGGCTCACGTGGATGCGATCCGGCGCGCCCGAACCTTGTAGCAGGGCCGCGACGTTGATCGTGTCGCCCCAGAGGTCGTAGCAGAACTTGCGGCTGCCGATGATGCCCGCGATCGCGGGGCCGGTGTGCATGCCGACGCGGAAGTGCACCGGCAGCCGGCGATCGGACTCGAACCGGTCCGCGATGCTGAGCATGCGCAGCGCCAGGTTCGCCATGCGCTCGGCGTGATCGGGCTGCGCCGCCGGAACCCCGCAGGCGGCCATGTAGGTGTCGCCGAGCGTCTTGATCTTCTCGACGCCGAAACGGTCGGCCGCTTCGTCGAACTCGTTGAAGAGGTGATCGAGCAGGCCGATCATTTCGCCCGGCGCGAGCTCCTGCGCCAGCCGCCCGAAGCCGACGAAGTCGGCGAACAGCACGCTGACGGCCGGGTGGTGCTCGACCTGCGTCGCCGGATTGGTCTTGAGACGCTCGGCAACGGCGGCGGGCAACACGTTGCGCAACAGCTCGTCGGCGCGCCCACGCTCGCGTTCGATCTCGAGGCTCTTGGTGAAGTCCGCAACGTAGGTCCGCATCGCGATGGCCTCGACCGTCAGCGCGCCGACCGCCACGCATGTGGCGTTCACCGTCACGTGCAGTTCCGGGACCGGCCCCACGCCCACCCATTGCACGCCGATCAGGACCAGCAGCAGCGACACCGGGTAGATGAGCAGCTTGCGCAGCCCCGGCAGCGGAAACACCACCGAGGCACCGATCAGGAACAGCGCGTAGATCGAGGCGTCGGTGATCAGCGTCTGGCAGATCACCGTGAACCAGGCGCCGAACAGCGGAAAGCCCACTGCGCAGCACCAGGCGAAGACGCGATCGCGCCGGCGCTCGTCGCCGATGAACTCGCGCGCGACCAGCAGCAATCCGATCGAAGACACCAGCGCCACGCGCCACCAGAACACGCGCCCATGCGCCGGCTGCAGCGACCACTGACCGGAATTCCAGGTGGACCAGTCGATCAGCGCGAACAGCGGCAGATCGAACAGCAGGACAGCCCAACACACGCGCAGGCCGCGCTCGGCGCTGACGCGGTAGGCATGCGCGGCGAACTCGTCGCGCAAGGCCACCTGCATCCGATCGACGCCGAATACGGCGCGCAGAACCCGCAACCAGCCAGCACCCACGTGTCGGTTCCCTGCTTCCCCACTCCCAGTGGCGCGAAGGTTACGACAGAACGCGGTCGATCAGAGGCTCAGTCGCCGGATGTCGCCGAGCAGCCGTCCCAGCGCGACGATGAAGCGCGCCGCATACGCTCCGTCGATCACGCGGTGGTCGTACGACAGTGACAGCGGCAGCATCAGCCGAGGCTGGAAGGCCTTGCCGTCCCACACCGGTTTGATGACGCCGCGCGACACGCCGAGGATGCCGACCTCTGGTGCGTTGACGATCGGCGTGAAGTAGCTGCCGCCGATGCCGCCCAGGCTCGAGATCGAGAAGCATCCTCCACGCATGTCGTTGGGGCCGAGCTTGGCGTCGCGCGCCTTCTTCGCCAGTTCCGCGGTCTCGGTCGCGAGCTGCGTGATCGACTTGCTCCAGACGTCGCGCACCACCGGCACCACCAGGCCGTTGGGCGTGTCCGCCGCGAAGCCCACATGGCAGTACTTCTTCATGATCAGGCTGCCTCCGTCGGGCGACAGCGAGCTGCCGAACTCGGGGTACTGCCGGATCGCCACGCTCACCGCCTTCATCACGAACGGCAGCAACGTCAGCTTCACACCGCCGTCCTCGCTGGCCGATTTGCGAAAGGCCTCGAGCTCGGTGATGTCGGCCTCGTCGTGCTGCGTGACGTGCGGAACGTTGAGCCACGAGCGCGTCAGGTGCGCCGACGAAAGCTTGCGGATGCGGGCGAGCGGTTTCTCCTCGATCTCGCCGTAGTTCGAGAAGTCCTGAACGGGGATCGGCGGAATGCCGGAACCGCCGGGACTCGGGACGCGGGACTCGGGACTCGGCGAAGCCGTCATCTGCTGCTTGACGTACTTCTGGACGTCCTCGATGACGACGCGGTTCTTCGGCCCCGAGCCCGGCACGCGTGCCAGGTCGACGCCGAGTTCGCGCGCGAACTTGCGCGTGGCGGGGCCGGCGTGCGCGACGGTGCCGGAGGCCACGACGATGTCCTCGGCCGGTTTCGCGGCCGGAGGCGGCTCGGCTTTGCTGGGCTCCTCGGCCGGCTTCCCGGTCACTGCAGCGGCTTTCGGCGCGGGTTTGGGCGCCTCGCCGCCACCGGCCACACCTTCCAGGCTCAGCAGCGCGTGGCCCTTGGAGACCTTGTCCCCGACCTTGACCTTGAGCCCGCGCACGACGCCGCTGCCGGGCGACGGAACTTCCATCGTCGACTTGTCGGATTCGAGCACGAGCAGGGTCTGGTCCTTCTCGACGGAGTCGCCATCCTTGACCAGCAGTTCGATGATCGGAATGTCCTTGAAGTCGCCGAGATCCGGAACGGTAACGACGAGCGTGCCGCCGCCCGATGCTGCCGCGACTTTCGCGGGCGCGCTGCTGTCAGCGAACAGATCGGCCGACGCGGGTTTCGATTCCTTCTTCGCCGGTGCCGGTGCTTCGGTCGCAGGCTTCGCCGCCGGTGCCGGTTTGGCCGCGGGCGCGGCGCCCTCGCCTTCGAGCCGGCAAATGCGATCGCCTTTCGACAGCTTGTCGCCGAGCTTGACCTTGAGCCCGCGCACGATGCCGCTGCCTGGCGACGGGACTTCCATCGTCGACTTGTCCGACTCGAGCACCAGCAGCGCCTGGTCCTTCTCGACGGTGTCGCCGTCCTTGACCAGCAGCTCGATGACCGGGATGTCCTTGAAGTCGCCGAGATCCGGGACCTGCACGTCGATGAGATTGCCCATGGCCAGATCCTCACACGGTCCAGGGAGCGGCGCGATCCGGGCGGATGCCGTAGAGCTTGATCGCCTGGCTCACGCGCTCGGCCGGCACCAGCTTCAGATCAGCGAGCGCGCGCAGCGCCTTGACCGCGATCCAGCGGCGGTCGACCTCGAAGAAGTCGCGCAGCGCGGGCCGATTGTCCGAACGACCGAAGCCGTCGGTGCCCAGCGTGTGGAACGGCGATTTGATGTAGGGACGCAGCTGCTCGGTGAACGCGCGCACGTAGTCGGTGCTGGCGATCACCGGGCCGGTCATGCCGCCCAGGCACTCCTCGACGTAGCTCTTCTTCGGCGGTGCATCCGGATGCAGCAGATTCCAGCGCTCGCATTCGCGACCGTCGCGCGCGAGTTCATTGACGCTGGGTACGCTCCACACGTCACTGGTCACGCCCCAGTCGGCCTTGAGGATCTCGGAGGCGGCGAGCACCTCGCGGAAGATCGATCCGGATCCGAGCAGCTGCACGTGCGCCTTGGTCGGCTCGTCCTCGGACTTGAACAGGTACATGCCGCGCACGATGCCGCTCTCGGTGCCCGGAGGCATGGCGGGGTGCGTGTGGTTCTCGTTGTAGATCGTCAGGTAGTAGTAGTTGTCCTTGTGCTCCTCGACCATCTCCTTCATGCCGTGCTGGATGATCACGGCGAGTTCATAGGAGAACGCCGGGTCGTAGGCCTTGCAGTTGGGCACCAGGGACGCCATCACGTGGCTGTGTCCGTCCTCGTGCTGCAGGCCCTCGCCGTTGATGGTGGTGCGGCCCGCGGTGGCGCCCATCAGGAAGCCGCGCGTGCGCATGTCGCCGGCGGCCCAGCACAGGTCCATCACGCGCTGGAAGCCGAACATCGAATAGAACGTATAGAACGGGATCAGCGCGGTGCCGTGGTTCGCGTAACTGGTGCCCGCGGCGATCCAGCTCGACATCGCGCCGGCTTCGGTGATGCCCTCCTCGAGGATCTGCCCCTTGATGTCTTCCTTGTAGAAGGCGAGCTGGTCGGCGTCCTCGGGCTTGTACTTCTGCCCGACGATCGAGTAGATCCCCAGGCTGCGGAACATCGCCTCCATGCCGAAGGTGCGGCCTTCGTCGGGAATGATCGGGACGACCCTTGGGCCGCACGATTTATCCCGCAGCAGCGTCTGCAGGAACTGCACGAACGCCATCGTCGTGCTGATCTCGCGCTCGCCGCTGGAATCGAGCTGCCGCTGGAACGTGGAGAGCGGCGGTACCGTCAGCGTCTCCTCCTTGACCGTGCGCTGCGGAAGGAAGCCGCCCAGGGCCTCGCGCCGCTCCTTCAGGTACCGGATCTCGGGCGAATCGTCGGCCGGCTTGTAGAACGGGATCGATTCGATCTGGTCGTCGGGAACCGGGATCTTGAAGCGGTCGCGGAACTTCTTCAGCGCCTCGAGCCCCATCTTCTTCTGCTGGTGCGTGATGTTCTGGCCTTCGCCGGCCTCGCCCATGCCGTAGCCCTTCACGGTCTTTGCCAGGATCACGGTGGGACCGCCGGTGTGCTTCATCGCGGCGGCGTACGCGGCGTAGACCTTGTGCGGATCGTGGCCACCGCGATTGAGCTGCGCGACCTCCTCGTCGCTCATCGTGGCGACCATCTTGGCGGTCTCGGGATCCTTGCCGAAGAAGTGCTCGCGCGTGAACGCGCCGCCCTTGGCCTTGTAGCTCTGGTATTCGCCGTCGACGGTGTCGTTCATCACGCGCAGCAGGTGGCCGTCCTTGTCGCGTGCCAGCAGGCCGTCCCAGGCGCCGCCCCAGACCACCTTGATCACGTTCCAGCCCGAGCCGCGGAACATGCCCTCGAGTTCCTGGATGATCTTGCCGTTGCCGCGCACCGGGCCGTCGAGTCGCTGCAGGTTGCAGTTGATGACGAACACCAGGTTGTCGAGCTTCTCGCGGTCGGCGATGTCGATGGCGCCCAGCGATTCGGGCTCGTCCATCTCGCCGTCACCGCAGAAGCACCAGACCTTGCGGCCGGTCATGTCCTTGATGCCGCGGTTGTGCAGGTACTTCATCAGGCGGGCCTGGTAGATCGCCATGATCGGACCCAGGCCCATCGACACCGTGGCGAACTGCCAGAACTTGGGCATCAGCCAGGGATGCGGATAGCTCGAAAGGCCGGGCTCGAGCGCCTCCATGCGGAAACGATCGAGCTGCTGTTCGGTCAGACGGCCTTCGAGGAACGCGCGCGCGTAGATGCCCGGCGTCACGTGGCCCTGGATGTAGACCAGGTCCTGGCCCTGCGGATGGTCCGGACCCTTCCAGAAATGATTGAGGCCGACGTCGTACAGCGTCGCCGACGACGCGAAGCTCGCGATGTGCCCGCCGATGCCCGCGTGCTCCTTGTTGGCGTTGAGCACCAGCGCCATCGCGTTCCAGCGGATGTAGCTGCGCAGCTTCCACTCCAACTCGTGGTTGCCGGGCGAGCGCTCCTCCAGATGCGGCGGGATGGTGTTGACGTAGGCGGTGTTGGGCGAAAACGGGATGTACGCACCCGACAGGCGCGCCTTCTCGATCAACGTCTCGAGCAGGAAGTGCGCGCGCTCCGGGCCTTCGCGCTCGAGCACCGTCTGCAGGGCGTCCACCCACTCGGTGGTCTCGATCGGATCCTGATCGGTGATCGGCTGCGTCATTGCATGGTCTCCGTGCGGCGGCTGAAGCGTGAAAGCCGCCACCATAGTGATGGGCCGCGCGCTCTGTCCAATATATGAATCGGGCTGGATTGATATATCTTGCGTATCCATGGAACTCCGACATCTGCGCTACTTCGTGGCGGTGGCCGAGGCGCTGCACTTTCGGCGCGCGGCGGAGAAGCTCGGCATCCAGCAGCCGCCGCTGAGCATGCAGATCCGCCAGCTCGAAGCCGAGATCGGCTCGCCGTTGTTTCGCCGCTCGCAGCGTCGCGTGGAGCTGACCGACGCGGGCCGCTCGTTCCTCGAGGACGCACGCGCGATCCTGGCGCAAGCGCAGGCGGCCGCGGGGCGTGCGCGACGCGCAGCGCAGGGAGAACTCGGGCGGCTGCGCGTGGGGATGATCAACTCCGCGCCGTTTCATCCGGTGATCCTGCGGATCCTGCGCGAGTACCGCGAACGCCACCCGGCGGTGTCGATGACGCTGGAGGAATCGAGCACACCGGAGCTCGCCGAACGCATCCGTGCGCAGGCGTTGGACCTTGCCTTCGTGCGTCCGCTGCTCGACGAGGCGCCGGGACTGGCGAGCGAGCACCTCTTCGACGAGCCATTGGTGCTGGCGCTGCCTCAGCATCACCCGCTGGCGCGCCGCAAGCGCCTGCCACTGGCCGCGCTCTCGCTCGAACCGTTCGTGCTCTTCTCGCGCCCGGTCGGATCGGGCCTGTACGACCAGATCGTCTCCGCCTGCCATCGCGCCGGGTTCAGTCCGCGCGTCACGCAGGAGGCATCGCAGGTAACGTCGATCGTGAATCTCGTCGCGGCCGGCCTGGGCGTATCGGTGGTGCCCTCGTCGATGCGCAAGATCCACTCCGAAGGCATCGTGTTCCGCGCATTGGAAGACGACCACGCGGCGGCGCAGATGAGCATGGTCTGGCGACGGTCGGACAGCTCGGCAACCGTCCGCAACCTGCGCGCGCTCGCCATCACTATTTCCCGCGCGTCCGGCCACGGCTGATCGCGGCGCGCCGGCCGCCTTGTTCGCCGGTCGGGGAAGTGCTGATACTTCGCCCCGGCGGCTTCACGCCGGCTGAAATCGATTGAAGATCCGCCGCGCGGATTCATCGCAAGCGGCGCACGGGGCGAACACTGGACACCACGACGACAGACAAGCGCTTGCGTCCTGCACGCGCAGCGATCCTGCTGCTGCTCGCATGGCCGTGGGTGCAGCCGGTGTTCGCGCAGGACGAGATCGACGAGGGCACCGACACGCTGCCGGTCGTGACCGTCACCGCGCAGAAGATCACGCAGCGCCTGGAAGACGTGCCCGCGTCGATCAGTTCCGTCGAAGGCGAGGTGTTCCGCGAATCGGGATCGACGTCGTTCACGGACCTCCAGGACTACACCCCCAACGTCAACATCTCGTTGTCGGGCAGCGCGGGGACGTTCGGCATCCGGGGGCTGACGACGCCGGACACGAACGTCGCCTTCGATCCGAGCGTGGGCACCGTCGTCGACGGGGTTTCGTACGGACGGTCGAACTTCCTGATCGGCTTCTTCCACGACATCGATCACGTCGAGGTTCTGCGCGGACCGCAGGGAACGCTGTTCGGCAAGAACGCGACCGCCGGCCTGTTCAACGTGCTGACGCGCGCACCGACGCGCGGGTTCGAAGCCGGCGGCGACGTCCTGGCCTCGAGCTACGGCACCGTCTCGCTGCGTCCGCACCTGAACCAGCCGCTGGGCGACGACGTCTGGCTGCGCCTGTCCGGCAATTACGAGTTCGGCGACGGCGCGCGTCTCCAGAACACGTTCCTCGATCGAAACGAGGACAACACGCGACAGGCCAGCACGCGCGTGCGCCTGCGCGCGCGGCCGTCGGACGATCTGATCGTGGATTTCGGCGCGCTGCATTCGCGGCAGGATGCGCACTTCAACATCTTCCAGTTCACCCACGCCACGCCCGAGATGCTGGCGATGGCGCGCAGCTACGATCCGCGCACCGAAGCGCGTCTCGACGATCGCAACTCGGCAAACCTTCGCAGCCGTGAGCAGGTGCAGCTGAGCAGCCTGAGCACCACGCTCGAATATCGCGCTCCGTCCTTCCTGCAACTGGTCGATCCGACGCTCGTCTCGATCAGCGCCTGGGCGAGGTCGCGAACTCCGCATCGAGACTTCGACGCGGATTTCACCGCCGCCCCGTTTCTCAGCGACACGCTGGAAAAGCCCGCGACCTTCCGGCAGCTGAGCCAGGAATTGCGCATCGCGGCGCATGCACCCGATCTGTTCGGCTGGGGTCACGGCGTGACGTTCGTGACCGGCCTCTACCTGTTCGATTCGCGATTCGCGACGTCGGACATTTTTGCGCTGCAGGACCTGGGCGCGGCGTTCGCGTACATCACCGCCGCCAATGCCGGGGCCAGCGCGTTGCCGCCCGGCACGGTCGGGGGCATCGGCGGCGCGCTCGGGCCGCCGCTGTCCGAACTCGTCGCGTTGCTCGATCCGGTGCTCGGACCGGTGCTGGGTCCGGAGCAGTCGGCGCGTGTGCGGCTGCGACAGCACACGCTCGCCTACGCCTATTTCGGCCAGTTCGAGCATCGCTTCCTGGAACGCTGGGCGCTCATCGGCGGCCTGCGCTGGGGTGCCGAGCGCAAGAACGGCCGCGCCTCGAGCCTCGCGCAGGGCGAGATCGTTCCACTGATCGCCGACCAGCAGGACCACGACACGCCGTTGTCGCGGATCGAGCACGACCTGTCGCCCAAGGTCGGCGTCAAATGGATCGCGGACGATCGCTTCAACGCGTACGCGACGTGGGCCAAGGGCTTCAAGAGCGGTGGCTTCAACGGCCTGCCGCTGACGGCGCGAAACCTGGAGTACGAACCCGAGCGCGCGGAAGGCTTCGAGGCGGGTGTGAAGTTCGGCGGCGAGCCCGGCGGCCAGCCGCTGAGGGCATCGCTGGCCCTGTTCTCGACCGACTTCGACGACCTGCAGGTCTCGACGTTCCGCAACGGCAGCTTCGTGATCCTCAACGCGGCGCGCGCCCGCTCCCGCGGGTTCGAAGCGGAAACCTTCTGGGCTCCGCACCCGCGCGTGTCGATGCATACATCGGTCGGCTACGCGCATGCGGAGTACCGCACCTATCGTGACGCGCCGGCACGCTCGGACGCGGGAACGCCGAGCCAGGATCTGAGCGGCGAGCCGCTCGCCTTCGCGCCGAAGTGGTCGTTCAATCTGGTGCCGTCGCTGGTGCTGCCGTTGAGCTCGGCGTTCGTGACGACGACTTCGATCAACGCGAGCCACCGCAGCGCGCGATTCCTGGACCTGGACAACGACCTGCGCAAGCGGCAATCGGCGACCACCGTGATCGATCTGCGTTTGACGCTGCTGAGCCGCGACGACGACTGGTCGGTGACGCTGGTCGGCCACAACCTGGGCAACGAGAAGATCTCCGACCAGGCGATCAGCCAGCCTCTGGCGCCGGGCAACTTCGTGGCGACGCGGACCGATTACGGTCGCTATGCGTCCGTGCTGCTGTCGTGGACCTTCGACGCGAATTGAGACGGCTCGGGCCCATTTCCTGCGACACGGCGCGCCTGCACCCCGGATCCACGCGTATCGAACATCGTCGTTGAACCCAGGCGCCTCGTGATGGTCGGTTTCCTGTGAACTTTTCCGGCACCCTCGTTACGCTCGACTTCATGCTCTTTCCGCTTCGCCCGGTTTCGAGACCATGAGGTCGCTTCGTGCCATGGGCCTGGCCTGGGCCCTGAGCCTGGGCTTTGCGGCGGAGGCCGTCGAGGCACCGCCGCGCGCGCCGGCCCCGGGTCCCGGCAGGGCGCCCACCGCGCCCGGACCGGTGTTGACGCCCGGGCCCGTGGTGACGCCGGCCGACCCGTTCGCAGAAGCGATGGCGTCATTCGCCAACGCCGATACGCGCGATGCGAAATCGGGTGGTGTGGTGTTCGTGGGGAGTTCCTCGATCCGCATGTGGACCGATCTCGAAAATCGATACCGGTCGTATGCGGCGATCAATCGCGGGTTCGGCGGATCGACGCTCGCCGACTGCGTGAGACACATGGACCGGCTGGTGCTGCCTCACAAGCCGCGTCTGGTGGTGATCTACGCCGGCGACAACGACCTGGCGGGCGGCCGCACCGCGGATCAGGTCCTGCTCGACTTCGTCGAACTGACCGCTCGCATCCAGGAGCGATTGCCGAAGACCCACATCGTGTTCGTTTCGATCAAGCCGAGCCCGGCGCGCGTGGACCTGCTCGATCGCATCCGCGAGGCAAACACGCGCATCCGCAACTACGTGGCGACCAAGCCCTATCTCCAATACATTGATGTGTTCACGCCGATGCTCGACGCCAAGGGCAAGCCGCGCGGCGAACTCTTCGGAAGCGACTCGCTGCACCTGAACGAACAGGGCTACGCGTTGTGGCACGCGCTGATCTCGCCGGTGTTGCCGCTCGACGAGCAGCCCGCCGTGCTGCGGGATGGAGGAAACCAACCGTCGCCGCCGACGGCGGTCGCGACCCCGAGCGCACGCAAGCCCGCAGCGCCCGCGGCGCCCGCACCCGTGAAAGACGAAGTAGCCAAGGCGCCGGCGTCCGCACCGTCCCGCAAGCTGGAGATGCAATCGATCGAAGTCGTCGGGCCGGAGGCGCCGGCATCCGCGCCGGAGGCGCCGGTCAACGAGCTGGCCAAAGCCCCCGCGTCGCCGCCGACGGTGAAGACCAATGTGCAGCCGGCGGCGCCGAGTCCGGTGCCGCCGCCGCTGATCGAGGATCCGGAGCCCGCCGTTCCGGAGACGATGCCGCCGCAGAGTGCCGCGCCCGCAGCGGCAGTGCAGCCCGCGCCTCAGACGCAGGACGCTCCGTTGCGCGAGGACCCGGTGACGGATGACCGCGCCGCTGGCGGCGTCGGCGCAATCAGCGGCGGCAACAACGCGGGCGGAACCGATGCCCCCGCGATCCAGGGCGCAGCGGACGACGCCGGAGCGACGCGCTCCGACTGAACCGCCCGGCGGCGCGGTGCGACCGGCGCCGGCGTGCTCGCCATCTGGTGCAGGTAGGCGACGCCGTACATCACCACGAGGCTGCCCGCGATCAATCCCGCGTCCAGCCACAGCGTGCCTTCGGGCGTCGGTTCGCCGAAGCACGCCAGCGCCATCAGGCAGCAGGCGATGTGCGCGCTGAACACGGGCAGCGAACTCTTGCCCAGCCGCGCCAGCGCGCCGAGCGGCAGCCGCCGCGCCACACGCGGACCGAACGCCGCGATCAGCACCGCCAGCGCGAACACGTTCATCAACCGCAGCGGGCCCAGGTCCCACTTGTCGGTGAGCCGATTCGCCGGCGTGGGCGCCCCTTCTGCGGTCAGGCCAAAGGGCACCTGGCCCGCGATGTGACGAAACGCGAAGAACGCCACGGCGAGCAGAACCACCAGCTTCAGCATGCGCGGCGTCACCTGCAGCGGCGACGGATGACCCAGCGTGCGCGCGGTGCCCAGCCACAGCCCGATCACCCACATCAGCTGCCATGAAAAGAGATTGAACGAGCCCGTGGCCGCCATCGGAAGGCCCGTCCACGCGAGCGCCACGTCGTAGAAGGCCGCGCGCAAACCGAGCAGCGACGCCATCCAGATCGCCAGGCTCGCCGCGAGTGGAACGGCCCACCCGTGCCGGCGCGCATGTTCGAGCACCCACGGCGTGATCAGCAGGAACAGTACGTACATCGGCAGGATGTCGAGCAGCGGTGGCTGATAGAGGAAGGCCGCCGCCGCGCCCGCGCTCAACACCGGATGCGCGAGATATTGCGTGAACAGATTGGTCACGGCGTCGTGCCCGTTGACCATGCCCAGCACCAGCACCATCGAGATGCCAAACGCGAACAGGACCAAATGATGCCGGTACACCGTGACGGCGCGTGCCCACAGCGCGCTGCGCATGCCGGCAAAGCCCTGCTTGAGTCCGCGACGCAGGTACACCTGTCCGGCCAGGAAGGCCGACAGCAGCACGAAGCCTTCGGCCGCCGATACCTGGCCCACCGGCTGCCCGAGCGCCGATTGCAGCGACGTCGGCATGTGCGTGAGCGTCATCAGGACCAGGAAGAGTCCTCGTAGGGCATCCAGGCCGTCGTTGCGGCCGGCGTCGGTGGCTTGCGCATTCATGTCTGTCGGTGGGTGGGTGCGGCTCGCCCGATGCACGCCGCTCAGCGGATCAATCAACCAGGAGTGATGGTTCTGAAATAGACGGGCGCGATGAAGCGATCCTGAATCGATGGGTGCGGGTGAATCCCAAACCGGACAGAATGCAATCCGCGCCATCCGGCGCACTGGGAGGGAGGACTGACGATGATTCGGTGGATCGCGCCTACGCTCACCGCCATGGCATGCGCGCTGGGAGCGCCCAGCGCCGCGGCACAGACGGCACCCCTGGCACCGGATGTGCTGGCACGCTGTGCGGCACAGGTGCAGCAGTTGCGTGAGGACTCGGCCCGGCTGACGCAGAAGAGCGCCGAGACCGACGTGCGTCGCAACGCCATCAACGAGCGGTCAGCGGCGCTGAAGGCCGAGCGGGACGCGCTCAAGCAGGACGACCTCGAAGGCGGTCTGGCCGTGCGCCAGCGGCTGCAGGATCACCACGCGCAGACGCTGGCGTTCAACGCCGAGGTCGAAAAGCTCAAGACCGAGATTCGCGGCGTCAACGTGCTCAAGAAGGAGTACGACGCCAACTGCGCCAACCGCTCCTACCGGCGCGCCGATCTCGAGGCGCTGCCCGAAACCGCACGCAATGCAATGCGCGTGGGCCTGGGCGGAGTGCAGGTGCCCTACATCGAGTAGCGCGCGTCGCGATTCCGATGTGCCATCGCCGCGGCCCTGCGCCGCGGCGATGTCGTTTTCAGAACTGGTACTTGACGTAGAACTGCGCGAAATCCTTGTCGCGGTACAGGTTCTGGCCGCCGGCGCCCATGAACATCTGGTAGCCGATATTCATCGACAGCGACGACTTGTAGCGCATCTCGAGCAGCGTGAAGAGCGAGCGCCGGTCCTTGATGAAGTTCTCGCCAGGGCCGGGCGAGTTGCCGTACACGTCGTGCTTCCAGATCAGCTGCGGCGCCAGCGAGATGCCGGGCAGCACGCTCTCGTAACGGATCAACTGGATGATGTCGTAGCCGAACGACACCTTGTCGACGAATTGCGAGCGGTCCTGCTGATGCGGATTGAAACGCAGGCCGTCCGGGCCGGCGACGCACGCCGGATTCTTGGAGCAGGCCTGGCGTGAACCATCCGCGCCGCTGCCGTCTGCGCCGGCGCTGGCATGCGTGAACGTGCCCGGCGTCTCGATCTGCAGCTCGTCGAGGTCCGGCAGGTTCGGGATCCACATCGCGCCGACCTCGAACAGCGTGATGATCTGATCGGCGAAGACGATGTTGACCTTGTCGGTCGCGCCGGCAACGTGCGTTGCGCCGAGGATGAAGTTGAGCGTGTCGAAGCGCTCCCAGCCGCGGATGTAGCAGGCGTCCTTTCGGCTGTAGCCTTTGAAGTTGGGATTGCGCACGCGCGTGTCGGTGGCCGCCTGCGGATTGCGGATGCGTTCGCCGATGAACTCCGCCACGCAGGGCGCGTTCTCTCCGACGTTTTCCCCGCGGTACGCCGTGACGAAGGCGGGGAACGCGCGCGCCGAACCCGGAGCGTGTCCGATCAGCAGGTCGAACGTGTCGGGACCCAGGGCCGGATTCGCGTCGCTCGGGGCGTATGGGATCAGGCTGCCGTCGGCGGCATATCCGATGCCGGTGGTGGTACCCACGCAGCCGGCGTTGGTCACCAGGTTGGGCACGCCTACCGGCAGACCGAGGCCGTTGAGGCCGTTCACGATGCCGTTGAGGAGCTCGTTTCCGATCGACAACGCGCTGTTGGGCGCGTTGTGCGCAAGCGAGCGATCATGACAGCGCGACAGCGTGGGCCCGAACGCGGCGAAGACGAGGTCTTCGACATCGACCTGCAGCGGCTGGTCGGGGCGATACGCGACTTCGCCCTGCAGCGAGAGGTCGGCACCGAAGAAACTCACCGTGGTGTTGAAGCTCACGCCGAACAGCTTGATGTCCTCCGGGTACTCCGCGAGCAGCTTCACCGAGTCCAGCGGCACGGCATCGGAGCCCGCGTCGTACGGATTCAGCGCGACCACCGGGAGGTCGGGACACGCGGCCAGGAAGCTCACCGAGTCGTACGCGTCGAACCCGCCGTCGGGGAAGCCATCGCCGTCGGCATCCGCCCAGTTGCCGTTGCCTTCACGCCGCGCGCAGCTCGCCTGCGTGGCAAACGTGCTCACGTACGGCAGCTTCGAGTGGTAGTTCATGAAGTAGAACGCGAACTCGGTGCCGTTGTTGAAGTTCTCCGCGTAGTAGCGGAACGCGAGGCCGTACTGGCCGCTGTCTCGCGCCTCGTTGTCCTTGAGGCGGTCGATCTTCAGCGAGGTCGGGGTGACGCCCGAGAGCGGGTTGTACTGCGGCGTGCCCAGGCCTTCCGGATCCTCGGCCGAGCCGCCGAAGTGCACGTACGCCTGGTTCACCGCGTTGTCGGTGCCGATCACGTCCGACAGATAGAAGAAACTGCCGGGCGCCGGAGCTTCCACCGGCAGCCACTCGAGCTGGTAATAGCCCTCCAGCGTCGCGTTCTCGAACGGCTCGAAGCTCGCGTACGCCATTGCCACCGGCGTGAACACTTCCTCCACCTGGAAGCCGATGCGACCGAAGTTCGACGCCGACACCGGCTGCGCCTGGTTGATCGAGTTGATCACCAGCAGCGTGGATTCGCCCCAGTTCACGATCTGCCGACCGAGCTTGATCGTCAGGTCCTTCTCGTCGGTCAGCGGAATCTTTCCGAAGAAGTACGCGTCGAGCAGCTGATAGTTGGTGCCCACCTGTGACAGGAGTTCGCCTCCGCGACGTTCGAATCGTTCGGGGCGACCCGGACCGTATTGCCGCGGGTTGAGCGTCAGCGCACCGCCCGGATTGGGCTGCAGCAGCAGCGGCATCGTAAGTCCCGCTTCCTGGTAGTTCTCCAGCGTCAGGATGTTGGGGTGGTACTCGGTGAAATCATTGTTCACCGCGTCGTAGAAGAACAGCGACTTCATGAAGAAGCCGTAGTCGCCGTACGTGAGCGTGATGTCCTGCGTGACCTTGGCCACGGCCGAGAACGGATCGCCCTTGTCGTAGTTCCAGTTGCCGTCGTCGAAGTTGGGAGAAAACTGCCCCGGCGCGGACGTCAGTCGCGCGGCGGGGAAGGATTGGTCCCGGAACAGTCCCTGGCACGACTGGTATTGGCCGCCGCACACGTTCGGATTCAGGTTTCCCTTTCCGACCAGATCGTGTGCGCGGTTCTCCATGCGCCAGCCCGCACCCAGTGTCACCGTGGTGTTGATCGTGGCTTCGCCGTCGCCCGGCAGATTGAAATTCAATCCCAGCGCCGGCGTCGCCGTCGCGGCGAGCGCCGCGCACAGCACGACATGCCGGAATGATGCGCTTCGAGTTCGCATGCTGACTCCCCTCCTCCCCTCGTTATCGGTGTCTCTCGACTCTGCACGCCCCCTCCGGCGCCGGTCGCGTCCGATTATGAGCGATGGCACTGCTCACGCAAGCCGATTGCAAAGACGATTGCGCATCGACGGAAGGCGTGATTTCCCGATGGCCGACGACGCAACGACGCCACCGTATCATCGCGGCGTCCCTCTTCCCTGATCCGTTTGCATGTCCCGACACTGGCATCACGTCGCGCACGGTCGCGGCCGGCCGCTGGTTCTGCTCCATGGCATCGGCATGTCGCACGAGGCCTGGTCACCGGTGCTGGAACCGCTGGCGCGCGAGCGGCGGGTGATCGCGGTCGACCTCGCGGGATTCGGGCAGTCCGCTGCTCTGCCCCAGGGCGTGGCACCGACACAGGAGAACCTGCTGGAAGGATTGCGCCAGACACTGACGGCGCTGGGCGTGAACGAACCGGTCGATCTCGTCGGCAACTCACTCGGAGGGCAGCTTGCGCTGACGGCGGCGCGCGAGGGCCTGGCGCGCACCGTCGTCGGCCTGTCGCCCGCGGGGCTGTGGCGCGGGCAGCGCTCGCCCGCGCACACGCGGCTCATCCTTCACGCGGCACACGCGGCCTTGGGCCGGTTGCCTCGTCTCGGTGAGGCAGCCGCCCGCGTCCGCTTGGGTCGCACGCTGCTTTTCGCGCTGCCGATGACGTCGCAGGGCTGGCGGCTCGACCCGGACGAAGCGGTGAAGGTGGTGCGCACGTTCCGCGGCGCGGCGGCGTTCGATGCGACGCTCGCCGCTTCGACGCGATTCACCGGCGGCGAACGGATCAGCGTGCCGCTCACCGTGGCATTCGGAACGCGTGACTGGCTGTTGACGCGCTCCTGCCAGAATCGCGAGGGCCTGCCCGCGCACACGCGATGGCTGCAACCGCGCGGCTGGGGTCACGTGCCGATGTGGGACGACCCCGCCGCCGTGGCGCGACTGATCCTCGAGTCAACCGCCTGATCCTCGTCAGCTCGCGCCCGAGTCGAACGGCGAGACGGTCGCGACCGGAAACCGCATCGAGAAGTCGGTGATCTTCAGCGCGGCAATGACGCGCCCACGCGCGAGATCCGGGAACATTTGCGGGTCGAAACGCCAGTTGCGGACACGGGCGAACCGGAAGTGGCCGCCGGCTTGCGGCACGTACGTGAAGCGCCGCCCGTCCCGTACCTGCGAGAGCGTTCGCCATGCGCGCGGGGCCCATCGCATCGGGGCGGGCAATCGGGGGCCGAAAGGTTCGAGATCGAGCTCGGCGAACGGACGTCCGTCGGCCCCGCGCAAGGCGACAAGGTCGCGCCGAGCGGTGTACGACACGTCGAAGTCGCATCGATCCTTGGGAATGCCCCAGTTGATCCGACCGTTGACGACGGAGGCTTCGCTCGAGACGAAGATGCGGGTGATCGACAGGTGCGTGGTCTTCTCGTCGAAGCGCAGCTTGCCCGGGATATAGAGCAGTTCGTGGTAAGGGCCGACGTCGCTGCGGGCGTAGTCCACGAACATCGCGAACGCCATCCGGCCACGGCCCGCGCGCGCGGTCTGCGGAGGGATGAAGCTTCCGTGGTCGAGCACGTCCTTCTGCATCCACAGCGCGAAGATGTAGCCCTGCCCAAAGAGGTCCCACGGTGCGGGAGCAAGGGCAACTCCGGAGCAATGCGCGGCAAGATCGTTCATGTGGGAGTTCCGGTCAGCGTTCGAGCACGGCGGCGTTGTCGGCACCCAGTCGCGGCGCGTCTCCGCTGTGGGTTCGGGCGTGGCTGAATTTCACAGGGAAGCCGAAAGCCGGGCCACCCTTGCAGGCCTCGATCATGCCGCGCGCGAGAACCTGTTCGTTGCGCAGGGCTTCGGCGGGAGTCAGCACGCCGGAGACGCAGGTGTCGAGATGCGCGAGTTCACGCTCCCATTCGTCGCGGGTCCTGGATCGGAACAGTTCGACCAGGGCCTTCCGCAGCGGCTCGCCCTTGGGCCCGGCCGCCATCGGCAGCTTGAGCAGGTCGGGACGGTTCACCGCTCGCAGAACCTCGTGGAAGAACTTGGGCTCGAGCGCGCCGACCGCCAGATGCTTGCCGTCTGCGCACTCATACACGGCGTAGTTGGGCACCGCGCCGGTCAGAAAATCCTGCCCGCGCGGTCGCGCTTCGCCCATCTGTCGCACGGTCGATAGTCCGATCACCTGCAGTGCGAGCGTGCCGTCGAGCATCGCTGCGTCCACGAACGTTCCGACGCCGGAGGCTCGTGCTCCGAACAGCGCGGCGAGGATGCCGGTCAGGCAGGTCAGTGCGCCGCCGGCGAGATCGGCGACCTGGCAGTTCCCGGGTGCGGGCGCCTGACCCGCGCCGCCGGTCTGATCGAGTTCGCCGGCGTAACCGCGATAGTTCACGTCGTGACCCGCCCGATCGCGATACGGCCCGGTCTGGCCATAACCGGTGAGCGCCGCATAGACCACGCGCGGGTTGAGCGCCCGCACCGTTTCAAACCCGCAGCCGAGCTTGTCCATCACACCGGGACGGAACGATTCGAGGATCACGTCGGCCGTCTTCGCCAGATCGAGGAACTTCTCGCGATCCGGCGCCTTGCGCAGGTCCAGCGTCACCGACTTCTTGCCGCGGTTGACGAGCTCGAACAGGTCCGCCGACAGGGCGCGCGCATAGTCGCCGCCGCTGGGTTCTTCGATCTTGATCACCTCGGCGCCCAGTTGCGCAAGATAGAGCGAGCAGAACGGTCCAGGCAGCAGTCGCGACAGGTCGAGCACGCGAACGCCCGACAGCAGTGGATTGAGCTCGGAGGTCGACATGGTCACGCTCGACTCACATCGTTCGCGCGATCAGTTCCTTCATGATCTCGTTGGTACCGCCATAGATCCGCTGCGCGCGCGAATCGATCCACGCGCGTGCGACCGGGTATTCGAGCATGTAGCCATAACCGCCATGCAGCTGCACGCACTCGTCGATGACTTTCATCATGAGGTCGGAGGTCCAGTATTTGGCGGTGGCGGCATCGTCGACCCCGAGCTTGCCCTTGAGCTGCATCTCGATGCACTTGTCGACATAGACGCGTGCGATCGACAGTTCGGCCTTCATCTCGGCGAGCTTGAACCGCGTGTTCTGGAACTGCGCCACCGGCTTGCCGAAGACCTTGCGGTTGCGCGTGTAGTCGAGCGTGTGCTTGAGCACCGCTTCGCCCCCGGCCACCGAGGTGATCGCGATCATCAGCCGCTCCCAGGCGAGTTCCTTCATCAGCATGATGAAGCCCATGCCTTCGAGCCCCAGCCGGTTGGTCTTGGGCACGCGGACGTTCTCGAAGAACAGTTCGCACGTGTCCTGCGCCTTCATTCCGACTTTCTTGAGCGGCCTGCCCTTGCTGAAGCCGGGGCGGTCGGCCTCAACCAGAATGAGCGAAAGGTCCTTTGAGCCTTCGCCGGAATTGCCGGTTCGGGCGACCACGACGACCAGATCCGAGAGGTACCCGTTGGTGATGAAGATCTTGCTGCCGTTGATCACGTAGTCGTCCCCGTCCACGACGGCCGTGGTC
The DNA here is from genome assembly GCF_020697055.1 of Panacagrimonas sp. Classification (GTDB taxonomy): domain Bacteria; phylum Pseudomonadota; class Gammaproteobacteria; order Nevskiales; family Nevskiaceae; genus Panacagrimonas. The sequence continues at coordinate 8,713 of NZ_JAJFBP010000017.1, read as the reverse complement.
TTCACCGACTGCAGGTCCGAGCCGGTTCCGGGTTCGGTCATCGCGATGGCACCGACCACTTCGCCGGTCGCCATCTTCGGCAGCCAGTGCGCCTTCTGCTCCTTGCTTCCGAAGTTGTTGACGTAATTCGCGACGATGTCCGAGTGCAGGGAAAAGCCGGCGCCGGAGTCGCCTGCGTAAGACTGTTCTTCCATCAGGATCACGCTGTACGTGCGGTCGACGCCGAGCCCGCCGAAATCCTCGGGCATGGTGACGCACAGCAGGCCGAGCTCTCCCGCCTTGTTCCAGAGCTGCCGGTCGATGTGCTGTTGCTCTTCGAAACGCTCGCGGTGCGGAACGATCTCGGTTTCGAAGAAACGGCGCACGGTCTTGCGGAAATCTTCGTGCTCGGGACCGTACAGGGTGCGGGGAATCATCGAATGCTCCGGATGGAATTGAAGACGCCTGGGTGCCAATTTACATGCAGTACGTACTGTATGTAAAATCCGGCCAGGCAACCTCTCGCTTAATGACCCACGTGCCCCGAACCACCCGGTCAACGGTCAGTTCCTCGGATGGCGCCGAACGACCCCGGCGCCGCACGCAGACCGAGCGCAGCGATGCGATGCGGCGCCGCTTGATCGACGCGACGTTGCACTGTCTGACGAAGGACGGGTACGCGGCCACGACCGTGAGCTCGATCGTGCGACGCGCCGGCGTGTCGCGCGGCGCGCACCTGCATCACTTCCCCACCAAGAACTCGCTCATCCTCGAGGCCACAGAGTTCCTCATGCGTCGCGCCTATCGACTGCTGGGGGAGATGCTGCTGGCGATCGCCGAAGACGCGGATCGCGTGGCCGCGGTGGTCGATGGAGCCTGGAAAACGATCTACGGAACGCGCCACTTCGGCGCCTATTTCGAATTGATCACCGCGGCCAAGCACGATCCGGATCTGGCCTCAGCGATGCAGGCGCTTTCGGAGCGCACCTTGCGAACGATCGACGGCGCGATCGATCACTACTTCGAAAAGCGCGCCGAGGGCGTGGTCACGCCGCGCGATCTGTTCGTGCTCACACACTGGCTGCTGAGCGGAATAGCCGCGGGCGAACGCGCGTCGGTCAGTGCGGCCGACAGCCGGCACTTCCTCGAAGTGTGGGCGAGCATGATGGCGACGCAGATGCGGTCCAGGCGCGGCGTTCGCACCGCACCGCCTCGTCCCGCCGACTGGAGCGCCGGTTAACCGGTAGACCGATTCGGATTCCGCAAACGGATGCAGGCGGCCAGCCTGCCCGTCTCGATCGGCGCCAGCGGCGGGATCGCGTTCGTGCAGGCTTCGATCGCGATTGGACAGCGTGGCGCAAAGGCGCAGCCAGGCGGCAGGTGCAGCAGGTCGGGCGGCTGGCCCGGCAACGCCAGCAGGCGTTCGGTGATCCGCGCGTCGAGGCGCGGCCGTGCCTCGAGCAGTGCGCGGGTATAGGGGTGCGCCGGATGCTCCAGCAACGCGCGCGTGGCGCCGGACTCCGCCGCACGTCCTGCGTACATCACCAGCGTGTGGTCGCACACCTCGGTGACGACGCCGAAGTCGTGCGTGATCAGGATCATCGCCACGCCGAACTCGCGCCTCAGTTCCGCGAACAACGACAGGATCTGCGCCTGGACCGTGACGTCGAGCGCGGTAGTCGGCTCGTCGGCGAGCAGCAACGCCGGCCTGCAGGCCAGGGCGATCGCGATCATCACGCGCTGGCGTTGGCCACCCGAGAGTTCGTGCGGGTAGGCGCGAAGGCGACTGACACCGTCCGCGATGTGGACGGCCTCGAGGAGTCGCAGGCTCTCCGCGCGCGCCTGTGCGCGTGAGAGTCCGCGATGTCGTTCGAGGACCTCACCGATCTGCGTCTCGACGCGCAGATACGGATTGAGGCTCGTCATCGGATCCTGGAAGACCATTGCGAGACGATTGCCGCGCACCTTCGACCATTGTGACGGCCGCAGCTTCAGCAGGTCCTGTCCTTCGAAGCGAATCGATCCGGAGACGCTTGCGTTGCGCGCGAGAAGGCCCAGTATCGCCAGAGCGGTCTGCGACTTTCCCGCACCGGACTCGCCAACGATGCCGAGCGCATCGCCGGCCGCGAGCGCGAAGCTCAAATGATCCACCGCCGGGACCTTGCCGTCGGGCGTGTCGAAACTCACACACAGGTCCCGCACCTCGAGCAGGGTCGTCACGGCCGACCTTCAGCGGTCCTTGGGGTCGAGGGCGTCGCGCAGCCCATCGCCGATGAAGTTGAAACAGAACAACGTCAGGGCCAGAAATGCCGCCGGGAACGCCAGTGCCCAGGGCGCGGCTTCCATGTCGCGCGCGCCATCGTTCACCAGCGCACCCCAGCTCGTTGCCGGCTCCTGCACGCCCAATCCGAGAAAGCTCAGGAAGGACTCGACCAGGATCACGTGCGGAATCGTGAGCGTCACGTAGACCGCTACCACGCCGAGCAGATTGGGCACGATGTGCCGCCGGATGATCCGGGCATTGCTGACTCCCGACGCGCGCGCGGCCATCACGAACTCGCGGTTCTTGAGCGCCAGAGTCTGACCGCGGACGATTCGCGCCATGTCGAGCCAGTTGATGGCGCCGATGGCGACGAAGATCAGCACGAGGTGGCGTCCGAACACCACCATCAGAAGGATCACGAGGAACATGAAAGGCAGCGCGTAGAGGATGTCGACCGCGCGCATCATCATGTTGTCGATGCGTCCGCCGAAGTAGCCCGCGACGGCGCCATAGGTCACGCCGATCAACAGCGACACCAGCGTGGCGACGATTCCTACCATCAAAGAGATGCGACCGCCGACGAGCGTGCGGACGAACAGGTCGCGCCCGAGCTGATCGGTGCCGAACAGGTGCAGGCCTTCGACTTGGGGTGGGGCGCGCCAGTCGCCGTCGAAATCAATGTAGTCGTACGTCCAGGGACTGAACATCGGGCCGACGAGGATCAGCGCGACCATCAGGGTCAGAAGGACGAGCGCTGCCATCGCCGCTCGGTTTGAAATCAGCCGACGTCGGGCATCCGACCAGAGGCTGCGACCCGGCGGCGCCGAGGCGACGGTCGCGAGAGCGGTCGCGTTGGCGGCATTGGCTTTCATGAGGCGCGAACACGCGGATCCAGCAAGCCGTACAAGAGATCCACCAGGAAATTGAACGCGATGATGAGTGTGCCGTAGAACACCACGACCCCCATCACCAGCGTGTAATCACGGTTGATGGCGGCCTGGACGAAATAGCGACCGATTCCGGGAATCCCGAATATCTGCTCGATGACCACCGATCCGGTGAGGATGCCGGCGACAGCGGGACCGAGATAGGAGAGCACGGGCATCAGCGCGGGTCGGAGAGCGTGCCGCAGAATTACGGAACGTGTCGGAAGGCCTTTGGCGCGCGCCGTCCGGATGTAATTGGAGTTCAGCACCTCGATCATCGAACCGCGCATCAGTCGCGCAAGGATCGCGATTTGTGGCAACGCCAACGCGGTCACCGGCAGCGCCATGTCACGCAGCCCCCCGCCCTGCCAGCCTCCTGCCGGCAGCAAGCCGAGGCCAACGGCGAACAGCAAGATCAATAGCGGGGCCACCACGAAGACCGGCACCGACATCCCTGTCATCGCAAGGCCCATCACGAGATGGTCCGTCAGGCTGTTCTGACGTAGTGCTGCCACAGTTCCTGCGAAACAGCCGACGAGAAGCGCGAGCAGCATCGCGGTGAGACCGACCTGCATCGACACCGGCAAACCCTGGAGGATGAGCTCCTTGACGGTGAAATCGGTGTACTGGAAAGAAGGCCCTAGGTCACCCTGCAGCACGCCCCCGATATAACGTGCGAGCTGCTTCCACATCGGCTCGTCGAGGTGATAGGCCTGTTCGAGCTGCGCTTGAACTTCCGGCGGAAGGACCCGTTCCGAATCGAACGGGCCGCCTGGCGCGGCCCGCATCATGAAGAACGCCAGCGCGATCAGCAGCAAGAGCGTCGGGATCGCGCTGGCGAGTCGGATCAGTGCGAGACGAACCATGGGCGCGCGCGAGTGGAGTGTGGCAAGCATCGCGGCCCGCTGAGGGGGCGTCAATCGAAGGCGCACCCGGACAGAAAAGAAGGGCGAGGTCGACGTGCGACCTCGCCCCTCTCCGCCCCCAACGCGGCAGACGAATCGCGGTCACGGCGGCGGAGGCGCTGCGAGTTGCACGGACCAAATGCGGTCGTGGCGATCGTCCTGCCGATGGAGATGCAGGCTTCGGGCCGACGAAGGACTTTTCCAATTGGTGGCGCTTTAGCCCTGACGGAATTGGGCTTTTCCATGACGTCGGACAAGACCGATGGGCGCCGTCACCGGGCGACCCCTGACAGCTTTCGTCAGATTTCGGCGCGCAATGGCGCGAGATCAGCCATCGAGCCGCATGAATCGGGACGGATGGTGGTCCATGATGTTTCCGCTCCATCCCTTCACGCGCGGCGACACGAGGCGCTTGGTCACATAGAAATAGATCGGAATGACCGGCAGGTCCTCAAGCAGCTGCGCCTCGGCTTCATGCATCCATTCTTCGCGCCGTACCGGGTCGGCTTCGCTGGCCGCCTTCGCCAGCAAGTCGTCGTAGCTTTTGCTCGCATACCCGGTGTCGTTCAAACCGTGTCCCGACTGCAGGATCTCGAGGAACGAGCTGGCGTCGTTGTAGTCGCCGATCCATCCGGCGCGAAAGACTTGTGTGGTGGACTTCAGTCGTCGGCTCTGCAGATAGACTTTCCATTCCTGATTCACCAGCACCACGTCCACGCCGAGCCACTGCTTCCACATCGCAGCGATCGCGGTCGCGACCTTCTTGTGATTCTCATGCGTGTTGTAGAGCAGTTCGACCCGGGCAGGCTTATCCGGCGTGTAGCCGGCTTCCGCGTAGAGGCGTCGCGCTTCGGCCAGTGATTGCTCACGCGGCCAGCCCGACCACTGTGCGCGCGCCGTTCGATGCCCCGTTGTCCCAGGCGGGATCCATGCGTCCGCCGGTTGTTCTCCCATACCCAATACCTTTTCACATATCACCTTGCGATCTATCGCGAGGGTTAGCGCGCGGCGCAGCTTCGGGTTGTTCTTGAACGGAGGGCGCGAAAGATTGAAGCCGTAGTAGTAGATGCCGAGATAGGTATGTAGCTTGTACTCGTTCGGCATGTTCGCCCGGATCCAGGGCGCCTGTGCTGCTGGAATCTCGTACGTCCAGTCCAGTTCTCCCGCGCGGAAGCGCTTGAACTCGGAATTTAGATCCTCGGTATTTAGATATTGAACAATTTCGATGCCGGTATTTGCATCGTCCCAATAGCGAGGATTGCGCTCTAGCGTTATGTGCGATTGCACCACGCGTTCTTTGAGCCGATATGCTCCATTGCTGACCAGTTTCCCGGGTTGCGCGAATTGCGATCCGTATTGCGCCATGCTGGGCCGGTGGATCGGGTATGTCGACGCATGCACCAACATGCCCAGTAGATAAGGCGTCGGACCCTTGAGCCTGATGACCAACGTGCGCGGATCCGGCGACGTCACCCCGAGCTTTTCTGGTGGCAGCTTGCCGTCGATCACCGCCACCGCATTTTCTATCGGGGCGAGCATTTGGGCGTAGTGGGATCCAGTTGACGGATCGACGCTGCGTCGCAGGCCCGCGACAAAATCGTCCGCGGTAACGGGATCGCCGTTCGACCAGCGCGCGTTTTCTCTCAATCGAAAAGTGTAGGTGAGTAGGTCATCGCTCACGTTCCAGCTTTCAGCGACACCTGGACGGAGCTGCGCATCCGGTCCTTCAGCAACCAGACCTTCATACAGGTCACGCAGCACATTGGCAGCGGATACGCCTTCGATCTTGTGGGGATCGAGCGACTCTACTTCGGGGCCATTTCCCTTACGCAGAATCGATTGCGATCCGGCAAGGGCGGGGCCGGATAAGAGAATTGCTAGGAGGGCGAGGACGAGCCGTAGGCGAAATTGCGTTTTCATGTCGACGGGCTCGCGCGAAGTCGCGACCTACTGGAGGCCAAACTCACGACAACGACGCTAGCAAGGATGATGAAGGTGCCCGCAATCTGCGCTGCGCTGAGCTTTTCATCTAAGAGCCAACTCCCGAGCAGGACCGCCACCGCAGGATTCACATATGCATAGGTACCCAACTGCGCCGGCGTTACTTGGTGCACGAGCCAGAAGAAACATCCATAGGCGATGCAGGTTCCAAAGATCGTTAAATAAAGGAGCGCGTAAAGCGAGCGAGGTGCCCACGTCCATCGCTCAGCTTCTCCGTTGGCGAATCCGATGATCGTCATGACCATTCCGGCGACCAAAACCTGCGTCGCGGCGTTTGCAAATGGCGCGCAGGCGACAGGTCGTCGCTTCGACACGATAGACCCTAGGGCCCACAAGAACGGAGAGACCAGCAACGCTACGTAAGCAAACCACGGCGCGTGGCCGAGTTCGATTCCCTGGCCAACCAAAAGCGCCACGCCGCCGACGCCCAGGATCAATCCCAAGTACGTCGGGAAGGTCACCGGTTCACCTTGCGGCCCAAGCGAACCCATCCACGCGATCCACAAGGCTGCGGTTGCGACAATCAGGGCGGCTTGGCTCGACTCTACCCACTGTTCGCTCCAGGTCACGAGGCCGTTGGCACCCACCAACATGGTGATACTCACCACCACGATGCTTTGCAGCTCTGAGATCGTGGCAGGAAGACGGTATCCCTTCCATCTCGCGTAAAGCAGCATGATTGTTCCCGCAATCAGGAACCGAACTCCCGCCGACAAGAATGGTGGGAGATGCTCGACCATCACCCGGATGCCCAAGTACGTCGATCCCCACACCAGATAGACGATCAAAAAGGCGGCAACAACACCTGGTTCAACGCGGGAAGTAGTTGAGCTCAACGGACTTGGGTTGACCGATCGACCGCATGACGCTGGGAGAATGCCTGCATCCTCGGGGTTGCGAAATCAGGGCGGCGCCCCGCAGCAGGTCGTTGCGATCGGCGCGCTCGGGTGGCGTTTCTCTACGGAGCGATGTCGCGCGATATTGGTCGTTTGGCGTCATGCCCGCTTGCCGTCAGAGAAACCAAGGCGAAGGGTGCTGCACTTCGCCCTGGTTCTGCCTCACTACGATCTCACTTGGTGACAGAGATCTCGCTCTTCAGCGACTCGAACGTCTTGTTTCCAATCCCGTCGACCTTCTTCAGGTCCTCAATGTTCTTGTATGCGCCGTTCTTGCTTCGATGTTCGACGATTGCTTGCGCTTTGGCCGGGCCAATGCCCGGCAGCTTCTCGAGTGCCTTCGCATCCGCAGTATTGAGGTCAACCGCAGCTTGCGCTGCCAAAGTGCTGAGCGCCAACAGGGTCGACGCCAGGGCCAGCTTCCAGGTTTTCATGGTTCGCTCCAGTAACGGTTTCGCGCCGAACAGTCGGCAGCGCTAGCCTCTTCCTGTGGGCCCCCCTCGGCATACGTGCGTACCAACGCGTAGCTCACCGCCCTTCGAACGCAATCGCGCTGCAAACCAAAAGAAAAACCCCGCCGGATTATCCGGAGGGGTCTTATTTAAGAGCCTGGCAGTGACCTACTTTCACACGACAGCTGCCGCACTATCATCGGCGCTGAGTCGTTTCACTTCCGTGTTCGGGATGGGAACGGGTGGTTCCAACTCGCTAATGCCGCCAGGCAAACTGGCTGATGGAATGATTCTTCGATCAATCCATCGAATTTGGTTTGTAGTTGAACGCCTGAAGCTCTCAATGCCTCAGTGTTGACTTTGAATTTGTCTTCTTGCGTGACCGCAAGAATGCTTGAGCGTTATATGGTCAAGCCGCACGAGCAATTAGTACGCGTTAGCTGACCGTTACCGGCCGTACACACCGCGCCTATCAACCTTGTCGTCTACAAGGGCTCTTTAGGGAGCTCGAAGCTCCGCGAGATCTCATCTTGAGGTGGGCTTCACGCTTAGATGCTTTCAGCGTTTATCCCGTCCGTATATAGCTACCCAGCGATGCCACTGGCGTGACAACTGGAACACCAGAGATACGTTCAACCCGGTCCTCTCGTACTAAGGTTAACTCCTCTCAAATCTCGAACGCCCACGGCAGATAGGGACCGAACTGTCTCACGACGTTCTGAACCTACCTTTTATCCGTTGAGCGATGGCCCTTCCATACAGAACCACCGGATCACTTAGACCTACTTTCGTACCTGCTCGACTTGTCTGTCTCGCAGTCAAGCCAGCTTGTGCCTATGCACTCAAGAGCGCGATTTCCGACCGCGCTGAGCTGACCTTCGCACTCCTCCGTTACTCTTTGGGAGGAGACCGCCCCAGTCAAACTACCCACCATACATTGTCCCTGCCCAGGATGACTGGACGAGGTTAGAACTTCGAGTTTATCAGGGTGGTATTTCAAGGTTGGCTCCACCTGAACTAGCGTCCAGGCTTCAAAGCCTCCCACCTATCCTACACAAACAAACTCAAAATCCAATGTAAAGATATAGTAAAGGTTCACGGGGTCTTTCCGTCTTGCCGCGGGAACACTGCATCGTCACAGCGAATTCAATTTCACTGAGCCTCGGAAGGAGACAGTGGGGCTATCGTTACTCCATTCGTGCAGGTCGGAACTTACCCGACAAGGAATTTCGCTACCTTAGGACCGTTATAGTTACGGCCGCCGTTTACTGGGGCTTCGATCAAGAGCTTC
>NZ_JAJFBP010000047.1 GCF_020697055.1 Panacagrimonas sp. | reverse complement strand
CCGCGCGCGACCGCGCCCTGGATGTCGTTGATGATGACGAGGTCGCTGGCAATGGCGTTGCGCGTCTCCTCCGTGCGCTGCACGCACCAGACTTCGTTGGCCTGCTGCGAATCTCCGAACCAGCGATCGAGCGTGGTCTTGAAGCGATCCCACCAGCTCTTGCCTTCGAGAATCCGGTCCTCGGCCCAGGTGCGCGCGGACTGGATGGCATCGGTGCCCGCCTTCTCGACGGCGGCGCGGCGGTCGCGGGTCGTATTGCGGACGATGGTGATCTTCGGCCCGACGTCGGCACGCACAGCTTCGACGCGAGCCGTGGTCCAGGCGCGCGTGGCCACGGAGAAATCCTCGATCTGCCGCACGATCTCGGGCTTCGTCCGGTCGTGCACGAACGGCGGACGTGGATTGCGGCCCTGGAATTCCTCGCGCTGCCCGAGCGCGTTATAGGCATTGATACGCTGCTGCTGGCCGACGCCGAGTTCGCCGATGCGTTTCTCGCCGGCCTTCTGGTAGTTGGTGGTTTCGCGCGTGACGTGGTTGCGGACCCAGTTGATCGTGAGGTCCCGCCTCGCGTTGATGACCGCGGGATCGTTGCCGCCGCTGGCCTCCTCCTGCTTCTCGACAATCTGCTCGTCGGTGGCCTGGCGCGCGCCTTCGATGGTGTCGAGCATCTGCTGGCCGGACTCGTCGACACTCTGCGCCGCCTCCTCGCCGCTCGTGGCGACCTCGTCCTGGATCTTTTGCGCATCTTCTTCGAGCTTGCTCTGCCGGTCGGCAACCAGCTTGTCGAGCTCCTCTCCACCGGCACCGGCCGAAGCCGCGATCTCGCGCAGGTCCGTATTCATGCGCGGTGCCACAGTGCCCTTCAGCGAGTCTCCGATGTCGGGGTACTTCTCGTTGAGGATGCCGCGTGGGTAAGCCAGGATGCGCATGCGCTTCACGACGTCGCCGGTGGCGTCGTCGATGCTTGCCAGCAGCCGCGCGACCACGGACGCCACCGGAGTAGTAAGTCCGGGTGGCAGCGGTGATGGCGGCTGGGGGCCTTCATCGCGCAGTGGCGGGTTCTCGCCCTCGGCGATCTGCGCGCCCGGCACGATGGGAGCCTCGAGTTTCTCGCGCGCGCGTCTCAGGCGTTCGCGTTCCGGATCCTCTTTGGCTTCCGGGATCTGCGCGAGCTGGTCGGTACCCGCGACCAGCATCTGGAACACGTCGTTGCGCACTGGCGTCTGTCCGAGCTTCGGCCAGTTGCCGCCGACGATCACGCCCGAAGCCACGTGCCGCACCGGACTCTGCAGGAACAACGGCAACGTCTGTTCTTCGAGCCGGTGGCCCGACGCCGCCTGCACCGCGGCGATCTGGTCCGGTATCGGGTTCGCCTCGGGTGGTGGCGGCGGATCCTCCACGACCGGCGCCTGCTCGATATTCTTCGCGGCTTCCTCGGGAATGCCCTTGCGTTGAAGGTCGCGTTGCTGATTCGCGCCATCGGCCGCGCCGCGCACGCGCGCGGGCCCACCGGACACCGCGCTCATGTTCCGTTGTGGCATGCCCGCGCCGGCCGCGGACACACCGCCGCGCCAGCGTTGCACGGTGACGCGCGGGTCGCCGCCCACCGCGGCTCCGCCAGCCCCTCCTGTCTCACCGCGCCTGGTTGCGCGCCGGGGCGGCGAGGCGGTGATGATCATTGGCTCCATTTCGATCACTTCGCCGCCCGGTGTTTCACCTTGCTGCGTGCGGCGAGCCTGATCGGCGACCTCGCCCTCGCTGGGCGCCTGCGATTTCTCTCGCGCCGCGCGCGCCGACGCGCCGGATTGCGAACTCCGCTGCTCGCCGGGTGCAGGCGAAGGCGCCGCCTGATCTGACTGGCCGGATGGTGGTGGCGCACGTGAGGTCGGCGTGTCATCCACGGTCGGCGCGCGCGTCCGCATGACGGTTGCAGTCGTCGCCGTTTGCCCGCGACGAGCTTCCTCCTGGAGCCGGCGCCGCAACGCCGTCTCACGCGCCGCGACGTCATCGGGGTTCGGCGGGTTCGGATCGCGCGGGTCGTTGACCAGCGGCTGCAGGTTACTCAGTTGTATCGCGTTGCCGGCGCCCGGCGGCGCGCGAGAAGCGCGGCCCTGCCCGCGCGTTTCGGCCGCGATGCGGCCGTTGCCCAGCGAGGCTTCCGTTCCTGGCGCCGCCGCGTCGCGCGCAGCCGGCTCCCTGCCGGAAACATTGCGTGCATTCGACGCGTTGGCCACATGAGGCGGCGGCGCGCGCACGTGAACCTGCTGACGCGGCCCCGTCATCGCCCCTCATCGCGGCGCCGCGCCCACCAGCGTGGTCGCGTCGCGACGTCGCTGGTGGAGTGCGGACTGCGGCGCGGATGAGCCAAGTACCCGGGCAAGTTCGTTCGGCGGCAGGATGCGCGCCTCGCGATGGAACTGGCGCTGGATGGCGGCCGCGACATGTTCGCGACGAATCGTGTCGCTGCCGGCATCCGCGGCCAACAGCGCCGCGGTGTGTCCTGCGGACACGATCCCGGCGCCAGTGAGATCGATCGCCGCGAGCGTCGACAGGTCGACACCGGGATGCAACGGCGCCTCTGGCGGAAACGCCTTGGCCCAAAGGCGCGCCCGCTCGGCAACCTGGGGCCGGGGAAAGTGCAGCAGCACCTGGAACCGGCGAATGAACGCAGGATCGATCTCGTCGCGCAGATTGCTCGCGAGCACCGCGAGGCCCGAGAACTGCTCGAGCCTCTGCAAAAGAAACCCCGTCTCGAGATTCGCGTAACGGTCGCTGCCCTGCTGGATCTCTCCGCGTTTGCCGAACAGCGTGTCGGCCTCGTCGAAGAACAGGATGGCGTGACAGGCCTCGGCCTCGCGGAAGGCGGAGTCGATGTTCTTCTCCGTCTCGCCCACCCACTTGGACACGAGTTGCGCGAGATCCACCTTGAGCAGCGGCAGATCGAGCTCGTGCGCGATCACTTCAGCGGCAAGCGTCTTACCCGTGCCGCTGTCGCCGGTGAACAACGCCTTGAGACCGCCGCCGCTCATCATCCGACCGAAACCCCAGACTTCGTTGACGTGGCTCAACGCGCGATAGAAACGAGGGATCTCCACGACCTGGCTGCGTACGCCCTCGGGCAACACGAGGTCGTCGGGTCCGCGGCGCGGTACGACGGCGCGTGCGAAACCGCCAGACTTCTTCTGCGCCACCATCCGGCACAGTTCGCCGACACGTTGCGCTCCGGCCAGCGCGCCACTCACGCGGCTGGCGCGCGCAACCGCCGCCTGCTCGCCGATTGACATGCGATAACGCGCGGCGAGGTCCGCTGCCCCCTGCTCGCCGAGACCGGGCAGCGCCGACAGCCACTGGCGCGCGCAGTGGGCCACGTCGGGCGCGGTCAATGTCAACTCGGCATAGTTGCGCGCGGCCAGCACTTCCGTGGGACGCCAGGGATGCTCGCCGCTGAGCACCAACGGCTGCGTGCCCTGTTCGATCAAGGTGGCCGCCGTTCTCGCAAGGTCCGGCTGCGATTCGTCGTGCAACCGACCGGTCTCGATCCAGAGCACGCTCGCGGTATCCGCCGCCAGCGCCAGCATCTCGCGCAGATCCGTACCCGCAGGCCAACGGCGCAGCGGCCGCCCCGTCTCGGCCACCACCGCCTTGACGGCGTCGGCCAGCGGCGCGGCGCCCGTGCCCCAGAGGCCGAGCAGGTTCACGGCCCCGTCCTGCAGTCCCCGCGCGAGCCTGCGCAACTCCTCGGCCGCTTCGAACTGCGCAAGCCGTGGCGCGTCGGCGCGCACCAGCGTGGGGTCACAGAAAAGATCGCGCCACGAGACCGCCGGGTCGGTCAGCGCCTGCAGCGCGCGCGGCGCCAGACGACAGGTCTTCGCAAGCTCGGGCTGAGCGCCCTCTTCGACGATCAGCAATCCCAGGCGGCGCAGCGCGCCGTGCACGCCAAAGTCCCGACGGCGCGCATTCCACCCGGCGTCGTCGCAGGCCGTGAATGCGCACAACGTGTCGATGGTCGGCAGCTGGCGGGTGAGTTCGTCCTGCACGAACGCGAAGATGCGTCCATAGCCGCGATGCAGTTCCACCGCCGCGCAGATCACCAGCGCATCGACGTCACTGGGCGCGAGCGCGAACGCATTCTGCAATGCGTCGAGCGGCAGCTGCGCGCCGAGTTGCGCGGCCTCGACGCGCAGGCGCGCCTCGTGCCGCTTCTCTTCCTCCGTGAACCTCGCGACGAACGCGAAGATGTGTTTCGTGGTGCTACGTCCTACCTGCTGCAACAGCTGGTCCACCTGCGCGTCGGAGACACACAGCGGCTTGACGTCGGGGTGTGCGAGTGCGGCATTGGCCCTCTTCTGTTCGACGACCGCGGCGCGCAGCGCGCGCTGCACGGGACGCAGGCGCAACTCCAGGTGCTCGTGAGCGAGGCGCGCGGCGGCAATGTGTTCGTCGTTCATGGTCCTGCGAATGCGATGTATCTGCCCGGCAGCCACGGCACGCCGGCCACGTCGCGCAACAATCCGTGTTCGTTGAGATCCATGAAGCGCCGCCCGAGTGCGGGGTGCACCACGAGTCTCCCTTCCTCCACTTGCACCGAGCCGCCGAGATCTGCGAACCGTTGCAGCGCGAGCCGCGGCGTGGCGCGCTCACGTGCGCCGAAGAGTTCCGTCGCGATGTGGCCCAGCGCGGTGGTCACGGCCAGCGTGATCGACGCCTCCGCCGCCCGGCCCGCCGCCGACCGGCGGATCAGCAGCGGCCGTCGCTCGATGAACTCCTGCCAGTGCTCGCGCTGGTCCACGAGCGCGTCGTCGGTGACGGCTGCCAGGCGAGCGGCATGGCGGCGCAGCGTCTCGTCATGCGTCCACCACCCCGGCGTCACGGTCAGCCAGTCTGGCCCTGCGCCCGGCAGCCGCGATGTGACCACCCTGGCTCTCGCGTCTCGCAGCGGCGCGATGAGCGCTTCGTCCGCCGCCGCGGGCGCCAGCCACCAGCTCTGCCGCGGCAGCAACGCCACGAGCCTGAGGATCTCGGCGGGCGACGCGAACCAACCGAGGGGCAGGCCCGTGACGATCTCCGTGACGCTCCACGTCCCATCCTCGAAGCGGTCGACGAGCACGCCGGAGCGCGATCGCGCCGCGCGCGAGCGTACCCAAAGCGATGCATCGAGCGGACCGCGCACGGTAGATAGTCCGCGCAGGAAGCTTTCCATGCGGTCATTGCCCACGGGCGTGTCCGCCGCGCACATCGCGGCCACGAGCCGCGCGGTCTGTCCCTCGCGATCCCAGCCGCGACGCGGCGGCGGCGAGAGTTTGTAGACGACGCTGGCGCCGAAGGCGTCCGCCTGGTCCAGCGAGCCGATGGTCGCCAGCGTGGAGCCGAGCGCGGCGAGATACCCGGAGCGCGCGAGCACCCCGAGCACGACGAAGGGAAGCACCGAATCCACCGATATCCGCTCGTTGCGACGCGACGGCGAGGATTCGCGGCGCCGGGCCGGTGCATTCCGTCGGGCGGCGATCAGGCAAGTCAGCGCGCGGAGTTCGGCCAATGTGTTTGCCATGCGTGCAGCGGATGTGTCGGACTGCGGCGCTGCATTCGCACAAGCGGTGTTCGACACCTCGGGGAAAACTTGGGCAACGGCTTCGACTGTGCGGACCAGCGAGGCCACGATCTGCTTCGGCCGCTCACCAGCGCGCGTGCGCAGCGATAACAGTCTTGCAACGGCATCGGCCATCACATGCCAGCGCTCGGGGCTTCGCCGCGCCACGCCCTCGATCTCGACCAACACGGCATCGGCCCAGAGGGCGAGTTCCTGCGGCGTCGCGGCAGCCAGCACTCCGCTGAGCACTTTCTCGCGTCGCCAGCGAAGCAGCAGGTCGAGCACCGGCGTCGGCGATTGCGCAATGGACGGTGCGGCGGCTTTCGCCGCCTTTGCGGCGCGAGCGTCACCGGCCTCGAGCTCGGGCAGCGACTGGAGCAGAGAAGCCCTGAACGCGGCGCGCAGGCGTTGCATCACAGCGTTCGCGGAAAGGTCGCCAGCCGCGTCGCTATCCCCGCTTGCCGGCAACGAATAAAACTCGCCGAGCCTTGCGGGAATGCGCAGTGTGAGCTTCGAAATGCGCGCATCCGGCGGCATCCCGGCCAGCTGTTCGGTCAGCAGCTTCGCGAGCAACGCCGGCAGGCGGCGTGTGATCCGTTCCGCGAGCTGCTTCGGGTCCGCGCCCCAGCTCCAGCCGCCGCGACGTACCACGCGCAGGCGACAGTGCCGGATGCGAATCGACTCGCTCATGCCCGCGTCCGTCCGCGCATCGGTCAGGGCAGCGTGTCGGTGAGGATGACGGTGGCGTAGCCCGGCACCAGCACGACCAGGGTGTACACACCCGCGCCGAGAATCAGCCCGGCATTGCCATTGGTTGCACCGTTCGCGATGGGCACCGCGCGCACGATGGATTCGGTGAGCGCACCGCCGCTGACGTGCACGAATGCCTCGATGGCACCCGTGGTGGCGACCGGCAGGGTGACCGTGACCGCCGCGCCGGCGCCGAGCGACGCCGTGACCGCTCCCACCGTCTGCTGCTCCGCGCGCCCGCCGACGACGCTGAACAGCTGCGGGCGGTAGAACACGCGCGTGTCGTAGTCCACCTGGACCACCTGCAGCTGGCCCGGATCGATGAGCGCCTGCAGGTGAAGGTTCGCGCCGTCGCGCAGGCGGATCCCGGTGGCAGCCACGTGATCCACGGTCATTGGCGCGTCTGGCTGCGAGGCGCGCACCACTGCGCCGAGCACATGGCTGGTGGCGCGGAAAGTGACCACATTCATCTTGTCCATCATGGGGTCTCCTGTTTGACGAAGCCCATGCACACGTAATCGCAGACTCCGGGCAGCACCAATGCCGCCGGGACGCCGGACGTGGACTCCCAGCGCACCAGGCAAACTACCCGGCGGCCGTCGACACGACACTCGAGCGGCTGCTGCAGCCAGTAGTCGCTGGCGCCGAGCGTTGGCAACGACGCCGGCTGCTGGTATCGCGGCGTCACCGTGATCTGTACGGTGGCCTCGCCGTCGTCGATCTGCTTCTGCGTGATGCCGGCGGGCAGCGGCACATCGAGTCCATCGGTGACCACGCCCGATTCCACCTGCACGCCACCGGCAATGGCACCGAGGATCTTCCCCTCGGCGATCACGTCGCCCTGCGCGTTGACCGTGAACACGGGCACCACGTTGCCGAGGCTGTCGTGCAGACCGAAACGCATCTGCCCGCCGTCGGTGTTGTCGATGACCAGCGCGGCCTTGTCGGGAACCGTGCGCGCCGCGGAGCGCAGCGCCAGGCCGTCGCCCAAGCCGGTCACCTCACCGCCACGCGCACCCACGTAGCGGCGCCCGATGCCGGCATCCACGGTGCTGATCGCTGCGAAGTGCACGCCATCCCAGCTCACGTAGCCGAGCAGGATCTTCCACGGCTTCGGGCGCGTACCCGCGGGCGCATCGGCGTCGAGCGCCACCTGCTGGTCGAGATCGGCCGCCGAGCCGAGCGTACCGAACGTGATGAAGTACGACTCCTGGACGCGGGTGGATGGATTCTCCAGGCATTGCGAAACGCGGCGCCCGGCGGCGGAACCCTGCTCGTCACGCCCCACGAGATACACGGGGTAGAAATGCACCTCGGGGTCGTTGGCGCTGTCGGTGATATTGAGCTGGTCGAAGGCGTCCTCGCTCACCCGCGTGCTTTCGGTCACGACGATCTCGCGGCCACCGCCGTCGATGGCCACGCCAGGCGACACGCTGACCTCGACGTAGTTGCCGCTGGGGTCGCTGCGCGCGGCGGCTTCGAGCATCAGCCCATAGGCGATGCCCCAGCTGTGCAGGTGGCGGTCGTGCCGCTGACGCGAATCGCGCGCGTGCGCCACGATGGCATTGACGTCGGCGGCGCTCAGCACCTGGTTCTCGGAGAACACCGGCCGGGAAATGACGGTACTCACGGCGTCTTCCTCTTCTCGAGCGCGACCAGGCGCTTGTTGAGTTCCTCGTTCTGCGCCTGGAGATCCTTGATGACCTTCGCCTGCCGCTTGTCGATTTCACCCGTTGCCTCCTTGATACGGCTGGCGACGGCCTTCTCGGTCTCCTGGCGAATCGCCTCGCGCGCCGGCGCGCTGTCGAGCGCCTGGCCGATGAGTCGCGCGCCGCTCTCCCGGCCAGCGTCGAGGTCGGTGAATCGCGCCGCCATCGATGTGATCATCGGGTCGCGCGCGGTGAGGCGCGCCATGTTGCCGCCGAGGTTGAGCGCCGACCGAGCGGCGCCGAGATCGACACCGGTGACGCGCGCGATATGCGGGAACAGCTCCATGGAGGCCGCCGTATTGCCGAGTTGCGCGCCAGTTCGAAAGTAGTTTGACTGCTTGCGCAACTCGAGGGCCGCGGTATCGATCGATGCGCCGTCAGGCAGCCGGCGCGAATCGTCGCGGATGCGGAAGCGGCCGGCGAACTCGCAACACAGCTTCTCGAGCGCCTCGCCGAAGCCGTGCAGGAACGGCAGCCAGTAGCGCAGATTGCTCTCGGTGAGCAGGAACGTCCGCTCGAGATTGCAGATCTCGCACACCTCGCAGTCGTACACGGTGACGCAGGCGAGCTTCACGCCCGAGTCGTCGCAGGTCGGACACGGCGGCAGCAGTGCGCTGCAGATGCAGTCGAGGAGGTAGCGGATGAACGCACGCACCAGTTTCTCGGCCGCGGCGGTGGTTTCCTCGGTGAGTTCCTCGCCCGTGGGAATCCGGATGGCCTCGATCTCCGCGGTGAGACAGCACTGTCCAGTCGGCGGGCATTCGTCGATCTTGCGCAACAGCCATGACTTGAAGCTGGCGAGAGCATCGTTCAGTTGCTGGCCCGCCGCGGCGGCGTACGCGCTGTCGTAGGCATGGAAATAGGCAGCCTTGGTGGAACGCTCGGTGGCGGAGAGCTGCGGGTCCGAGTACTTGACCGCATCGCTCACCATCGACCTCGCGAGCGTGCGCTCCAGCGGTGACGACAGCACCTTCTCGGCCTCACCCGCGAGTGTCGGGCCGTGTTTCTGCAGCAGTTCGCGGTTCTGCTCCATGGCCTCGGCGAGGCCTGCATGTTTCTCGAGCGCCTTCTTGCGTTCCGCGGCGCTCATCAGGTGGAAGCGCGCCGTGGCCGCGCCCACCGCGCGCACTTCGTCGAGTGCCACGCGCAGCGCCGCCTCGTCCAGTGGCTTCGTGTCGCCGGTCGCGGCCGCGCGTGCGGCGCGCGTCACCATGAACTCCGTGGCCGCGTTGCCGAACTTCTTCTGTGCATCGATCAGCACGATGGCGTCGTCGTCGATGAACCGCGGCGCGGCGCCGGCCTTGTGAGCCGCCAGCGCCACCTGGCTCTTGCGCGCGTAGAGCTGCGCGCGTTCGAAGTCCGCCGAGCGTTTGTCGGCTTCGCCCAGATCGCCGATGCAACAGCGCAGCCGGTCGACGAAACTGGGTGGCTCCGGGTCCTCCGTCGGACACCGCAGTTCGAATCGGAATCCCTCCCGCAGCCGGCTCGGTTGGCAGGTGACGCTGCACGAGTCGTCCTGAGTGTAGGGCGCGACCAGGTCGGTCGGCTCCTCGCAGTATTCCAGGTAGATGCAGTAACGCTTGCCGCGTGGCTTTTCCACGAGCACTTCCGGTTCGTTCGGCGAGTTGGGGTTGGCGGCGGTTCCCGCTGCGTTGGTGGCGGCGCCCGCGCGCGAACCGCGATCCGGAGTGGGCTGCGCGCAAGGATCGCCGCAATCCTGGCCCTGCTGCGCCAGTTTGAGCTCGCGCACCATGGCATTGATATCCAGTTCCACCGCGCAGGGAACCAGTATCTCGTTGCCGCAGCAGTCCACCGCGTAGCCAGGCTGCACGATCACCTTGCCACCGCCGCAGGGATGGCAGGTCACCGCGAGACCACATGCGACACCGCTGCCGATGAGGAAGCGATTGTGCAGCCGCTGCTTCGTGACCACGTAGTTGGTGAGCGCCTGCAGATCGTCGTCGGTCAGCAACTGCCCCGCGAAGAACGATGGCTGAACCAGCACGCCGGGATTGCACCCGCAGCTCGATTCGCCACCACCGCACGAGCAGCTTCCGCCGCATGATCCGCCGCATCCGCCGGAGCCACACCCGCATCCTCCGCCGCCTTTCGCTCCCTGCGAGGCGGCGCGGGCGCGCGCGTGATGGCCCGTGCGTGCCACCTTCGAATTGCGGGGTATCGAGCCGTCGCTCACGGAGATGATGCTTTTTGCTCCACCGCCGCCGCAGCCGCAGCCACCGGATCCATAGTGTTTTCCACTCATATCTATATCTCCCACGGCTACTCGATGAAGAACCAGCTTTCGAAGGTCGCGCCTGGCCGGCCGTTGCCGGAGGTCCAGGGCTTGGGCCGGGCCGCGCAAGGCGGCTTCGGTGGTGTGTTCCGGGCTTCGCACTTGTCGACGTAAGCGGCGATCTGGGGCACGAGGCCGCCGACATGCTCGCCGTCGAGCGGCTGGCAGCACGCATCCAGGATGAAGTTGCCGCGGATCAGGATCAGCACGCGGTCGCCGCTGTTGAGCGTTTCGCCGCTGTCGTCGCGATATTTGAACGAGGTGACGAGGCCCGTCTCGGGCTTGTCGACGAAGCTGCCCTCGATGACGGAGATCACGCCCGCGAGGCCTTTGCCCGCCTGCTCGCGATACAGCGTGACCACGCCGGGTTGCAGCGTCTCGGCGTACACCGGCTTCGAGAAATGCACCTCGATGCCGTGCGTGCGCGTCACGTTGCGCTGGTCCGTTCCGATCACGGACTTGGCGACGGCGCTATCGTAGGTCGCGCCGTGCGCCCAGCTGATGCCCTCGATGACGGTGGTCTGGTACACGCCGAGGTCCCGGCGCACGCTCCAGTCGATGTCGTCCGCGCCGAGGGGTTCATCGACCGGCCATGTGATGCGGGCGAGCACCACGCATTCGCAGTGGCAGGGTTCGCAACAGTTGCTGCAGCGCTCGTCAGGGCCCTGGAACGCGAGGCTGGCCCGGAAGCGATAGCCCTCCTTCACGCGGCCGAACTTGCACTTCTGCGGCAGATCGCAGTTGTCCTGAACGATGGGACGGGACGGATAGGTCTGCTGCTCGCAGTAACAGATGGACAGCTCGACCACGGGCCGCTCGCCATCGCCGCCGCAAGCCTTGTCGATCTCGCGGCAATCTTCGCGCGACAACAGTTGCCGCAGGTCCACGACCTGCGGGCCGCGCACGATGATCTCGCGCCCCTCGCAATCGATGGCCCAGCCGCAGTCGACCACGACTTTCGCGGATTCCGCGGCGTGCGGATGTGCCCCGCACTCGCGCCACTTCTCCGCGTCGCGTCGCAGGGCTTCCTGCCGGGCCGCCAGTTTCTTGCGCTCGGCCTCGGCCGCCGCGGACTTGTCCTCGGCGAGCTTTGCGAGCTGCGCGGAGACGCGGCGCAGCTCGCGAAAGGTCTCGGAGCGCTTGTGGTCATCTTCGCTCTGGCAGTCATCCTTGGGCGGCACCGGTGCCACGCCGAGCCCGCACACGATGCCGGTGCCGGCGAAGCAGCGCGTATGCAGCCGCATCTTTTCGAGGAAGTACTGCTGCTCGGACTGCAGGTCTGCGACCGTGAGGCTGCGTCCGTAGTAGAACTGCAAACGCTCGAAGTCCGGCATGGGGACGCAGGCGGGCTTCTCTGAAATCTTGGTCATTGCCTTCACTCCATGGTCTGCATCAGGCGCGGCATGCGCAGGCCTTCGGCCTGTGCGGCGCGCGCGCCCGACAAAATGGTTCCGCGGCCCAGCCGCACGTTGCCGCCGGCGCCGAGCACGCTCGGGTCGAATGGCGCCAGGATGGTGTCGGCGCCAACGCTGAGGTCGCCGCCGAGCAGGAACGAGCCGCGGCTATCCATGAGCCGCGCGACGGTGTGAGCGGGCTTTTGCGCATCGATGAGCTGCTGCACGCGCTGACGCAAAGGCGCCGCGAGCTTGAGCGGCACGAGCACGTCGAATCGGTACGCCACCGAGGTGAACGGGTCGAGCTCGATCTGGCCGACGCTGCGCAGCGGCGCGCGGCCGAGCCGCGAGCGGTCCAGCCGGAATCGCCACTGCGAGGGACTGAACAGGCGCACTCCACCGGAAAGCGCGACGCCGCCGACCGCGCCCCAGGCACGTTCGTTCGCGGCCTCACGGATCACCGGCTCGATGTCGAACACGAGCCGGAGCGCGGCACGCAATCCGTCCACGGTGCCCCGCATGCGAAATAGTTTGGGTGCAGCCTGTAACAGGCGCCGGCGCCGCGCGGCGTCCCAGGCCGGATCCATCGCGATGTCGAGAAAACCACCGAGCCAGGGCAACACGCCATCCGGCACGCCGCCGGCGTCGAGCAGCGCGGGCATGCGCGTGATCTTCTCGTCGATGTCGTCGAGGAAGGAATCGAACAGCGCGAGGAAACGCTCGCTGAAGTCCTCTGCCTCGGGGCTGTCGCGGAACACCATGGGCAGCTGGTCGAGACTGGTTTGACGCGGCAGGTCGATGCGCATGCGCGCGAGTCGCGGCGTCTGCCGGCCATCACCCGTCATGCGGATGCGCACGAAGAGGTAGCGCCCGGCGGGTTGACGCACGAGGAAGTCGTCGAGATTGTCGACGCGCTGCCAGTCGCCGGGATGCGGAATACCCGGCGCGAACGCGGACCAGACGCCGTCGGCCACGCCCTGCGCCGCCGGCACAGGCTGGTCGCTCGTCGCGACCGAAATGGACAGCGTCGTGCCCGGCGGCACGCTGCCCTGCCAGCGCACGCGGTGCCAGCGACAGCGCGGCACGCCGCTGTCGATCGCGAGTGTGAGCAGCTGGCCCTGGGTCACGTACTGCGCGCTCGCGGGCACCGGCACCAGCGGCTTCGGCAACTCGCGGCCATACCACGAGAAACAGGGGCCGCAATCGCTCGAATCCACCAGGCAGAATCCGCAGTCGTTGGTCACGCTGATCCCGTTGAGCGGGAAAGCGCGCTGCAAATCATCGAAAGTGGCACTGGTGAATTGCGCATCGTCGCGACGGGCGAACCACAGGCTGACTTGCGGTCGACCGTCGAGCGGTGATTCCTCGACGGCGATCCAGAGACGTTGTTCCGAATCCACGGCCATGCGGTCGACAGGGCCAGGCGGCACAGGCGCGAGCGTGCCGCGCGCGAGGCCGGCGAGATCGAGATGCGCGATTCGCTGCCGCGCCGTGTCGTACACCAGCCATTCGCCTCCCGATGAAAACGAGTTCGAGAACGAGGACGCGAACGCGAGTGCGCCTGGCCGCGCGAACGGTACTCGCGACACCAGCCGGCGTCCGTGATCCGCGAAAAGGAAGATGGCGTCCTGCGCCGCATCGGATACGGCCACATGGTGGCCCGCGGCCGCCACCGCTACCGCGCATTTCAGGATGCCGGCCGATCCGGGTTCGGCCTCGGTGAAACACGGCGCGCACACATCCTTGCGAAGCAGCCTCGAAGCCGGGGGACAGGGCGTGACCAGGTACCACTCGCAAGGCGCGCAGCCGCGCGCGAGCGCGGCCGGCGACAGCCAGGGGCCAACGTCGTCGGCCGGCACGATGCCGCCCGATCCGCCGATGAATGCCAGCTGCAATCCGCTCTCGAGTTCGAGACCGGTGATGCCTTCGACCGAATCGGGATCCCAGCCCACGAGCCAGTCGAGCAGCCGGAAGGTCGCCGGTGGTGGCAAGCAGCTCATGCGCGCACTCCCTCGGCCACGCGCAATTCGTGCGGCAGCGGCCAGAACAGGCTATGCGGACGCGGCGTGAAGTCGGCGCAAGCACCGAAGGTCTCACCATCCACGGTGAGATTGAGTGTGCCGAGGGCCGTGAGTCCGGGCACGCGACCGATCACACGACGCACCAGCGAGGCATGCTGGATGGTGCCGCCGAACGGCCAGCCGCGACCGTCCTCACCACCGGTGAGCGGATCGAACCAGGCGTCGAGCTCGCGCAGTGTGGCGCGCAACACCTCGCCATAGTCGGCGGTCGCGGCCACGACCAGCGTGGCGCGTACGCTGATCTCGTGGAAATACGGCGCGGCGGCTACGACTTCGACACCGGCCGGCGCCAGCGTGCCCGACAAGTGTCGCGCGACCGCATCGAGCGTGGCCTGACTGGGATACGGCGGTGTCGTCACTGAGCGCGGGCCGAGCAGATAGACGCTCACCGTGCCGGGCACGCGCGCGTCATCGAGCCCCGCATGGGTGCCGCCCACGGCATGGGCGCGTGACACATCCGCGCCGGGCACACTCAGCGACATGAGTTCGTAATCCGCCACGGCCACGGCGCGATTGCGTGCGCGCAGCAGCTGCGGACCCAGCAGCGAGGCCTCGTCGACCGACAGGGCGTCGTGACCGCCACTCGCCGGCAGATTGTTGGTCACCTTGGTGACGAACGGCACCGAAGATTGCAAGCTCTTGATCTGTTCCGCGGCGACCGCGCCGGCGTCGCCGGTGGCCACCTGGTATTGCTGCGCGATCACGTGGCGCACGCCCCTCGGCAGCAGCGCGCCGTGCAAGCCGTCGCCGAACTGCAGCTCGCCCGTGCTCTCGTCGAGCTCGAAAACGCGATCGTCCGGGCCATAGCTCTCGAGCCCCTCGACCTCTTGCCAGCTTTGGACGCGGGCACCGTCCGCGCCGATGGATCCTTCATTCACCGTCAGGCGCAGCGAACCCGCGAGCACCGGACGCTGGCTCAGTCGCATGCGTCGGCCGTCGCTGTCCGGCACGTATTCGAGTGGTTCTCCGCGCACCGTGCGTGCGGCCACTGCCGTCACGGCATTGAGCTCCATGAACGCGAGCGCGGGCGGCGCGGCGAATGCTCCGGCAACCAGTTGCAGGCGCAACCAGCGCAAAGGCTTCGGCGCGGCCACGCCCGCGGGCGTGCCCGGGCGCCAGGTGCGCGGGCACCGCAGCTCCACCGCACCGCTCTGCCGCAGTCCGCGCGACTCGTCGCGGATGACCTCAGCGGTTTCGAAACTGCCACCGTCGAGGAAACTCCAGCGCAGGATGGGCTGCGCCGTCACGGCATCGGGATCGAGGCCGCCGTGCGCAACCGCGGGCGGCGGACCCGCGTTCGCTGTCCGGTGCAACATCAGCGTGATCGTCGGCCCTGGCGCGGCCGCGCCCGACAGCCCGATCAGCAATGCCGAGCCCGGCCGCGCATTGCCGAGCGCCAGCACGCTCGCCGTGGGATTCGCACCCGTCAACGTCACTTCGAACGAGCGATTGCCTTCCTGCACGAAGGTCCTGGCCACTGTGCCGGGCGCGGCGTACAGCGCCTGCTCGGTCTCGAACACCACGCGCGCGCCGGACGCGTCGGCGGCCGATGCGGCGACCTGGAAACCTTGCGGCACGAGCACGCTGGCGGGGGCGGTATCGGCGACCGTGAATGCGAGCGTAGCGCGAGCGGGTCGCGCGGGCGGCGACGCGACGCGCGCGGTGCGCAGGAATTCGCGGAATGCCTTGTCCGGCATGCGATTGAGCCGCTCGAGCAGCGGCTCGGCAAGCTCGGCGTGAAGACTCAGCAACGCGTCACCCGCGTCCCCCGGCGTACGCTGCCGCCATTCGGGCGTGAACGCCGCGATTCGCGCCTCGACGGCCGCGCGCACGGCGGAGCGGCCCGGATCGGCGATGCGCGGCGGATCGATCTGCACAGGCAGTTCTTCTCCGGCTTCGCGTCCCCACCAGGCCGCGCTCATCGCAGGCCTCCATTCGTCATCGATGAGCGCCGGTACGACGCATCGAACCCCGCGAGATACACGAGTTCGTGCGCGCCGATGCTCACGTCGGCGCAGTCTTCGAAATCGTCGGGCGCATCGAGCGCGATGCCGACGCGGGCAACGGCCACGCCCTTGCCCAGCACGGTCTGAACCTGATGCAGCAGCGCGGTCGGACGCAATGGCGCGCCGAATTCCCAGCCCGCGCCCGCCTCACCACCGATCAGCGCATCGAGGTGACGCGCGAGATGCGCCCGGATCGCGCCCGTGAGCGAAGCCTCGTCGAGCACGATGCCGACGAGGTCGACATCGACGTACACGGCGCGATATCGCGCGGCGCGCACGTAGACCTCGTGCGACAGCAGCCGCCGCGCCTCCAGCCGCTCTGCCACGGTGCGCAACGCGCCGGGGTCGACGATGGGAGTGGCCACGCCGAGGTCGGCGCCCGTTCCGTCGCCGCGCGGCACTTCGGGCACGACGAACACCGTGGTCACGCCGCCCAGCGCCTGGCACGGAAAATCAGGATGGAAACCCACGGCCGTATGCGCGCGCGCGATGGCGACGCCCGGCGTGGTCTTTGCGAGAGTCTCGTAGTCCGGCGCCGTGACGGCGCGCTCGGTGCGCTGCAGATCGCGCGCCACGCGCGCGTCCGCTTCGCGGAAGCTCTCGGCCTCGGCGCCGCCGACGGCCGGCACGGCATTCACGGGCGCCAGCGCCACCCCGGGCGACTGCCACACCTGCCGCGCGAGATTGCCGACGCTGCCCCCGCCCGCGAGATAACACACGCGCGCACGGTCGCCGGGTGGCGCCGCGAGCACCGGGATCCGGCCCGTGAGGCCGTTGCCGAAACGCAGCAGCTTGCGCGCGCGGTCCACGGTGAACACGCGGTCCCCGGGACCATGGCGGTAGAAGTCATCGGTGGCGCGCCAGCGGCGCCACTCGCCATCGGCCTCGCGTAACTCGAGCTGCACCGAATCTTCGATGGGTTCCGACCGCGTCCGATCGAGGGCCAGCTGCTGGCCCGGTAGTTTGAGCCATGCGTCGAGCTGCGGCTCGAGGGATGCGGACGTGAGCTGCACGCTCTCCACCTGGCGCGCGACGGCGACATTGGGGACCAACCGCGTGAGCACCGGCGCAGATGCGAACGTCCCCTCTTCGCAGGAAACGGCCAGCGCATACGGCGTGAGGCCATCCACGTCGGCGCCCGACTGCGCCCAGTCGACGGGAATTCGCACGCGCCACACACCCGAGCGGCGCAGGCCACCGGTGCCGTCGATCCACGACTCAGCGTGCAGCGGCTTCCATGCGCCTGGACCGGTGCTGTACGCCAGCGCCAGCGTGGCGGGCGCTGGCACGCGCAGCTCGCGCGCGGCCCACTCCGGCGCGATTTCGCCGAGCAGCGGATCAGCCTCGGATGTCGGTGGCGGGATCACCGCGGGTTCGAGCCCACAGGAACCCGATATCGCCGCCGATGCGTCGACCGTGTCGTATCCACTCGACGGCACCCGCGAGAACCAGTGCGAATCCGTGCTGCGCGGCGCCCACTCGGGCGCGCAGGCGTCGGGCGCCGCGAGCTCGAGCAGCAAAGTGCATGTGCCGTCTCGCTCGCTGGCGTCCAGCGTGCGATCGAGCCAGAGCACGATCTCGAAGCGCCCGGCGCTGCCGTCGGCCGGCAGCAGCGGCACCGCACCCAGCGTGCTCAGCCGCGCAGTCTGGTCGTGACCGTCGACGCGCAGCGAAAGCTTCGGGTGGCTGCCGGGCGCATCGGGATCATCGTCGTGCACGGGCAGCACATCGACGCTTTCGAGAGTCGTGAGCGGCAGCACCTGTTCGCCCAGCGTGGTGCTGAACAGGGCGCCGGCGACGATCCGCGTGGGCACGGCCGGGTCGGGAGTCGGAAACGCGAGCACGGTGCGCGCCGCCTGCGTGACGCGCGGTGTGTCGTCCAGGAGCGCGAGCAGCGCTCGCGCCAGCGGCGCGTGCACCTGGTCGAGCCAGTAGATGCGCTGCTCGAACAGATAGGCGAACAGCTCCAGCAATGTGACGCCGGTGTCCTGCGGACCGTGCATGGTCCATTTGCCGCGCGAGTTGGCGGCAATGCGCGTACGTATGGCATCGACCATGTCCTGCCAGGTGAGATCGTCGAGGACCATCGCGGGCAACGTCATAGCGGTGCCTCGTCGATACCGAGATAGAACGGGAACACGAGGTTGTTGCGCGAATTGGCGCCGCGGATCTGGTAGCCGATGTGCACGGTGACGCGGTTCTGCTCCACCGGGTCGAGCTCCGCGTTCACGAATTCGAGTTGCACGCGCGCCTCGAAGTCGCGAACCGCCTTGCGCACCGCGGACTCGAGCAGACGCAGGTATTGCACGCTGCCGGGCGCGAACACCAGGTCCGGCGCTTCGCAGCCGAAGTCGGGGCGCATCGCGCGCTCGCCCAGCACGGTCATGAGAATGAGCCGCAGCGAGTGCTCGACATGCTCCGGGCCTTCCGCGTACGACAGCGCGCCGGCCGCGTCGGGCAGGATGGGAAAACGCCAGCCGCGTCCGAGGAAATCCGCCTTCATCCCGGGCACCCTCCGAGCGCGTCGACGACCTGCTGGATGGTGTCCACCACTTCGTCGAGCTGGTTGATGGTCTTGTTGAGCGCCTCGAGGTCGCCGGCGGGCGCGATCGCGGGCAGCTGGATGGCCTGAACGCCCGCGATGCTCATGAACGGGGACGCGAGGTCCATGATGGCCTTGACGGGCTCGAGTCCTTCGAACAGGTGCCCCATCGCCGTCATCGCATTGTTCTGTGCGCACTCGAGCGTCTCGACGAGCTCGTCGTTGCCCTGTTCGCGCGCCGTGACCAGGCTGATCTGCAGGCCGCTCAGCAGGTTGACGATGGTCTTGAGCTGGCCAATGAGGCAGTTCAACACCTTGAGGATCAGGCAAAGGATGTCGCGTACGAATGGGATCATCCCCGCGGGCGTGAGCTGCAGGAAGCAAGGCGCGAGATCGGCGACCGCCTCGACGATGTCCTTCACGAGCTTGGGTGACGGCGGGAAGCTCGTCACCGCGTCACTCAGCGGCTTGAGCAGCTTCAGGATCTTGAGCACACAGGCCGAGGCCGCCATGAGCGGCGCTATCTGCAGCATGAGGCTGAACGTCAGCGAGCAGTCGTTCGGAATGTTCTGGCCGATATTGGCCAGCGAAGTCAGCGTGCCGCCGGTAGGTAGCGTGATGGTGAGTTTCTTGGGCTCCGGCAGTGACAAGTCGATGCACTTCGGCGCACTCAGGGCTTCGCGCAGCTCGTCGGGGATCGGGATGTCTACTTCGGCCACCGCGCCCCCTAGATGGAATTCATGCTGGGCGCGACGATGCGCCCGTTGATGCGGACGGACGCGCCCTCGAGCTCGAGCGCGCCTTTCGCCTTGATGCGCACGGTGCCGTTGGTCGACATCGTGATCTTGTCGCCGTTCGAGTTCTCGATGATCACCGCGCCGACGGCGCCCGGCTGCTCGGGGTCGAACATGCTGATGCGATGTCCGGTGGGCGACTGGATACGCAGGTGGCGAACGTGTGTATCGAGCGGCGTATCGGTGCCCGGCGGCAGATCGACGCCGTTGTAGAGCCCACCGATGATGACGGGCCGGCGCATGTCGCCGTGGATGAAGGCCAGCAGCACTTCGCTGCCCTTGCGCGGGATGAAGAACGCACCGTGCCCCGGACCCGCGAAGAACTGCGCGACCCGGCACCACTCGCTGACCATCTGCGGACTGCCGCGGGTCTCACTGCCGTCGAGCCAGGGATAGGTGACACGGACCTTGCCGTCGTTGCGTACCTCGTCGACGAGCCCTTCCGCCACGCCGAAGAAGCGGCGGTCGGTGCGCAGGGCCTGGCGTGCGGCGTTGCTCATGCGGGCACGCGGTGCACGATCTTCCGCGCCTCGAATGAGGTCAGGTATCCGTTCGCATCTATCTGGTGCTCCACCTTCGTCACGTAGTACGAGCCATCGAAACGGCCCAGACCCGACAGCTCGAGATTGTGGCCGGGTCGCAGCTCGGGCTTCCCGATCATCTGGCCCGCAGCCGTGATGAATCGATAGGCCCGCTGCAGCAGCAGACTGCGCGCGAGCTCGAATGCTTCCTGGTGGTTGGCCACGGGCGCGTCGACCACCACGTCCTGTTTGCCCGACTGCGTGCGTGCCGCGGCCTCCGGACCGCTTTCACCCGCATCCGGCTGGCGCGGCAGATCGTCGGGCCCGGCGGTGGCGACGATGGGCGCCTTGGTGTCGGGATCCCAGCCATGCACGGTGACGCTGCCCACCTGGTCGGACATGTTGATCGTCGGCGTGAAATGGAGGAGATCCTGACCCCAGCGGTAGGCGAACGACTCGATGGCGCCCGCGCGGCCGTCGGTGGGTTTCACGAAATGCAGCGTGGCCTCACCGCTTTCGGGATCGGTGAGCACGTGGCAGTCGAAGTCGATTCGGGCAGCGCGCTCCTTGAGGAAAGTGGCGTCGTCGGTCATGCGCTGGATGACCTCCTGATGCATCGGTCCTTCGCGCGTCACGACCACGCGCAGGTTGTTGCGCTGGGCGATGTTCTCGGCGATCTCCCAATCGTGCATGCCGACGTACTGGATCTGTTCGCCGTCTTCGGGCTTGCGGTCCTTGAGCTTGAACAGGCCGTCCTGACCGCTGACGGTGAGTGTCGGAGGACCCTGCTGCGGAAACTTCGGCGAGACGCTGGTGATCTGGCCGGTGATCATCGACAGCAGGCCGTCGGCGTAACCCATCTTTATGTGGACCTGGCGCCCGATGTCGAACTGATCGCCGTCGCTGTACTTGAAAGTCTGGCTGGCGCTGCGGAACGTGGCGATGTTGGCCACCGTCATCTCGAAGCTCGTCATCTGCTCGATGTCCATCTTCACGGACAGGCTGAGGACGTCGCCGTTGGTCGCGGGTGCGAGCTGCTCGCCATCGATCTCCACGCGAAATGCCGGCGCGTAGTAGTCGACATGCGGGAGGCCCTGCAGCGCGGTCATGAGCGCAATCTCGGGATCTGCAGGCTCACGCCGGGCGTGACGCGCCGAGGATCCTGTATGCCGTTGTTGGCGGCGATGGCGCGCCACTGCGTCGGATCGTTGTAGGCGAGGTTCGCGATGGTTGCGAGCGAATCGCCCCGCCGCACGACGTGCAACTTGTCGACGTCGGGTGAGTGCCGAGGCGTTTCGGCCACCTGGTCCTCGACCGTGCGGTACTCGATGAGCACCAGGTTGAGCCTGGCTCGCAACGGAACGCCGTCCGGCGAGAACAGCACGAACGTGATGTTGAGACTCTCGACCACGCCGAGGAACACGTCGCCATCCCAGACCAGGCGGACGATGGGCGGCGCGTGGATCTCGCCATCGATCTTCATGAGGCCCTGCAGCAGATCCGTGCGGTCGCGCACGTCCTCGAGCGTGTCCGTGGTGTCGACCAGCAGTTCCGTGGTGAGCTTCTGGGCGGAACCGCGCACGTACTGCAGCGGCGGCGTCTCGAGGCCCGGAATCGCGATCTCGGCGAAGTTGTTGGTCTTCTGGAGCTGGTACTCCGTTGGATTGAACAGCAGCTCGATGGGCGGCACGCCGGTCGGGCGCACCACCTGCAGCACGGCCTTCTTCGGGCCCTGCTTCGCGCTGGCGAGGGGGATCTCGATCATGCGTAGCTCCCGTCGTCGCCGATGCGCTGGTCGCGGCGCAGGCGTTGCTTTTGCAGCTCTTCCTGGCGCTCGATGCGCTGCCACTGGTTGATGTAGCGCGCGAAGTAACGCGCGAACACCTGCTCGTCGCCTTCGCCGGCGACGTCGAACTGCACTTCCAGATGCTCGATGGTGATCATCAGTCGAACAACCCCACGACGGTATCGATGGCCTCGCCGAGATCGAACACGCCGCCCGCCAGCGTCAGGCCCTGGTGAGCGATCTCGAGGCTCTCCATGGCGACGCCCGACTCCATGGCATTGAGTTCGGGTCCCATCCACTTGGCGGCGATGCCGCCGCGGAATTCCCAGGACATCTGCAGCTTGCCGGCGCGGTCGAGCAGCATGATCGAGCCGTCACGGCGCGCGCCCAGCGACTGTGTTAGCCCGACCTGGTACCACTGCCACAGCTCCGGATCGCGCACGAATCCGTGCTTGAGCACGATGCGGCTCCAGCTGTGGCGCACCGGCAGCTGGTGCGTGAATTCGTTGAGGCCCCCTTCGGGATACGCGAACACTTCGAGGTCGGCGCCGAGGCCCGTGACCGTCTGGAACGCCCCGGCCGCGATCTCCGGCAGCAGCGCGGCCTGTCGCGCCGGCAGATAGGCGTCGGCCGGATCCAGTGTGACCAGAAAGCGGAAGTTAGGCAGCAGGTCCGTCATGGCTCGATCATCTCCAGGCGTCCCTCGCTGCTGAGCGCGATGCGAAGCGTGATGAACTCCATCGGCGTCGCCGGCGCGAGCAGCACTTCGCACAGCACGAAACCGGCGTCGACCGACGCGGGTGGATTGTTGGATTCGTCGCAGGTGACGCGGAAAGCCTGGCCGGGACGCTCGCCCTTGAGCGCGCCGGCGCGGTACGCCTGCATGAGCACGGTGGTGAGCGCGCGCACCAGCGCGAGCCACAGTGCGGGGCCGTTGTTGTCGAACACCAGGGGCTCGGCGGCGCGGCGCATGGCGCGCACCAGCCGGTGGATCAGGCGGCGATGCGCCAGGTAGAGGTGTTCGGGCTCGACCTCCGGGTCCGCCAGTGTGCGTCCGCCCCACACCACGAGGCCGCGGCCCGCCGCGCACCGCAGGACGTTCGCGCCGGATTCCGCCAGCAGCGCCTGCTCGCCGTTGTCGAAGTGATCGCCGACGTCGACGGCGCCGAACAGCGGCGCATTGGCCGGTGTGTGGTGCGCGCCGCGTTCCCGATCCAGGCGGCTCACTACTCCGGCGACATGGCCCACGGGCGAGATGCGGCGCAGCGGTGCGATGACTCCGCCCAGCGGGTCGTCGACGTCGATCCAGGGGTGATAGGCGGCAACCGTGCGCAGGCCGCGGTCGCCGAGGATGGCGCGCTGTTGATCGATCCACGCGGCAACCTGCTCCGTGCGATGCACGTCGCCAGGCGTGGACGCGAGCACCTGGCGATCGAGCCTGCCTTCGGCGCCGATCACCAGCGACGCGAACACGGCGTCGATGTCGGCCGCCGTGCCGTTCATCGCATGCAGATCGGGCAGCGCCAGCAACGCGGCCTCGGGTTCCGAGAGAAGTAGTTGGACAGCGGAGTCGTACTCCGGTCGGCCGGCCGGCGATTCGCCGCCGCCCGCCAGTTTCATCGCGGGCCAGGTCATGGCCAGCGGGCCCACGTGTGGCGCGGCCACCGCGAGGAACGCTGGATCGGGCGCGATGCGGATCAGCGCCGAGCGCTCGGCGATCGCGATCTGCCTCGTGAGATCCGCGGGCGAAAGTCCGTGGAGGACTTCGCTGGACCCGCGCCGCGGGCGGATCACGAAATCCAGTTCAGGCTCGGCGCGCGCACCGAAGCGACGGTACGCGACCGAGATCTCCAGGCCGTTGGCCCATGCTCCCGGGCTGCTGGCCGAAATGCGATAACGCGCGGCCACGAATCCCGCGCTTGCCGGCGCGCTCGGCGCCCAACTACCTGCTCCGTCGAGTTCGCCGACGGTCCAGGTCTGGAAAGCTTCGACGGGCGCGGCCACCGTGCGCACCACGTAGGCAACCTGGCCTTCGTTCTCGAAATAGCCACGCAAGGCGAACGACGTGCTCGCACTCTCCGTGAGCTCACCGAAGCGCGACAGGTATTCACGCCAACCCGCAACACGCACCCGCTCGCCCGGCGGGCCGCGCTCGGTCGGCCCCGCGAACGCCGC
>NZ_JAJFBP010000062.1 GCF_020697055.1 Panacagrimonas sp. | reverse complement strand
TTGCCTTCGACCAGCCCATCGTCCGACGAGCGATGCAGCATCACGCCGTTGCCCGCGTTGTCCCATGAGCGGTTGTTGCGGATCGTGACGTGGTCGCAGCGCTTGGACGCGATGATCCCGTGGTTGCCGTTGTGGTGGACGAAGTTGTTCTCGATGAGCAGCGCGTCCGAATCATCGTGCGGATCGATTCCGTATTCGACGTTGTACGCGACCTCGTTGTTCGCCCAGCGTCCGCCCTGGTGGCCGAACGTGTAGACGCCGAAATAGTTGTGGTGGATGTTCGAATCGAGGATGTCGCCACGCACCTGCACGCGGTCATACAGGTCCGGCACGCTGGTGGGTGAGCCAAGCACCTTCCACACCAGGCCATAGGCCTCGGCGCCGGCATATCCCAGGTAGGCGACCTCGCTGGAGATCACGTCCATGCGCGACTCGAGCGCGGCGGCGCCGTCGGACGCCAGCCGCGAGCGCACGCGAATGAAGGCGCGTCCGTCGGCGACATTCGTGTCGGGGGCGCCGGTGGCGGCGTCCCATGATTTCACGCGCGTGTTGCGCAGCGAGATGCCGCCGTGATCGGCGGTGATCTCGACGAACCCGGCCACGCCGCTGCGGATGCGCAGCTCGTTGGCATCGCCGCCCGCCGCACTGCCGTGGATCTGCAGCACGGTGCCGTCCTCGATCAGCAGGTTGGCGTCGAGCTGCCAGATGCCGGCCGCGGCGTCGACCTGCGTGAGCGGCGCCTTGGGCAGCGCCGCCTTGATCTGGCCGAGCGTCGCGGTGCCGCCGCCTTCGATGTAGATGCGATTCGAAGACGTCGCGTGGCGGAATGTCGCGGCCTGCGCGGGCAGGGCGAGTGCGGCCATCACGAAGATGGCGGTGATGGGCCCCGATTTCATCTCGTGCTCCCTGGAAGTGGATTCAGACGAGCAATCCCTGCTCGCGCAGGAACTGTTCGATCATGTCGTACGTGCGCTGTTTCCAGTCGCCCGGAAGATTGGGCTGCGTGCGATAGCCGTGATCGCCACCCGGAACACTGACGAACTGGCAGATGCCGCCGCCGGCGACGATCAGTTCGCAGAGGCGGCTGGATTGCGTGACCGACACGGTCGGATCCGCGTCGCCGTGAAAGGCGATCGTCGGCGGCATCGGCGAATCGAGGTGCGCCTGCGGATTGAGCGCGTCGGCGTGGACGCCGAAGCGCCACGGCGTGTAGCCGCTGGCGAGCGAGCTGTCCGAGACCGCGCTGACCAGGACCACTGCCGCGGGCGGCTGCAGCGGCGCGCTCGCCGGATCCGAGCCCACGGGCGTCTGCATGATCGCGCTCCACAGCGTCACGTGGCCGCCCGCGGAGTTTCCGCCCACGACGATGCGCGAGATGTCGATGCCCAGTTCCGCGGCGTGTTCCTGCACCCATCGCAGCGTGGCCCGGCCGTCATCGACGGCCGCCAACGGCGACGTGGCGAAGCGCTGGTTGGTGCGGTAGTCCGGCGCGATGCCGACCATGCCCTTCGACGCGGCCCACTTGGCCCAGCTCACCGATTTCGCAGGATCGCCGGTGGTCCAGGCACCGCCGAAGTCGTAGACGAAGGCGGTGCGCCGATCGCTCGCGGTCCAGCCCGGCGGGTAATACACGAACGTGCGCAACGGGACGGGATTGCGATCGCGCACCACGAACATCTGCGTGCCCGCGAGCGCGGCGGGCGTCTCGGTCACGGCATCGGCGGTGGTGAACAGCGTGAAAGAGGCTGCGCGCGACCCGATCTTGAGCGTCGCGGAGACCGCATCGTTCGAGATGGCCGGCGCCACCGCGCTGACCATCACCACGTCGCCGTTGTTCACCACGCCGTCGGCCTGCGTGTAGGGGCTGCCGTTCACGCGGTAGCTGCCGCCGATGACCGAGATCGGCGCCGGTGCCTTGAGGTTCTGCACGCGCACGGCGGGCGTGCGCTGCGTGCTGCGCGGCTTGACGAAGAAATAGCGCGTCGGCTCGTAGCCCTGCACTTCGGAAACGTAGAGCTCGTCGAAACGAAAAGAGCTCGGTGTCGGCAGTCCCGCGGGCGCGGGCTGGGCGCGGATGACGAAATCGAAACCCACGCCGCCGACGAGCAGCGTCGTGATGATTTCCTGTCCGTAGCTCTTCGGTGCGAGCGCACGCACCGTGACCCGATCGCCGGCCACGACCTCGCCGGCCGAGGCGGTATAGGCGCGGCCGTTGACGCTGTAGTTGGCGCCCACCACGTCGATCAGCGCCGGCTGGGTGATGCCGGCCACGGTATAGGTCTCGCTGACCTGCACGGTGCCGGGCAGAACGCCTTCCCGCGGTGCGAATTGAAATGGATCGGGCGTGCTGTCGGCGTGGACCGCGAAAACCAGCGCGATCCAGCCTTGCGCCACGCAGCCAATACACCGCAGGACAGGTCCCCAGCTGCTGCGACGTCGATCGCCTTCCCTGCCCGGACGCTGCCGCATAACCGTTCCCGCAAGGCCCGAAATCCCGGGCCGAGCGCCGTGAGCAAGTCACGTGCCCAGGCGGCGACGGTAATAAGATGCGCGGTCCTCGATCGAACCGCCCATGCGCATCGTCACGCTCAATACCAACGGCATCCGCTCCGCCGCGTCGAAGGGGCTGTTCGAATGGCTGCCGAAGCAGAAGGTCGATGTGCTCTGCGTCCAGGAGACCAAGGCGCAGATGGCCGATCTGAAGGAGGCACCGCTGTACTTCCCCAAGGGTTGGACCGTGCGTCTCAACAGCGCCAAGAAGAAGGGCTACGCCGGCGTGGCGATCTACGCGCGGCGCGAGCCCGACGAGGTGCTCGATTCGCTGGGCGTCGCGGAATTCGACGACGAGGGCCGCTACCTCGAGTTCCGCTTCGGCAACCTGTCGGTGGTCTCGCTGTATCTGCCCTCGGGCTCCGCCGGGCCCGAGCGCCAGGCCTCGAAGGATCGGTTTCTCGATTTCTTCTCCGCGGTGCTCGGGCTGTGGCGCCAGAATGGACGCGAGTACGTGGTCTGCGCCGACTGGAACATCGCCCATACGGAGAAGGACCTGAAGAACTGGAAGTCCAACCAGAAGAATTCGGGATTTCTACCGCATGAACGCGCGTGGATCAGCCGCGCGATCAACGAGCACGGCTGGATCGATGCGCACCGCAGGCTCGAGCCCGAAGGCGAGGGCGAGCTGTACACGTGGTGGTCGAATCGCGGCGATGCCTGGAACAAGAACGTGGGCTGGCGGATCGACTACCAGCTCGTCACCCCGGGCATGGCCGCGCGCCTGCGCAAGGCCAGGGTCTACAAGGACGCACGCTTCTCCGACCACGCGCCGCTGATCGTCGACTATGCCGACTGATCCGGCGCCGCCGGGCGCGCCGAATGCGCCCATCGGCGTGTTCGGGCTGTACGCGCACCCGCGCGTCGCCGCGATGCTGTTCCTGGGCTTCTCGGCGGGGCTGCCGTTTCTGCTCGTCTTCTCGACGCTTTCGGCGTGGCTGGCGCAGGCCGGCATCGAGCGCGGCACGATCGGCCTGCTGTCCTGGGTGGGCATCACCTACTCGATCAAGTTCTTCTGGGCGCCGGTGGTCGATCGACTGCGCCTGCCGCTGCTGTTCTCGCTGCTGGGGCGACGACGGTCCTGGATGCTCGTGGCGCAGCTGGGCATGGCCGGCGGGCTGGCGGGCCTGGCGCTCCACGATCCGGCGACGCAGCTGGCGACGATGGTCTGGTTCGCTCTGCTGGTGGCCTTCGGCTCGGCGACGCAGGACATCGCGATCGACGCGTGGCGAATCGAGGCCACGGATCTGTCGCGCCAGGGCGCGATGTCGGCGTCCTATCAGCTGGGCTATCGCATCGCGCTGATCGTCGCGGGCGCGGGTTGCCTGTACCTGGCCGCGGAACACGGCTGGCGCGTGGCGTATCTGGCGATGGCCGGTCTGGCGCTGGTGGGCGTGCTGACCACGCTGCTGGTGCCCGAGCCCGAAGCGCGCGCCAGGGGCTCCCAGCCCGAGGCCGAGGCGCGGGTGCTGGCGTGGGTCGAACGCAATGCGCACCTGCCGCAGGCGCTACGCGATGCCGGTGCGTGGTTCGTCGGCGCGGTGGTGTGCCCTTTCCTCGATTTCTTCCAGCGCAACGGCCTGCAGCTGGGGATCGCGATCCTGTGCTTCGTCGGATTGTTCCGCCTCACCGACATCACGATGGGATCGATGGCCAACCCGTTCTACCTGGCGCTGGGCTACACGCTCAAGCAGGTCGCGGCGATCGCGAAGTTCTACGGCGTGGTCATGTCGATCGTCGGCGCGTTCCTCGGCGGTATCGCCGTCGCGCGCTGGGGCGCGTCGCGTTCGCTGATGGTCGGCGGCGTGCTGGTGATCGTCTCCAACCTGGGATTCGCCGGGCTGGCGATGCACGGCCAGGCGAGCGTGACCGGACTGGCGCTGGTGATCAGCGGCGACAACCTCGCCTCGGGCTTCGCCGGGTCGGCCTTCATCGCCTATCTGTCGGGCCTGACCAACACCGCGTACACCGCCACGCAATACGCGCTGTTCTCCTCGCTGTTCACGCTGCCGGGCAAGCTGCTGGGCGGGGCGTCGGGCTTCGTGTCCGAGGCCCTGGGATGGCCGGGGTTCTTCCTCTACACGTCGGCGCTGGGATTGCCGGCGCTGGCGCTGATCCTGTGGCTGGACCGGCACCTTCAGAAAAGCCGTAGCCCGGGCGCGGCCCGGGGCCCGTGATCCCGGGTGGGGAAATCCCCGGGCTTCGCCCGGGCTACCACTGCGAACGGCGACGTTGCGACGACTTCAGTAGTCGTCCAGCCGCGCGCTGAGCTCGTCGATCGGATTGCCGGCGTGACCGTTGTGCGGCACGTCGTCGTCGTAGACATCGTCGCGTTCGAGATCCAGCGCGCCCGAGATGTCCTCCGGGGGCGCGCACGGGCGTGCGTTGAGTTCGAGCCAGCTGTCGAAGTCGAATTCCTCCAGCGATCCGTCGAAGTGCTGGACCAGCACCACGCCGCCACCGGCATCGACACCGATGATCTCGAAAGGCTCACTGCCGGCTTCGAACCACTCGCCGACGGACATCTCGCGCAGCCACTCAGCCATGCTCGCCTCCTCCCTCGCAAACCCCGCGGGGATGCATCGCAGACTCCCTGAAGATGGCTTTGTTCTACGCCGCTCGTACAGGCCCTTCAAGGCCGCCGGTCAGACCGAATCCGCCGTTTCCGCGGGGCGGATCAGGGGCAGGGAATGGTGTAGCGCTTGTGGATCGCCTCGATGCCCGCGAGCACGTCCTTCGAGAGCTGCACTTTCTCCGATGCGATGTTGCTGCGCAGCTGTTCCATCGTCGTTGCGCCGATGATCGTGCTGGTGACGAAGGGCCGCGAGCTCACATAGGCGAGCGACATCTGTCCCGGATCCAGGCCGTGTTTTTTCGCGAGCTCCACGTAGGCTTCGGTCGCGGCATCGGCCTGCGGATTGGAGTAGCGCGAGAAGCGCGCGAACATCGTGACGCGGCCATCCGGCGGCCGCTTGCCGCCGAGATACTTGCCGCTGAGCACGCCGAACGCCATCGGTGAGTACGCGAGCAGGCCGATGTTCTCGCGGTGCGTGAATTCCGCCAGGCCGATCTCGAAGCTGCGGTTGAGCAGGCTGTACGGATTCTGGATCGAGGCGATGCGCGTCAGCTTCTTTTCGCGAGACGCGCGCAGGTATTCGTGCAGCCCCCAGGGCGTTTCGTTGGAGACGCCGACGTGGCGCACCTTGCCCTGTTTGACCAGTTCGTCGAGCGCGCCGAGCGTCTCCTCGACGGCGACATCGTGGGGCGCGTTGTCGACGTGTTCGTAGCCGAGCTTGCCGAAGTAGTTGGTCGGCCGCTGCGGCCAGTGCACCTGGTAGAGGTCGATGTAATCGGTCTGCAGCCGACGCAGGTTGTCCTCGCAGGCCGAGAGCACCGACTTGCGATCCAGGCGCGATCCGCCGCGCAGGTAGG
>NZ_JAJFBP010000016.1 GCF_020697055.1 Panacagrimonas sp. | reverse complement strand
ACACGAGGTTCATGGGCGTCCTCTCAGAAGTTGACCATCAACATGGACTGCAACCGCCCGTCCTGCGTCACGCCCGCTTCGATCCAGAAAGCGCTCGACCGTCCATTCCGGAAGAAGCGAAGCAGCACCGCACCCTCGATATCGTCATAGAGACCACCCGTGAAGTTACGGCCTTGGACGACAAACCAGGTGGCGAGGCGGTCCCAGTTGTGGGGGTACGGAGCCCAGCCCAGCTGGACCGTATCGATCCGATGCGAGAAATTACTGGTCGAGTAGTGCCAGTCCGTCTTTGCCGACGAATAGAAGCGAAGCGTCTCGTAGTCGGCTTGGCCTCCACCATTCAGAGCCAATTGTTGGCGATCGTCTTCGCTGCTGTCG
This sequence comes from Panacagrimonas sp., assembly GCF_020697055.1. Taxonomy (GTDB): domain Bacteria; phylum Pseudomonadota; class Gammaproteobacteria; order Nevskiales; family Nevskiaceae; genus Panacagrimonas. The sequence goes on along the minus strand of NZ_JAJFBP010000016.1, from coordinate 83,561 downwards.
GCGGCGCCGAGCCCGCTCCACACAAAGACGTTGCCTTGAGACTGCGGTCGATTCCGCCGAGCGAGTAGAAAGTTGACTCTCGAATAGGTGATATCGCGAGAGAACGAATCATCATCGGCCTCCAAGCGCAGATGCCCGACCCCGGCGGACCAGCGGTAGCTCGGCGCGTGAAATACCTGCGCTTCGATCATGGTGCCGGCACCGTATTCAGCCATCACCGTCGTGCCGCCCTGAAATGCGATCGGCTTGGACAGCGCTGCCTCGGACAACAGGCAACCCCAAACCAGAATGGCCAAACCCGTCGCGATCCGATGACGACAGCACCCGCGCCCGCGCGCCAGCCCTACTGGAGCCCGTTTCACAGCACGCGCGTAAGGAATACCGTCCATGGATGACGCGCGTTCGACCCGAAAACCTATCGCGGCCGATCCAGCTTCCAAGTCACGCGTAGGCCAGCCGAAACGTCGCTATCGCTGGTGTACCGACCGGGAGCCATCATGTTTTCCTCTTCGCTGACCCTGCGGGTCTTGAGGTGCATGTAACCCGTGGTGAAACCGACCATGAATTTCCCATAGTCGATCTCGTAGCCAAGCATGACCATCTTGTTGTCGAGGTCGAACATGATCGGCATCAGAGCATCGTCTTCGATCATCGCCTTGCCCTCGGTGTATCCGGCGCGAATCATCGAGTTCGGCACGAGCTCGTACTCCACGCCGACACCCCAACGAATGCGATTCTTAGTGTGCGCCATCACGGGCTGATCGAGCGCCGTCGTCTCGTCGAACTCGAGATCGCCACGTTCGAAGTCTTCGTATCGAATCCAGCGCAGCTGCCCCAACAGTCGGAGCTGCTTGGAATACTGGTACGCGAAGCCGCCCGTCACATTCTGGGGCGTCACGAAGTGCGTTTCCACATCCTGCTCGACGCCGCCGACGCTTCCCTCGCCCTTCATGTCGACGAAGCCGGTCGTCCGATAGGCCAGACCCAGAGACAGGGCAGGCATCGGCGTGTAGATCAGCCCGACGATGCCGGACAGGCCCATGCCGTCGGCTTTGAAGTCCATCGTGCCCAATGGCGTCGGCGAACGAACCCGCTGTTTTCCGTAAGCCGGGGACAGCTGGATGCCGAATCGAAGATTGGGGCTCAACTGTCGTCCGGCAACCAATCCGGTGTTGAGGATCGCCAATTCACCCGTGAATGGTGAGGTCTGTCCGTTGTCCGGATCGGCAGGCAGATCAAACGCCGCACCCAAGGCGCCATAGGCGCCGACGCCGAATGACCACCCGGCGTATTCGCCGAGCCCGTACCAGAGATCCAGTGCCACCGGGGTGCGAGCGCTCTTACCGTCATATCCCGTAGCTTCGTTCTCATAGGAGGCGTTGAAGCTGAAGGCCAGGACCGCGACGAGGGCCTCGTCGCGTGCTCGGCTGACCACACCTGCAGGATTGATCAACAAGGTGCTGGCGCCGTCGTCAGGCGCCGCGACTGTGTTGCCGGCCAGATCCGCGTCTCGTGCCGCGCCATGCGGCGCCTCGATCGCAGAACCCCAGGCGGACGGCGTCACCGAAAGTGCGGAGAGCGCAAGGCTCCCCAAGACCGGCAGGTACTTCTTCACGGTTTTCTCCCTGGATGAAGACGACGAGCCTCGTGTGCTGGCCTCGCCGTCGAATACTCGAGCCGCTAAGTAGGCCGGTTCGGCTTCCCTGGCGATTTAGCCAACGCTTCTGAAAACCATTGCTGTGTCTTCTTTACCTTCGGAAGCGAGTTCTTCTGGACGTACGCATCCTCGGGATTTAGTGCCACGTAGTTCTGAAACTCGGCTTCGGCCGGATAGAAGCCGGTCAGCGGCTCGAGTGTCGTGACGACGGGGTCGTCGAAAACTTTCGCCTGATCGATGACTGCGATGTAGGCTTGCGCCGCCTGCCGCTGCGCTTCGGTCTGATAGAACAACGTGGAGCGATAATGGCGGCCCACATCGTCCGCCTGGCGATTCAAATGCGTGGGGTTATGCGCCGTCGAGAAAAAGACCTTCAGGATGGCGCCGAAAGTGATACGAGATGGGTCGTACTCGATTCGGACCGCCTCGGCGTGGTTCGTGCTCCCACCGCTCACCGCAGCGTAATTTGCAGTCTCCGCCGTGTCGCCCGCGTACCCGGACGTCACGCTCAAGACGCCATTGAGTTGACGGTAGACCGCCTCGGTGCACCAGAAGCAGCCGCCGGATAGGACGACCTCCGCTCGTGGCTCCATAGGGCGGATGTCCTGAGGCGGGTTTGGGAATCTCTTCGCCGGCTCGCTGACGTTGCTCAGCAGTGGACAGGTCATTGTGCTCATGTATCTCCTCCGCAGGGCGGGGCGCGATCATAGGACCGCCATCGCTGTTGGGGAGGGGTTCTGGACGATCGCACCGTTCTTGCGAACGGCGAGACATCGGGACCTCCCTTCGGCCGAAGTCTACGTTCCATGGATTCGTAGAGTGATATAGGATGAGCCCTTAGGAGACCACTGTGACCCCCCAACGAATCATCAAGGATTCGCTTTACGGCCAGCTCGCGCGACTCACGAAAAGCGTGGCCCATCCGAAGCGTCTGGAGTTGATCGATCTGCTGTGCCAGTCGCCGAAATCGGTCGAACAGTTGGCCGAGCAGTCGGGCGTCGGCATGACCTTGGCCAGCGCTCATCTCAAGGAGCTGCGCCAAGCCCATATCGTCGACGCCCAAAAGCAGGGCAGGCATGTGATCTACAGACTGGCGTGCCCGCAGACGGCGAGTCTTTTGGTCATGCTGCGGTCCATCGCGGCGGACTGCCTGCTGGAGCTACAGGACGCGCTGGACAAGGTGAATGGCTCTGCCGAGCCGTGGGTGCAGACCGATGGTCCGACCTTGCTGAGGAAGGCCAAGCGTGGAGAAGTAACCGTTCTGGATGTACGCCCGGCGCAAGAGTTCGAGGCCCGGCATCTGCCCCACGCCCGCAACATTCCGATCGCCGAGCTGGCCAAGCGCCTGCGAGAGTTGCCGAAGAGCAAGCCCGTCATCGCCTACTGCCGTGGACCGTACTGCCTGTGGTCTGCAGAGGCCGTGACGCTACTCAAGGCATCCGGGTATCGCGCCTACTCGTGGCCGGAAGGCGGCGCGAATTGGATCGCGAACGATGCCGAGGCCGCGCGGGAGAAGACAGCCTCGGGCAGCTGATCAACAAGGAGCGCACCATGTTCTTCAGACAGATTCCTGCCAAGGATGCTTCCCTGTCCTACTACTTCGGTTGCACGGGCAAGGGTCGCTCGGTCGCCGTGGATGTCGTTCTCGGAGACGAGGCGTGGTACCTGGACGAGGCACGGCGCCTCGGCGTGCCGATCAACTTTGTCATCGACACGCACGTCCACGCCGACCATTACTCCGGGGGTCGAAGCTTGGCGGAGAAGGCGGGCGCGACCTACTGCCTTCATGAGTCGGCCGCCGAGCTGACATCGATGCCGTTTGCCGCCCTGCGCGACGGCCAGGTGCTGGACATCGGCAATACGCAGGTCCGTGTTCTGCACACGCCCGGGCATACGCCGGAAAGCATCAGCCTGCTGGTGACCGACCTACGGCGCGGCGATGCGCCGTGGTTCGTCCTGACCGGCGACTCTCTTTTTGTCGGAGCCGTCGGCCGCCCCGACCTGGCCGGCCGCGAACGCCAGTACGCCGCCACCCTGTACGACAGCCTTCAGTCGAAGCTGCTGTCGTTGCCCGATGAGATCGAGGTCTTTCCGGCCCACCAGGCCGGGAGCGCCTGTGGCGCAGGCCTATCCGGCAAACCTTCATCCACCATCGGGTTCGAGAAGCGCTGGAATCCGCTGCTGTCGCTCGATCGCGCAACTTTCATTGACCGTGTTGTAGCCGATATCCCGCCGCAGCCGCCACAGATGGAGATCATGCGTCGGGCCAACCTCGGCTTGGCCGCTTGAGGAAACCGCCATGGCACCGCCGCGGCTCGGGCTAAAGGAGAACTGGGTCCAGTTCAGTCTCCTGGTCCTGGTCAACGCGTTCGTCGGGGCGATGGTCGGACTCGAGCGCAGCATCCTTCCGGTAATCGCGGAGCAGGAGTTCGAGCTCGCTGCGCGCTCGGCGATCCTGTCTTTCATCGTCGTGTTTGGCGTCACCAAGGCGCTGACGAACTACTTCGCGGGCCGGCTCTCGGACCGGTGGGGTCGCAAGCCCATCCTCATCGCCGGATGGATCGTTGCCGCGCCGGTGCCCTTGATTCTCATGTGGGCGCCGGACTGGAACTGGATTCTCGTCGCCAACGCCTTGCTCGGCGTGAGCCAGGGACTTACCTGGTCGGTGACGGTCATCATGAAGATCGACCTGGTCGGCCCGCGCCAGCGCGGTCTGGCGATGGGTCTCAACGAGTTCGCCGGTTACTTCGCCGTGGCGGCCAGTGCCTTAGCCACCGGGTGGATTGCGTCGGAAATTGGTCTGCGGCCAGAGCCGTTCTATCTCGGCGTCGTCTACGTTATCGCGGGAATTCTTCTGTCAATTGCGTGGGTGCGCGAGACGCGCCATCACGTTGCGCACGAGGCCGCACAGCAGGCGGTGACAGAACCGTTGCCGTCGCAGCGGGAAATTTTCTTGCGCACGTCGCTGACCGATCGAAACCTTTCCAGCGTCAGCCAAGCGGGGCTGGTGAACAATCTCAACGACGGTCTTGCCTGGGGACTGTTTCCAATTGCCTTCGCGGCGGCCGGTCTGTCGCTCGCACAAATCGGCGCGCTGGCCGCGATCTATCCGGCGGTCTGGGGCATCACGCAGATCTTCACTGGCGCGCTGTCGGACCGGGTCGGGCGCAAGCGACTCATCGTCGGGGGGATGACGGTTCAGGCCGCCGGCATCGGCCTGACGGCTGTCAGCGCAAGCTTTGCCGGCTTCGCCGCGGGTGGTGCGTTGATCGGCGTCGGGACCGCCATGGTGTATCCGACGTTGCTTGCAGCCATCGGCGATGTCGCACATCCGAGCTGGCGTGCCTCGTCGGTGGGGGTCTATCGACTATGGCGAGACCTCGGCTATGCCGTTGGCGCTGTGCTCGCGGGCATCACAGCGGATCTCTTCGGCCTCGCCGCGGCAATCTGGTTCGTGGCTGCATTGACCTTTCTGTCCGGCATGCTCGCTGCCGTGCGCATGACCGAAACGCTCGTGAGAAACACCGATGACCGGCTCAAAATTGCAGCAGCCGCTCGTTGACGCCGAACAGTTGCAGACCCTTTATGAAGGGCATCAGCCGTTGTGCGTGATCGACGTTCGCTCGGCCGAAGAGTTCGCGGCGGGTTTTGAAAGGCGGCGTTCGGGGATTCCCACGTTCCTGAGTCAGGCGGGTGTCGCCTGAACGGTATCGAGACTAGAACACCGATGTTGAGCCAACAGTCTCACCGGCAGGTGCTGCTCCTGGCTACGGCGCAGGCCCTATTTCAAATCGCTTCCGTCATGGTGATGACCGTAGGCGGTCTGGCCGGCGCTCAGATCGCCGATCGGCCCGCTCTCGCCACGATTCCCATCGCGGCCATGTTCCTCGGAACCGCTGTGGCCACTTTCCCGGCATCTATCTGGATGACCCGAGTTGGGCGACGCGTCGGTTTCATGGGTGGGGCGCTTCTAGGTACGGTCGGCGGGCTGGTCGCGGCTTACGGGATATGGATGGAGTCGCTGTTGCTGCTCTCCAGCGGCACCTTGCTGATTGGGACCTATCAGGGCTTCGCGCAGTTCTACCGCTTCGCTGCCAGCGAGGTCGCCGAAGAGGCGTTCAAGCCGCGTGCCATAGCACTGGTTCTGGCAGGTGGAATTGTCGCAGCCATTGTTGGTCCGCTGCTCGGGCACCTCGGCGGGCCCGTCCTCGAGCCGGAGTACGTTGGGTCGTTCATTCTGTTGTCCGTCGTGTCATTGATCGCCACCGGCGTGCTGACCGGACTGCGCGTACCGTCGCCCCGCGTCGACGCACAAGCGGGTCGGGGACGGCCTTTGAAAGTCATCGTGATGCAGCCTACGTATCTCGTCGCGCTTTTCGGCGCGGCTACGGGGTACGGTGTCATGATCCTGGCGATGACCGCCACGCCGATTGCGATGGTTCATCATCACCACGGGTTGGCGTCGGCCGCGACCGTGATCCAGCTCCATACGCTGGGCATGTTCCTGCCTTCGTTTTTCACCGGTGCGTTGATCACGAGATTCGGAGTGCTATGGATCATGCTCTGCGGCGTGCTGCTGTTCGTGAGCCATGTGCTCATGACCGTCACCGGAACCGGGTTTGGCTCCTTTGCTGCCGCGCTAGTCCTGGTGGGAATCGGATGGAACTTCCTCTACATCGGCGGCACGACGTTGCTGACAGGGGCCTACACACCTGAAGAGAAAGGGCGCGCCCAGGGGTTCAACGACATGACGATCTTCGGAGTCGGACTCCTCTGTTCCTTCGCGGCAGGAGCGATGCTGGAGTCTCTTGGGTGGCAGCAACTCAATTTGGTATTGCTGCCGTGGCTGAGCTTGTGCGGCGTCGCACTGATCTGGCTCGGCGTCAAATCCAGCGCGTCCCTGCATCGCTAAAGGCCTTCCTCGGGGCACGGCTTGTCACGCTCGAGCGACGGTCGCCGACCAGTCCGAGAGCGGACGTCCATGAGCGACTGCACTTGGCACGAAGCCGTCGGTGATACGGGATCTGGCCAGGGCTACATTTCACATGGCCGCTGACGAAATGGAGCGATGCACCAATCGCCGGCTCGCTTCTCGTACCTCAACCCCTCATTACTCGAACCGGCTTACCGGCGTCCTCCGCGAGCAGCGCGTACTCAGCGGTACCGCCGAACTGGACGATGTGCGTCGCATGCTGCACCTGGCCCCAGGGCGTAAGTGAAGTTGGCTCGGTAATGTTCACCTCGCGCAGCACCGCCCAGCGCCGTGCGATATCTCTGCTGCCCGCGATCACTCGGTCCAGCACGGACTGAAAACGCTGAAATGGGTCAAGCTTTCGCTCGAAGTTCTGAAGCACCGGTGTCCGTCCTGCAACCCCTTGGCACGGTGCTCACAGAATCTGTGCGCCTCTGGGCCGAGCAATAGGTCAACAGCACACCCGAGCGGATGCTGGGAGGGGCGGTGGCTCTCAGACCCCTTGAGCAATACTCCTAGTGAAACTTTCCTTTCACGGACTCAAGGCGCCCAGGCTGAATGTTCAGGTAAAACGCCATGTTGGGCAGGAATAGTGCGTAGAGTGGCGTGACTTGTTGACCTGGGGGTCACATGTCACAAAATACAAATATAAAAGTTGCTCTTCCCCATTTGGACGCGGCTTCCTTCAATGTCCTCATGGAGTTGGTCTCCTCGGGCGGGACCTTGCCGAAACATCTGGAGAGTGATGTGGAATACCGGCTTCTCGATGCCGGCTTCATCACGTACTCGCACGGCATGCCGGTCCCCACGCCCGCTGGCGAGTGGCTGGTGGCCAATGTGAAAGAACCAGACGCCGATTCGCCTCCTTTTCCCGCGGGTGGGTGAACGATTCTGTTTGGTGACGGCGGGCTGTCTTCCTGAGAGCAGCCCGCCGTCTCCTTTTACTTTTTCTTCAGCGCCTTCGCGCGGTGTCGGTAATCTTCTCGCCGCTGAGGCCGAGAGCGTGCCCACCGATACCTAGCTGCCGCTGTCGGACAGCTTCATGACTTCGGCGTCCGACAGGCCCTCTGCAGAGAGTCATCCACCGCGATACCATCGGTGCCGTGAAGGTCAGCATGGTTAGGGGGCGCCAGCTCAAACAGCCCTAGATTGACGCGCCTGGACCCCAGGCCGTTCTTGACAAGGCGCCTACACGGCGCAGGCCGCACGGGTACGCCCCGCGATTGAAGGGCGGCAGCTTCTCGATGTCGACCAGGAAGTACCGCTGCCTCTTCCGCAGATCGGTACTGGCTCGATAGTTCGAGCGCATGAGACATTCGACCATAGGGCGGCCGGCCTGTCGCGGCTCGCGGCAACTGATGACCAACGTTGACGGGCGCTGCCCTGAGGCGCCTGATGGGCCTCAGCAGTATTTGGCGAAACCTATGGTCACGGAAAGCACTTCGTGCCCGCTATGCGATGGCCCAGCGATGCTGGGGAAGAAGAAAGGCAGTCAGTTCACCCACGTCACCTGCACCGGCCTGTGCGGCGACGAGTTCCTGATCGGCACCACGGCCATGCGGATCCTTGGCCGGTCTGAAAGTGCAGATCGACGGGCGCAGGTACGGCAGGTCGTGGCGATGCCAGCTCCCGAGGGCCGCATCCATGTTGTTGGTTGGAGTATGTCCAACGACAACGCGGAAATTTCGGTCGAGAGCCGTGATGCCTGGCTCAACCGCTGACTAGATTGTCTCAGCGCCTTACCTAGAGTCGCGTCATGGACTTCAACTCACCCTGGTTGATTGAACCTTTCGGCGACAAGGGCAGCGTGCGCGCGACGCACACGAGCGGTGTACAGATCTTGCTTAGTGCCAACGGTTGGGCGACGGTGCTGAACCGCCCGGACGAGGTGTCAGAGAGCGAGGCGCAGCGGTTGAAGATTGAGGCGATGGAGTGGGTAGAGGTGCGTCACTAGTCACCGCCCCTTTCCGCGTCTAACGGCCGTGCCAGGCACGCACGCCGGCGGGCGCACCTCCTCAGCCGTATTGCCTCGTATGCGCATGGCAAGTTCCGAGAGATTTTGTTGCGGAGGCAGAGTTGGAAAAGAAGGGTAAGCCGCTCGAAAGGTTAGTTGCTGCGATTCATCACGCCGAGTCGAAGGGAGGCGTGGTGACCTGGAACGACGTAATCGAGGGCCGTCAGTTTGATGTAACAGTCCGTTTCAAATACGGCTTGCACGACTACCTCACGGTAATCGAATGCAAGGACTACGGCTCTAAGATCCCCGTCGAGAAGGTTGACGCGCTGGTAACAAAAGCCCGCGATGCGAATGCGAACAAGGCGGTCCTTGTTTCAACAACGGGCTTCCAGTCTGGTTGCGCGGCCGTTGCCGAGCGTAATGGCATTGAGCTGTTGGTCATAAACGAACGCACCACCGAGAGTGTCGGCACTATTGCAGAGCGGATGAGCCCCGCGCTTAAGGTGGAGAATGCAGTCTTCACGTTGAGCGGAGGCGGTACGTATGAGCTGGAGGATTGGGGCGGGCGGCTCCACTATCTGATGCTGCATTCGCGGATTCTTGCTACAGGCGGAGTGGCGTCGCCCGAATCTTTGATCGCGCGATGGCAGCGGGCAAATCCTCTTCCGGCCCAACCCGAAACGGTGCCCCTTGATCTTCCTCCGGGGTCGATCCTCTACGTACCGTATGAAGGTGAGCGACACGTTTCGCGCTTTACTTTCAAATGTAGTGTCATTGATGTTCGGTTCACTTCAGCGCCGATTCTCGACAGTCACATTCGTGATGGAATAGATACACAGGTAGAGCTGAGCGACCTAGCGGGAAATGTCCGACATTCAATCCGAAAGAGCGCCATCCCTCTCGGATTTGACGGCACTATCAAGCCGGGGCAGTTCTACGAACAGCCCGCTTTCAAGCATCGGTATCACTGTGACGGCATTGACGGCGATATGGTCACGTGGTCACTGGTCGAGTCGTACCAACACGGACAGCTTTTCCAGGCCACGTACATGCAAAAAACCGAGTATTCGGGGCAATACGTTCTGGTGAGCGACCCTGCAGTGATCACTCGGCTAAAGTTGATGCTGGGCACCTTTCGACAGAAGTAGTGCGAAAACCGAGGCTGCCTGAAGTAGGTGCATCCTGGTCCAGGCGGAGCGATTGTCGCCGTAGGGCGGCTGTGCGGACTAACATCGCCACTGAACCACCGGACACCGCCATGCCCATCAGTCGATTCGTCGTTCTTGCCACCTTTGTTGGGCTTACCGCAAGCGTGCCGGCGTATTCGCAAGGCGCCGCGAGGGACGCTGGCCGTGCCGTTGGTGAATTTGGGGCAGGCGTCGGCGAGGTGGTGGGGGAGGGCGTCATGAAGGGCGCCACTGGCTCTCAGGCAGAGTGGGTGACGGTGAAGCCACGATCCAAGGACGAGTGCATGACCGAGAGCGGCGGCGTGGTAGACCCGACGTTCATGCGGTGCCGCAACGGGTACCAGGAATATGTGCAGGTCGGGCGTGACGGAAGGCGCAAGGTCCTTCGAGAGCGTCCAATCCCCACGCGCTAGACCAGAGTTACGTACCAGCGGTTAGGTGCTTCGCGCAGTTGACGCGCTACCCTTCGGCCAGACCCGCCGGAGAGAACAATGCCAAGGGAACATCGGTGAGCATCCCGGCCGTAGTACAAGAGCTGATCGACGGCAGTGGCAATTCGTTTCACGCGAAGGTTGCCCGTTGGTTCGTGGCCAACGGATGGACTATAACGATTAGTCCGTATTATCTAGACCAGTCTCAGGGGAAGGCCCGCGAGCTAGATCTAATCGCGGAGAAGACTCAGCAGTTCAGTAATTCATGGGGTAAATATCAAGGGACGATAGCGATACGCCTTTTTGTCGAATGCAAGTATTTGCAAGGCCCATCGGTCTTCTGGTTTACAGCGAAAGACCGCGTCGCAGTTAAGCGGATGCTGGTCTCCAGAGGGTATGAGGCTACGAATACCTACACCGATCAACATCATTACTTGGGTGCCGCGGATAGAGTCGCGAAACTCTTCGCCTCGTCCAAGGGCCGCGATGTCGAGTCGGAACCTTTCTACAAGGCGCTTAATCAGTCCCTTAATGGCCTGGTTTCCATGAAGAATCAAGCGCCGAAGGTGTTCATGGATCGCCGGCATGGCGGCGATCAGATCACACTTGATTTCCCAGTGGTTGTTTGCAATTCATTTGCTCAGGTGTACGCAGCCGATTTTAACGGACAGGCTGAGACGCGATTGGTGAACGGCAATTTTCTCCTCGATGTCCAGTACGCCTACGTGGATCAGCGCGGTGGGAGCCAGAATGAGCACTTCCTATTGGACATCGTCGAACTCGATCGTCTGGAAGAATTTGCAGCCGCGGTGAGCAACGATGCCACGCTTGCAGGGTTCTTCCGGGCGCGCGATTGACGGCGGAGGCGCGCACAGCGAGCTATTTCTCGCCGGCGACGCATCTGCGGCGTTTGGATGGTGATGCAGCCGGAACCGGTAGGCTCCGCGAAATGCCACCTACGCGGACGAAGCGCCCTTACCTAAGTTGCAGTCGGCGCATGCGGTCACCAAATTCTCAACCACGTTGGAACCGCCCTTCGACCATGCAGTGACATGGTCGACGTGCAGTACCACGAACGGGGCACTGCGACCGCAGTAGCGACAGGTGTAGGCGTCCCGGCGAAATACGGAGAAGCGAACAGAGTGAGGGATGGTGCGGGTTCGACGGCGAGGGACTTTTGGGGGCGTGGTTTCTCGTGGCGTTGGGAACGCCAACCACTTGTCGCGCTCCGTATCGTTGTCGAAGCAGAGCCAGCTTTCCCCATAACTACGTCCAGAGACCGCTACGGGTTCTTGGAACCATTGCTCATCCTCAAGGTGGACCACAACTGCGGAGAACTGCGGTGGGAGTTGCGTCCAGTAGGCCGACAGACTGTAAAGGGTCGAACCATAAGTCGCTGCCCGTAAAGTCGCCGCGTCGACCGCCTCGAACTGTCTAAAACCTGACACCCTGGCCTTTGCGACGATCGGACCAGCTGTCCACTTCATATAAACAGAGTCGCCTAGCGACAGCTTTCCCCACGGTACAGGGTGCCGAGTGGCGTGGGTCTGCGTGAACACCCGTACTTCGGGGCGCACAGTGGTGCCTGCGACGAACTCCAGACGACGAATCGCAATGTGGCCACGCATTAGGCGAAAGGGAGTCGCAGTCAGTGTTCAACCAGACTGAACTCTAACGTTATCGGAAACAGGGTCGTACCGCGTCGAGCCAGGTCAGGCCGTCACCGCATCGGCGGCGACGGGATTGTCGAGGCTCATAATCGCAACGGCGTTTTTGTCGTTGGCTCGGTGGAGCCGCGGTGAGAGCGAGCGGGAATCAACCAGGGTTTCGGGGCACGGTAACGACGATCGTGTATCTGTTCGCCTGTCCCATTACGGTTGTGCCGGGAGTAAAGGAAATTCCGTTCCGAGAGGTGGTGAACCAGCCTGTCTGGCGGCGTAAGACGCAGCACAGATGATGGCGGCCTGATCCGGATCGATCTGTCGTTTGGTCGCAACGGCCGCTGGCGACGAAAAACGGAAAAATTAGTCCATGGCCCATCCGCAGATGCAGCTGGTGCAAAAGGGAGTGCCGGGTCGAGTTGCGGCACGTCAGACGTCGGCATCTAGCCATCGGAGCGACGCGTTCTGATCGGACCGTTCTCGGCAGTGGAGTCGGTGCGCCCGACGCGCCGAGGTGCGATGGGTGGAGTTGTTTTTGTGGTTCTTGCGTCTCGCCGAAGTGAATTTCTTCGGCACCCGTCAAACCGAGATGGCCGCAGCTCATCTGCTCGCGGGGACCGTGCTTACATAGTGCTTACATGAGATCCGGCCGGAATCGCGAATCTGTGTAACCCATTGATTAGATGGTGGCCGAGGACGGAATCGAACCGCCGACACGGGGATTTTCAATCCCCTGCTCTACCAACTGAGCTACCCGGCCATCGGGTGTAGCGGCGAGGGACGACGCGGCCGCATGAGGCCGCGCATTAGAGCCGCGGCCTGCCGGAGTGTCAAGAATCCAGTGCGTTTTTCGGCGGTGTGTACGAGGTCTGCGCAAGGTCGCCGCCACCGAAGAAGTACTTCTCCATTTCCGCGGCGAGAAATTTGCGCGCGCTCGCGTCCGACAGCGCGAGTCGATACTCGTTGATCAGCCGCGTCTGGTGCTGGAGCCAGCCTTGCCAGGCTTCCTTGGAGACGCCTTCGAAGAGGCGTTGTCCGAGCGCGCCCGGGTAGGGCGGGCGGTCGAGCCCTTCGGCTTCGCGGCCGAGCTTGATGCAATGGACGGTGCGGGACATGGCGGCAGTGGCAGGTCGGTCTGGGGTGGGTCGATTCCCTCGAGCAGCAGCTTGCGGATGGGAGCGGGCAGGCCAGGCCAGGAGTCGGGAGACGAAAGCTTAATCCAGGCGTGCGACGCGGGGTCGCGATCGGTGATCGCTTCGGGCCTGCCCTGATGCACGCGCAGGGGCTCCAGCACGAGGTCGAAGTGGGTGAACGCATGACGCAGCGGCGCGAGCGGTCGGGCGCTCCGTGAATCTGCGCCAGCGTTGCGGCACGCGGCATCCAGGTCCTCGTCCTCGGCCACCAGCGGCGGGCACCACAAACCGCCCCAGATGCCGGACGGCGCCCGCCGCTGCAGCAGCACCTCGCCACGCGGATCGACCACGAGCAGCACGCGCGATCGTCGCTGCGGACGCTCGCGTGCCGGTCGCGCCGATGGAATCTGGTTCACGCGCGCCTGGCGACGCGCGACGCAGTCGCTGCGCACCGGGCAGACCTCGCACAGCGGCGCGCGCGCGCGGCATACCGCGTTGCCCAGATCCATCAGCGCCTGCGTGTAGTCGGCCAGGCGCGCGTGCGGCAGATGCGATCGGGCCACGTCCCACAGCCGCGACTGCACGCGCGGCAGTCCCGGCCAGCCTTCGATTCCCGCGTGGCGCGCGAGCACGCGCCGCACGTTGCCGTCGAGGATCGCGTGCCGCTGTCCGTGGGCCTGCGCCAGGATCGCGCCGGCGGTCGAGCGCCCGACGCCGGGCAGCGCCTGCACCGCGTCGAGATCAGCCGGGAACGTGCCGCCGTGTCGTTCGACGATCGCCTGCGCCGCGCGATGCAGGTTGCGCGCCCGCGCGTAGTAGCCCAGCCCCGCCCAATGTCGCAGCACCTCGTCGATCGGCGCCTGCGCAAGGCTGCGTACGTCGGCAAAGCGCGCCATGAAACGTTCGAAGTAGGGGATCACCGTGGCGACCTGTGTCTGCTGCAGCATCACCTCGCTGATCCACACGCGATAGGCCTCGCGTGGATGCTGCCAGGGCAGGTCGTGGCGACCGTGCCGATCGAACCAGCGCAGCAGTCGCGGTGCGAAAGCTTCGCCTTCGATCGCCTCGCTCATGGCGACGGTGTGTACGCGCGCGCGAGCCGCTCGAGATTCGCGCTGGTCTCGATGGCCTCGCTGCGCAGCTTGCGCTGGATCAGCCACGGCCCGAGCAGCGGCGGAACCCAGAACGCAGGCTCGAGTTCGGCGTCGAACGCAAGGCAGGTGCGATTCGATTCGCAGGTGCGGAAGATCCACGAGGCCTGGCCGTAACGGAAGTCGCTTCTCTCCGGCAACACCTGCGCATCGATGCGTCCGCCGTCGGCGGCGCCCTCGTAGCGCATGTCCTGCACTTGTCCGAGCTGGCGGCAGAAAAAGGACACGCAGGCGCGCACGCGCGTCCGGAGGCGGCGCACATCCGGACCGCGCTGCTCGATCACCTCGACTTCGCGGATCGCCGGATTGACCTGGCGCAGGCGCTCGGGATCGGAGAACACGGCGTAGCTGGCCGATGCGGGCGCATCGAGCGTCACGCGCATCGACACGTGATAGCGATCGCCCTGATGGCGCACGTCGACGGACTGGATGTCGTAGGCGGCGACCGATGAGGCGAGCAGCATCATCGCCGCGGCTGCGCCAGGAACGCGCAAGCGGCGATTCAAGGCGTCGCGGGTTCTGCCGGCGGCGTCGCGGGCTCCGCCGGCGCGGCTTCGGCGGGAGGCGTTGCTTCAGCAGGCGCGGTCGTCGCGTCGGTCGGCGCGGACGTCTCGGCGTTCTTCTTTTTCTTCTTGCCGCCACCGAACAGCTTGTCCAAGCCGCGGCCGATCTCCTCGTTGAGCTTCTCGCCGGCCTTGGCCTTCAGGTCGGCGTCGCTCATCGCCTGGCCGCTTTCGCCGCCGAGCACCTTGTCGGCGAGCTTGCCGCGCAGCTCGTCGCCGGCCTTCTGCTTGAGCGCGGTCTGCACGTCGAGCTTGTACTTGGGCTTGTAGAGGCTGCCGGTGAGCTTGATCGGGATGGTCAGGCCGGCGAGCTCTTCGAGTCCCTTGCCACCCTGGCCCTTGCTGCTACCCACGATGGTGGGCGAAACCAGGTAGTTGAGCGTCTCGTCGACCAGGTTGATCTCGCCGCTGCCGCCGAGGCGGAACAGCGGGCTGAGCGCGTTGAGCTGGTCGGACTTGAGCACGCCGTTGACGATCTGCGCGGCGAACGTGATCGCGGTGAAGTCGGTCTGCTGCGGTTCGTTGGCGGGCGCCGCGGTGCCCTTCAGCAGCGCCTGTCCTTGGCGCACGATTTGTCCGAGGTTGAAGCCCTTGACCGCGCCGTCCTGGAAGTTGAGCGCCACGCTGCCGTTGAGCCCCCGGCGCACGTCGCCGACGGTCTTGCCGCCGGACGTGAGGTCGAGCTTGATGTTGCCCAGGCCCGAGACGATGTCCTTGCCCCAGAAGTTCTGCAGCATCGGTGCGAGCTGCATCGCGTCGATCGACGTATTGAGCGCGTAGTCCGGGCGCGCGCCCGGCACCACGCGCGTCTTGGTGGCGAACTTGCCGCCGTAGGCGTTGGCGTCGAGCTGCACGACCTTGGGCGAGCCCTTCGGACCGTCGACGCGGATCTGCACGTTCTTCAGCGTGGCGCCCTTGAGCTTGAGCTCGCCGGCGTCGAGCGTGCCGGTTGCGTTGAGCTTCTCCAGCGCATCGATCGGCAGCTCGGTCGAGTTGAGCTGCTGCGTGCTCTGCGCCGCTGCGGGCTTGGCCACCGCCTTCTCGGGCGGTGCCAGGTAGCGATCGGCGTCGATGCGATCGAGCTTGAGCGCGAACTCGATGGCCTGTGTGGCGAAGTCGCGCACCGCGAGCGATCCGACGATGTGGGTCTCATCGAGCGCCAGCTTCAGGTCGTCGAAGCGCGCGGACTTGAAGCTGCCGCTGTAGCGCGTCGACAGGCTCGCCGTGCTCAGCACCTTGGGATCGGTGGTCTTGATCTCCTGCTGACCCAGCGCCTTTAGCAGCGCGCGCGGATCGAACGGCGCGATCGCGATCGGTCCCGACAGCCGCGGTGTGTCGCCAGCCAGACCTTCGCCGGTGATCGACGTGCTGATCGCCAGGCCGGCGGCGGCGATCTTGCCTTCGCTGAATTTCACCGTGCCCTTGGCGCCGTCGTAGACCACGTCGCCGCCGACCTTGAGCGACTGCTTGCCGCCGGGAATCGCGCTGCCCGAGGCGTCGGCGACCAGCGCCAGGCCATCGACCTGGTAGCGCTTGGACTCGAGGCCCGCCTGCACCTTGCCGGCGAGATCGCCCTTGGCCTCGAGCGTCGGGGTCTTGGCCTTGAAGTCGAGCTTCATGCCGCTGACGCTGACCTGCTGCTGATCCAGATCCGCCAGCACCTTGCCCACCAGCTTGCCTTCGGCCTGCAGGTCCTTCATGGCGGTCTTGAAGTCCAGCGTGAGGCCATCGACGTCGACCTTCTTGTGCTGCAGGTCCGCGGCGATGTTGCCCACCAGCTTGGCGGTGGCGTCCAGGCCTTCGCCGTTGGCCTTCACGTCGAGCTTGAGATCGTCGACCGTGGCCTTCTGCGCGACCATGTCGGCCAGCACGGTCGCCGAGAACGCCAGGTCGGCCGACTGTTTCTTGACGAGGTCGTGCGCGGTCAGCGACGCCTCGATGTCGGTCGCCTGGCCCGGCCGCAGCGCGCCGGTTTCGAGATTGAACCTTTCCAGGTGATAGCTCTGGTTGGCCTGCGCATCGCGATACTTGATGTCGGCCTGGTGCAGCGTCACACCGGCGATGTCGATGCTCTCGACCTTGACGCCTTCACCCTGCTTCTTCTCCGCGGCGGGCGCTTCCTGGGACTTGACCAGATCGTCCCAGTTGGTCTTGCCGCTGGCGTCCTTGGCCAGGTCGAGCCGCAGGCCGTCGAGCGTGACCGTGCTGACCTGCACCTGGCGGTCCAGCAGCAGCGGCAGCAGCTGCACGCCGACGCGCGCTTCCTTGACCTGCGCCATCGGCGTCGTGCCGAAGCCGGGCGCATTGCTGAAGGTCACGTCGGCGACGCGCACCTTGAGCCACGGGAAGACGCTGAGCTGGATGTTGCCGAGCGTCAGGTCGCGCCCGGTCTGCTTCTTGACCGCCTCGGTGATCTTGTCCCGGTAGTCGTTGGGATCGAACAGCGCGGCGGCGGCGAACACCGCGCCGAACACCAGGATCAGCACGACACCAATGACGGCAAGGACGATCTTGATCGGCTTGGCCATGTGCGCAGGACTCGTGAAAGGATTTGGAGAAAAAAACGACAGCTGCGCGCGCGAGTGTAACGGCTCGTCCTGAACGTCCGGCGACCGTGCCCGGTGATCCCGCTCAGGCCACCGGCGCGATCCGCCGCTCGAGCAGGCCTTCCAGATTGATCGCCAGCAAGGGCAGCGCCTGGCGCAGGAACTCTTCCTCGCGCGGCTCGAGCAGCCGCGAGAACGCGAGCTCGAGAACGCCAACGGTGTGCCCGTGGACCCACAGCGGCAGGATCCGGATCTCGGCCGGCGCCCCGTCGCCGGCACCGCCACTGAGGTCGAGATAGCCGGCCGGTGGCGGACACAGGCGCACGTCCTGGCGCGACCGCAGGGCCTCGCCGACCAGGCCTTCGCCGGGTGCGAACTCGCGCAGCTGGAAATCGGCCGACAGCGCAAAGCCCGCGATCGGCTGCGCGCGTCCTTCCTGCAATGCGTACGCGCAGGCCGCGGCCAGGTGCAGGGTGGGCGCGAGCTTGGCCAGCGTCGCGGCGCCGAAACCTTCCGGGTCGCGCGCGGCGTGCACCTCGAGGCTCAGCTGGTAGATGTGCTCCTTGATCCACGAGCGCAGTTCGTTGGTCGAGGCGCTCTCCTCGAGCAGCCGCCGCTCGCGCCGCTCGGCCAGCTCCGAGCGGACGCGCAGGCGCGCCAGGATCGCGCAGCCGGCGGCCGCCAGCAGCAGCACCACCGTCATCGCCATCGCCAGTTCGACGGGCCATGCGGGAGGCATGCGCTCGGGCGGCGTACGCGCCACCAGATCGAAGCTCGGCGGCGTGGCGATCAGGCCGTCGCCCGCACGGCTCGCCAGCGGTTCGATGTGACGGTGCACGTAGAGCGATTCGTCGAGTGCGACGTCGCCGCTGCGCGCATGAAGATGCTCGGCCAGGGCGGGCATCTGCGTGGCAAGCCGATGCGTCGGATCCAGCTGCGCGCCCCAGTTGAACCGGGGATCGGGATGCAGGATCCAGTAGCCATCCTCGTCGAGCAGCCAGATCTCGCCGTCTCCGTAGGCGATCAGGTCGCGCAGGCCCTTTAGCAGCACCGCGCCGCGCAACTTGGCGACGATCACGTAGTCGGGCCGACCGGCGCCGGCGCTGACGCGAGTGGCCATGCGCAGGACCGGCTTGTAGGGAAGCGCGACCCGCCCTCGATCGACGTCGAGCGCAAAGCGCGCAACCTCCAGCTGGCGCGGAAGCAGGCGCAGCGTGCGCGTCACCAGCGCATCGTCTTGCGTCTCGAGTTCGTCGTCGCCGAGCGTGCGCGGACCTTCGGCCGTACGAACCACGCTGACGCGCTCGCGTCCATGCGCATCGACCAGTGTCAGCGCCTCGTAGCTCCAGTCCTCCGCGACGAACGTGGAGAACAGCATCGCGATCAGCCTCAGCGCCGACTCGTCGCCGCCGACGAACCAGCGGACCGAAGGCGCCGCCGCGATCACGCGCAGGTCCACGGTGTTTTCGGCCATCACCTCGCTCAGGCGCAGTTCGGCCATTCGCAGGCGCGACTGCTCGCGTTCGATCAGCTGGTCGATCGACTGCTGTGCCTCGCGCCGCGCGTACAGCGCGAACACCGCGACGATGATCGCGGCCAGCGGCACGAACAGCTTGAGCCAGGCTTTCAGGCGCGGATCCTCACAGCCGGTAGTGCTTGCGGAACGCGAGGTAGTCGCGCGCCGTCTCCTCGGGCGCCTCGAGCATCGGGATGTGGCCGATACCGGGCATCAGCGTGCGATCGGAGTTGGGCAGGATGCCCATCATCACGTGCACCGCGTCGACGTTCACGGCGCGATCGAGCTCGCCCCACAACACGTGCGTGGGAATGGGCATGCCGTTGATGCGCCGCTCGAGCGTCGAGCCCTCGCGTACCAGCTGCGCGAACTGGCGCGTGCGCAGCTCGTGGTTGGCGATCGCGCGCTCCGCGAGCACCTCGGCCAGGCGATCGGGCAGGTAGGGCGGGCGCGCCATCACCCAGCCCAGCATCTCGCGAAATTCCTGCTGCGTTGCCGGCACCAGCGCGTTCTTGCCGGTGTCCGCGATGCGCTTGCGCAGCTCGCTGGGCGAGGCGCTGCCGATACCGGAATTGGCGATCAGCCACAGGCTGCCGACCTCGTTCGGATACGTCGCGGCGTAGGTCGCAGCGATGTTGCCGCCCATCGAGTGTCCACCCAGATGCACGTGCGTCAGGCCCAGCGCGCCGACGAAGCCGTGCAGCCGTTCGACCTGCTCGGCGATGGTGTAGCTGCCCTCCAACGGCGAGTCGCTCTCGCCGAAGCCCGGCAGGTCGAGCGCGATCACGCGCAGCTTGGGGCGCAGCACGCGCGCGACGCGCACCCAGGTGTCCTTGTCCGCGCCGAAGCCGTGCACCAGCACCAGCGGCGCGCCGCTGCCGCCGCCATCCAGGTAGACGATCCGGAAGCCCGCCACCTCTTTTTCGTGGCGCGCCAGCCCCGCGCTCCAGCGCTCGGTGGCGACCGCGCCGGCCAGGAACACCGACGGTGCGACCGCGTAGACGGCCATCGCGGCGACCAGTGCCAGCAGGCCGGCCAGCAGGAGCACCTTGAGCATCCGGGTCAGCAACATGCGCAGCTCCCTTGTTCTTCTGGTTGCCGCGACGAGGCCTCAGGCCACGGCGATCCTCTCGATTGCACGCTGCACGCCGCGCCGCCACGAGGCGCACAGCGATCCGGCGACCAGGCCGCCGGCGAAGGGCAGGCGCGACTGGAACCGGATCACGTACTCGAGCTGCGTGCCGCCGGGCACCGCCTCGAAGCGCAGGCAGCCGACGTGCTGGCGGATCGCCCAGCCGCGCGTCACGCGATATTCGATCAGCGCGGGCGGCTCGTAGCGCGTGATGGTCTCCTCCAGCCGCACCAGTCCGACACGCACCTCGCGCACCGCGCCGACGCCGTCGGGATGGTCCGGATCGGGCGACGGATGCAGGCGGCGCGTGCGGCCCGGAAACAGCTGGCCGACGTTCTCGGGACGCGCGAACCAGGCGAACACGCGCTCGCGCGGCGCCGCGAAGAACTGCTCGAAGCGGACGGACTGCTGGGAGGAACTCACCGTCGCAATCTACACCGGCGGTGGATCGCCGGTGCTCACTTCCTGGTCGCGTGGACGGCGCGGACGATGGGCGAGGTCCAGCGTATGGATGTCGCAACGGCCCGCGGCGCGGTCCGCGTAGAAGAAACGCAGGCTGTGCAGGACCGTCGGGAAGGCGATCTCGTCCCAGGGAATCTCGGCCTCGCTCATCAGCCGGGTCTCGCTGCTCTCGGGGGTCGGGCCGTGATGGGCCGATCGCATACGGCCGCGGTGCACCACGTACAGCTGCGACACGTACGGCACGTTGATCATCGCCAGCAGCTCGCCGACGTCGACGTCAGCCTGCGATTCCTCCATCGTTTCGCGCGCGGCGCCCTGCGCGCTGGTTTCGCCGAGCTCCATGAATCCGGCCGGGAAGGTCCACAGTCCGAGGCGCGGCTCGATGTTTCGCCGGCACATCAGGATGCGGCCGTCCTCCCACTCGGGAATGCAGCCGACGATGATGCGCGGGTTGAAATACTGGATGTGTTGGCAGCTCGGGCAGATGTGCCGAGGCAGATGATCGCCAGCGGGCACGCGGTGCTCGACGGAGGATCCACAGACGTTGCAGAACTTGACCTCGAGCATCATCAGCCGAAGGCGGTGCGGGTGCGGCAGAGTGGCAAAGCTTACGCGGAATGACTGGCCGTGCTGCAATCGGCATGCGACCACGCGGCTCATTACAATCCCGACAACCGCTTGCGCGGACTTGCAACGAGGGAGGGGGAGAACAATGAAGAAGATGATGGAGTGGGCCGTGCTCGCGGCATTCCTGGTGGCGCCGTCCGTGATGGCCCAGGACGAGGCGGCCCCCGCCGAAGAGGCCGCACCGGCCGAAGAGGCGGCACCGGCCGCAGACGCCGGCGCACCGGCCGAGGAAGCGCCGGAGGCCGCGCCCGCGGAGGACGCATCGGCGGCCGCTTCGTCGGAGGATTCGAGCGCCGCGGCGGCGCTGACCGGCGGCGATTCGGGCAGCGATGCGAGCGCCAGCGAAGACACCGCGACGGTGAGCACCGATGACGATTCGTCCTCCTCGTCGGACGAGGGCGGCGGATCCGGCCGCGTGTTCTACGTTGGCCTGGACTACGACATGGCCAAGATCGACATCAACGACAAGGGCACGCGCGAGGCGCTGGGCCGTCGTCGTTTCGAGTCGAATTTCTACAAGCTGCGTCTGGGCGCGCGCATCTTCGAAGGCGTCGGCCTGGAGTTCCACGCCGGCTTCCCGGACAACGATGCGAGCTCGCGCAAGCTCGAGACCAAGCAGTTCTACGCGCTGTACCTGGTCCCGACCGGCGTGCTGTTCGACATGGTCGAGGTCTCGGCGCGCATCGGCTACGCGTACACCGAACTCGAGAGCGAGCTGGGCAAGGACGATGCGGATGGCGCCTCGTTCGGCCTGGGCATCGAGGTGCCGCTGCGCCACTTCGGCGAGGGCATGCCCAACATCCGCCTCGGCGCCGGCGGCACGGTCTACCAGGAAGAGCGTGACGGCCGCGTGTTCGGCTGGCACGGCGGCGTGCGCTACGACTTCACGCTGTAGTCGCGCACCGCATCATCGTCAGGCAGCATCACGGGGCGGCTTCGGCCGCCCCGTTTCGTTTCCGCCGACCCATCCCATGGACAAGCCCTTCTCGCCGAGCTCGGCGCGCAACCGCGACCCGATCCTGGCGGTGCTGCGCCCGATCTTCGCGGACCGTCGTCGCGTGCTCGAGATCGGCAGCGGCACCGGGCAGCACGCGGCGTACTTCGCCGCTGCGCTGCCGCACCTGATCTGGCAGAGCTCGGACGTCGTCGAGAACCATCCGGGCATCGCCGCGTGGCTGGCCGATGCGGGGCTGCTGAACACCCCGCCGCCGCTGAAGCTCGACGTGAACCAGTCGCGCTGGCCGAGCGCCGACACGTTCGACGCGGTGTTCAGCGCCAACACGCTGCACATCATGGGCTGGGACGAGGTGCAGACGCTGTTCCGGCGCCTGCCCGAGGTGCTCGCGCCGGACGCGGTGGTCGCGATCTACGGCCCGTTCAACTACGCCGGTCGCTTCACCAGCGACAGCAACGCCGCGTTCGACGCGCGCCTGAAGTCGGACGACCCCAAGCGCGGGATCCGCGACTTCGAGGCGGTGGACGCGCTGGCCGACGAGGCGGGCCTGCAGCTCGAACACGACCACGAGATGCCGGCGAACAATCGGTGTCTGGTGTGGCGCAGCCGCGTCCGTATAATCGCGCCCCGCGCCTGAGTGGCGGAATCGGTAGACGCAGGGGACTCAAAATCCCCCGAGGCAACCCCTCGTGCGAGTTCGAGTCTCGCCTTAGGCACCAGTTTCTCGTGAAGGTTGTTCGCTTCGCTCACGCCCCCGACCCTGCGGGCGGTGGTCGAGTCCTTTCCCAGGCACCCGAATCCGTCGGACGCAGTCCGCCGAGCGTCATGAAGACGTCCGACTTTTCCTACGACCTGCCGCCCGAGCTGATCGCCCAGGCGCCGGCCGCCTCACGCAGCGCAAGTCGCCTGCTTCACGTCGGATCGAAGCTGGCCGATCTCGCGACGAGCGATCTTCCCGGTCTGCTGCGGTCGGGCGATCTGCTGGTGTTCAACGACACGCGCGTGATCAAGGCGCGCCTGTTGGGACACAAGCCGACCGGCGGGCGCGTCGAGATCCTGGTCGAACGCGTGCTGGGCGAGCGCGAGGTGCTGGCGCAGATCGGTGCCTCGAAAACGCCGAAGGCCGGCAGTCTCATCGCGCTCGAGAACGATCCGGCCACCTTCGAGGTGCTGGGTCGAGACGACGCCTTCTTTCACCTGCGATGGAGCGGCGAGGGGACGGTGCTGGATCTGCTCGAACGCGCCGGCCGCCTGCCGCTGCCGCCCTACATCCAACATGCGCCGGATGCCGCGGACGCCGAGCGCTACCAGACGATGTTCGCGCGTGAACCGGGTGCGGTCGCGGCGCCGACGGCCGGGCTGCATTTCGACGAGTCGCTGCTGGCCGCGCTGCGCGCACGCGGTATCGGGACGGCCACGCTGACTCTGCACGTGGGGGCGGGAACCTTCCAGCCGGTGAGGGTGGAGAATCTGTCCGAGCACCGTATGCACGCGGAGCGCTACCGGATCCCGGCGGAGCTCGCGGCGCGCATTGCGAACGTCCATGCCGATGGCGGGCGCATCGTCGCGGTGGGCACGACCAGCGTGCGCGCGCTCGAAGCGGCGGCCGCGGCGGACGGGACGGTCGCGGCCGGCGAGGGCGAGACCCGCATCTTCATTACGCCCGGCTACCGGTTCCGGGTGGTGGATCGGCTGGTGACCAACTTCCATCTGCCCGAAAGCACACTGTTGATGCTGGTCTGCGCGTTCGGCGGCACCGAACGGATGCTGGCGGCCTACCGCCATGCGGTTGCGCAGCGCTACCGGTTCTTCTCGTACGGCGATGCAATGTTGGTGGAGCCGGGTGTTCGTTCATGAGGGGTCTCCCGGGCTGCGCCCGGGCTACGTCGTGGTGTCGGGTTGGACCGGAATCCGTAGCCCGGGCGCAGCCCGGGACCGTTCGACAAGAGGGCAGCAGGTAGAATTCGCGCCCTGCCAGCAGCCTTTACCGAGCGAGCCGTAGTGAACATCCACGCCGACCGCATCCTGATCCTCGACTTCGGCTCCCAGTACACGCAGCTGATCGCCCGGCGCGTGCGCGAGCTCGGCGTCTACTGCGAGCTCTACCCCTGGGATGTCGACGAGCAGCACATCACCGAGTTCGCCCCGCGCGGAATCATCCTGTCGGGTGGCCCCGAGTCGGTGACCGAAGCCGGATCGCCGCGGGCGGCCGACGCGGTTTGGAAACTGGGCGTGCCGGTGCTGGGCATCTGCTACGGCATGCAGACGATGGCCGCGCAGTTCGGCGGCAAGGTCGAACCGCACGCGAGCAAGGAATTCGGCTACGCCGAGGTGCGGGCGCGCAACCACTCGACGTTGCTGCTCAACATCGAGGACCGCATCAACGCCGAAGGCCACGGCCTGCTCGACGTGTGGATGAGCCACGGCGATCGCGTCACCGCGCTGCCCGAAGGCTTCAAGCTGATCGCATCGACCAGCGACGTGCCGATCGCCGGCATGGGCGACGAAGAGCGCCACTACTACGGCCTGCAGTTCCACCCCGAGGTCACGCACACGCCGCAGGGCACCCGCATCTACGAGCGCTTCGTGCACGAGATCTGCGGCTGCGGCCGCGCGTGGACGCCGATCAACATCATCGAGGACGCGGCCGAGCGCGTGCGCGCGCAGGTCGGCGACGCCAGGGTCCTGCTCGGCCTGTCCGGTGGCGTCGACTCGTCGGTCGTCGCGGCGCTGCTGCACCGCGCGATCGGCCAGCAGCTCACCTGCGTGTTCGTCGACACCGGGCTGTTGCGTCTCGACGAGGGCGACCAGGTGATGCGCGTGTTCGCCAGGCACCTGGGTGTGCGCGTGATCCGCGTCAACGCCGAAGAACGCTTCATGTCCGCGCTGCAGGGCGTCGCCGATCCCGAGGCCAAGCGCAAGATCATCGGACGGCTGTTCGTCGAAGTGTTCGACGAGGAAGCATCGAAGCTGCAGGACGTGCGCTTCCTCGCGCAGGGCACGATCTATCCGGACGTGATCGAGTCGGCCGGCGCCAAGACCGGCAAGGCGCACGTCATCAAGAGCCACCACAACGTCGGCGGCCTGCCCGAGCACATGAAGCTCAAGCTGGTCGAGCCGCTGCGCGAACTGTTCAAGGACGAGGTGCGCGCGATCGGCCTGGAGCTGGGCCTGCCGCGCGAGATGGTCTTTCGCCATCCGTTCCCGGGCCCTGGCCTGGGCGTGCGCATCCTGGGCGAAGTCACCAAGGCCGCCGCCGACACGCTGCGCCGCGCCGATCACATCTTCATCGAGGAGCTGCGCAAGGCCGGCTGGTACGACCAGACCTCGCAGGCCTTCGCGGTGTTCCTGCCGGTCAAGAGCGTCGGCGTGACCGGCGACGGGCGTCGCTACGAACCGGTGATCGCGCTGCGCGCGGTGCAGACGATCGACTTCATGACCGCGAAGTGGGCGCACCTGCCGTACGAGCTGCTCGACGTCGTGTCACGCCGGATCTGCAACGAGATCACCAGCGTCTCGCGCGTCGTCTACGACATTTCCGGGAAGCCGCCCGCGACGATCGAGTGGGAGTAGCCGCCAACCCGCTGGCTTGATCGCGCGGGCCGGAACGCGCTAAGCGCCGCATTCCGCCGCAGCACGAAAAACGACGGCGGGTGCGCTACGCCGTCCCGTTCGGCCTGGACTGAAAAGGATCCCAAAGCGCGACGTCGTTCGCACTTTCCCCCGCGTTGCGGCTTGAGCGCCCCGGCTCCGGTCGACATGATCGAGCGGCGCGTTCACGCGCGGGGAGGGCACGGATCCGCATGACCGAATGGCTTGCCGGCCTCGCCGTGCTCGCGCTCGCGGGCCTCGCCGTCTGGGTGTTCAACCAGCTCGTGCGCGACCGCAACCAGGTCAGCGCGGCCTGGAGCGACATCGACGTGCAGCTCCAGCGCCGGCATGACCTGGTTCCCAACCTGGTCAGCACGGTGAAGGCCTATGCGGCGCACGAGCGCGAGACGCTCGAGCGCGTCGTGGCCGAGCGCAATGCCAGTCGCAAGGCGCGCGGCGTTGGTGAGCGTGCACGCCACGAAGGCGCGCTCGAGCAATCGCTGACCGGCCTGGTGGCGCTGGCCGAGGCGTATCCGGATCTGAAAGCGAGCGAGAACTTTGCGCAGCTCTCAGCGCAGCTGTCCGAGGTCGAGGATCACCTGCAGTACGCGCGGCGCTTCTACAACGGCTCGGTGAGGCAGTACAACACGCGCATCCAGCAGTTCCCGCACCTGCTGCTGGCGCGGCCTTTCGGGTTTGCCGAGGCCGAGTTCTTCGGTGCCGACGCCGATGCGCGCCGCGCCACGGCGATCGCCCTGTGAACGCCTGGATCGTCCGCGCGTGGTGGGTCGTCGCGATGCTGTTGGTCCCGCACGTGCAGGCCGACGAACAGATCATGTCGTTCGACTCGCGGATCCGCGTCGAGCCGGACGGCTCGCTGGAGGTGACCGAGACGCTCCGGGTCTACGCCGAAGGCCGCGAGATCAGGCGCGGCATCTACCGAGACTTTCCCACCGACTACGAAGACCGGCTCGGCAATCGCTACCGCGTGGCGTTCGAGTTCCGGGATGCGACACGCGACGGGGCGCCGGAGCCCTGGTTCACCGAGCCGATGGACAACGGCGTACGTGTGTACATCGGCGCCGCCGACGTCTACCTCGAAGAGGGCTATTACACCTATCGGTTGCGATACCGCACCGATCGTCAGCTGGGCTTCTTCGAGGATCACGACGAGCTGTATTGGAACGTGACCGGCAACGGCTGGGCGTTCCCGATCCGTTCCGCCAACGCGACGATCGGGCTGCCCGAAGCGATCGATGCGGCGCGACTTCGCGCATCGGGTTACACCGGCAAACAGGGGTCGACCGACGCGCAGCTGACTTCGAAGGTCATCGACGGCGGCGCGCAGTTCGCATCGACGATGACGTTGTGGCCGGGCGAGGGGCTGACGGTGGTGCTCGAGTTCCCCAAGGGCCTGGTCCCGGAACCGACGACCGCGCGACGGATCGGCTGGTTCGTCGACGACAACCAGGGCGTCGTGATCGGCGCCGGCGGACTGACGCTGCTCTGGCTGTTCTACGGAATTCGCTGGCGCGCCGTCGGCCGCGATCCGGACGCCGGACCGCTGGTGCCGCTCTACCAGCCGCCGCCGGGCCAGTCCGCCGCGTCGATGCGCTACCTGCGACGCATGACGTACGACGATAGGTGTTTCGCCGCCGCGACACTGTCGCTTGCGGCCAAGGGTGCGATCGCCATCGACCGGGACGACAAAGGCACGTTCTCGCTGCGCCGAACCGACACCACCGGGGCGCAGATCGAACTTTCCGTGGACGAGCGCCGGCTGTTCGACGCGCTTTTCAAGTCGTCTCCCGGATCGGTGAGCCTGAAACCGAGCTCCTGGACCGCGAGGGTCGTGGCTGCGGCCCGCGCCGCGCACGAGGCGGCGATCAAGCAGGGCTACGAGAAGCAGTACTTTGTGCTCAATCGCGGCACCGTGGTCGCCGGCGCGCTGCTCTCGCTGCTGGTCCAGGCGCTGATGGCACTGTCGCATCCGCAGGATCCGGTGGGCGCGCTCGTGGTCAGCACGTTCTTCGTCGCCTTCTCGATAGCGACGTTTGCTGCGCTCGCCGGCTTGCCGCACGAGGTCAAGTACGCGCTGGCGATCATTCCGGGCTTCTTCACGTTCGGTTTCCTGTTTGCCATCTTCGACGTCTGCGGCGTGCCGCACGCGCTGATCGTGATCGCCATGCTGCTGACCCACGCAGCGTTCTATCGCTGGATGAAGGCGCCCACCGTCCACGGCGCGCCGATCCTGCACAAGATCGAAGGGTTTCGCTGGTACCTGGGCGTCGGCGAGAAGCAGCAGCTGGACAGCCGCTACCAGCCGGCGGCGAACCCGCAGCTGTTCGCGGCATTCCTGCCGCACGCGCTGGCACTGGACGTGGAGCAGCCTTGGGCCGAACGGTTCGCGAGCAGCCTGACGCCGGCGCAGTTCGAACAGGCGCAGCCCGGGTGGTACCGCGCGGCGTCGCTCGGTGCCGCGGCCAGCGGTTCGAGCGCCCCGATTTCCAGCTTCGCCTCGAGCTTCTCCTCGTCGATCGCGTCGGCGTCGACGCCGCCGGGATCGCGTTCGGGTTCGCGTTCGAGCAGCAGCGGCAGCAGCGGCAGCAGCGGTCGAAGCGGCGGAGGCGGTGGCGGCGGTGGAGGCGGCGGGTGGTGAGACCGATCGCACGCCTGTCGCTGCAGCCGGCGCTCGCGTCGGCTCCGGCCGTCGCATGGGAACGGATCCTGTCGTTCGACTCGCGCATCCGGATCCCGCGCGACGGCTCGAGGGAGGTCACAGAGAGCATCCGCGTCCGCGCCGAGGGCGACCACGTCCGGCGCGGCATCTACCGCGGCTTTACGACCGAATACCGCGGCGACGATGGGCTTTACCATCGCGTGATGTTCGTGTGTTCGACGCCGCGCGCGACGGCGCGACGAAAAACCGTTTCAGCGAGCGGCAGGCAAGCGGCACGCCCGTGTACCTGGGCGACGCCGACACCCACCTCGGCAGCGAGCACGCCGACGAGCTGCGCTATCGCACCGACCGTCAGCTCGGCTTCTCTGACGAGCATGACGAGCGGTACTGGAACGTCACCGGCAATGGCTGGGCGTTCCCGATCGTGCGAGCCCGCGCAACTGTTCTGCTTCCTGACGCGATCCCGGCAGACCGGTTGCGCGTTTCGGGTTACGCCGGCGTTTCGGGTTACGCCGGCGTGTCGGGTTCGACGGCAGCGGGCGCTTCGCGCCCGAGCTGCTCGACGCGGGCGAAGGCCTGACGATCGTGCTGGAGTTTCCCAACGGCGTGGTGACGTCGCCGACCTCGTCGCAGCGCCTGCGCTGGATGCTCGAACACCACACCGGCGTGCTCACCGGCGTCGACAAGAGCGACGCCTCGCAGGCGCGCCACCTGCGCGGCGTGCACTCGGCGCACGAGGCGCGACTGCGGCTCGACCACGAGAAGCGCCACGTCGTGCTCAACATGGACACCCTGTGGCGCGGTCTGGGCCTGTCGCTGCTGGTGCAGGCGCCGATGGGATGGACGGTGCCGGGCGAGCGCAGGCCGTGATCGTGGCGCTGCTGCTGCTGACCAACATCGCGTTCTACCGCTGGATGAAGACGCCGATGCGCGAGGGCGCCCGGCTGCTGCAGCAGATCGACGGCCTTGTCTGGTATCGGGGCGTCGCCGAAAAGCAGGAACTCGATGCAGGCTACCGGCCCGGATCCGACCCGAAGCGGTTCGCGCAGCACCTGCCGTACGCACTGGCGCTGGACGTGGAACCGGATTGGGCCGTGCGTTTCTCCGAGGCGCTCACGTCGGCGCGGTTCGAGCAGAGGCAGCGCAGCTCGTATCGGGATCGGGATGCGGCACGCGGCGCGCGATCGTTCGTGTTCTCCAGATTCGGCAGGAGTTTCGCGTCGTCGATCTTCGTCGGCCTCGACGCCGCCCGGATCGAGCTCGGGCCGCAGCGGCGGCGGCGGGGGGGCTGGTGATGGCCCGAACAACGATCCAAGGAGAGCGACGACGATGGCCGGATTGATGCTGTTGGTCGTGCTGCTGGTTCTGGGCGGGTGGGGCGTGGCGATCTACAACCGCCTCGTCGCCGGTCGCAATGGATTCAGGACCGCGTTCGCGCAGATCGACGTGCAGCTGCAGCGTCGCCACGACCTGATCCCGAACCTCGTCGAGACCGCCAAGGCCTATCTGAAGCACGAACGCGAGACGCTCGACGCGGTGATCGCGGCACGCAATGCCGCGGCTGGCGCGCTGCAGGCGGCCCACGCCGATCCGGCGGGCGCGGGGAAGATGCAGAAGCTTTCGGCTGCCGAAGGCATGCTGAGCGCAGCGATGGGACGCTTCATGGCGCTGGTCGAGTCGTACCCCGACCTGAAGGCCAACCAGACGATGGCGCAGCTTTCGGGCGAGCTATCCAACACCGAGAACGAGATCGCCGGCGCGCGTGAGACCTACAACGAGGCGGTGCGGGTGTTCAACAACCTGCGCGAGATCTTCCCCAACAGCCTCGTGTCCGGTCCGTTCGGGTTCACCGCCGCCGAGTTCCTGCGCATCGAAACGCAGCAGCTGCGGGAGCCGGTCGACGTCAGCTTCGGCTGACGACCGCGCGCGCCAGTTCCACCACTGATAGCGGCGCCGAGCCTTCGGCCTTGTTGTCGATCGTCACGTAGGCGGGGAAGCCGGCGTCCGTGGTGCCTGCGATCACCTTGGCCAGCGCCGTTCGCGTGTCCGGATCGGGGTCGACCAGTCGATCGAAATCGCCGTAGCGCTGCTCGGCCTGCTCGTAGCCGTAGGCCCCGTGCATCCGGTTGAGATTCCAGCGGCACACCAGCGGTCCGGGCCACAGCGCGCGCAGCATCGGAAGCTGCTGCTCGATGGCCGGCATCTTCGCGTGCAGGCCGAGGCTGAACGTTGCGCCCGTGTCCCGCAGCATCTGCGCGAATGCCGGCGTCAGCAGCGATGCATCGCGCAGCTCGATCGCCGCCGCCGCCTCGGGTGCGATCGCGCGCAGGTCGGGAAGGCCTCGCAGCATCGCGGCGAAGCGTTCGATCAGCATCGCCGGATGGCCGAGCCATTGGGACGGCAGCGGACTGATCTGGAAGTTCAGCGCGCCGAGCCGATGGCGCAGCCCCTCGAGCGCCGGCTCGGCGAACGCGCGCAGCGCCAGGCCCGGATCGAGGAAGGTCGGATTGGACTGCAGCGCGCGGCCGCCTTCGCCGCGGATCATTGCGTCGGTGATGCTGCTGGGCGCTTTGACGACGAAACGAAAGTCGTCCGGCACCACCGCGGCGTAGGCGGCGTACTGCTCGCGCGACAGCGGCCGGTAGAACACGCGGTCCAGGCTGACGGTGCGCAGCAACGGGTGTTGCGCGTACGCCGGCAGGCCGTGGCGCGACAGCGCGGTCTCCGGATAACGCCGATCCCACACCAGGCCGCTCCAGCCGGTGAAGTTCCACGAGGACGTGCCCAGCCGCAGGCGCGCGGGCAGCGCGGCACGCAGCCGCCGGTGCTCGTCGTCGACCGCGGCCGGCGCCACTTTCGGGCGCGATCCGCGCGCGCCCGGCGGCGCGCTGCGATCGACCTCTTCGGGTTCGTCGAACAGGGAATCCTGCATCGGCCCACTGTGGCTGCGGGCCGGCGGCGCACGCAAGCGCGGCCGGGGGCCGAGCGGGCACAATGCCGATCCGTTCGAGCGCTCCGCCCCTTCGATCCCGATGGACTGGAAAATCTTCGCCACCGTGTTCGGCACGGTGTTTCTCGCCGAACTCGGCGACAAGACGCAGCTGGCCACCGTGCTGTTCTCCGCCGACAAGCCCGGGTCAAAGTGGATCGTCTTCGCGGCGTCGGCCAGCGCGCTGGTGCTTTCCAGTGCCATCGGCGTGCTCGCCGGCACGTTCGTGGCCCAGCACGTCAACCCGCGTCACCTGCAGATCGTCGCCGGCATCGGCTTCGTCGCGATCGGGGCGTGGACGCTCAAATCGGGCCTGGCGGCGTGACGGCCCCGGCCGAAGCCGATCCCGATGTGGGCTTCATGCGCCGCGCCCTGGAATTGGCGCAGGACGCCGCGCGCGCGGGCGAGGTGCCGGTCGGCGCGGTCGTGGTCAAGGACGGCCAGATCATCGGCGAGGGCTGGAACCAGCCGATCGGCCTGCACGATCCGAGCGCGCACGCCGAGATGATCGCGTTGCGCCAGGCCGCCCGACACGTCGGCAACTACCGGCTTCCGGGCACGACGCTGTACGTGACGCTGGAGCCCTGCGCGATGTGTGCCGGCGCGATCATCCATGCGCGGGTGCAGCGCCTGGTGTTCGGCGCGCCCGATCCCAAGGCCGGCGCCGTCTACTCGTTGTACGAGCTGATTTCGCGGCCGCTGCTCAACCACGTGGTGGAGTGGCGCGGCGGTGTGCTCGAGGACGAGTGCGGCGAGGCGCTGCGTGCGTTCTTTCGCGCGCGCCGTTGAGCCTGGTTTTTCAGATCCGCATCGCCACACCTTTTTTCGACATGACGACGACCACGCTCTACTTCGAGGATTTCCACGCCGGCCAGGTGATCGATCTCGGCAGCTGCCGCTTCACCGAGGAAGACATCATGGATTTCGCCCGGCGGTTCGATCCGCAGCCCTTCCACCTGGACCACGAGGCTGCGGCCGCGTCGCACTTCGGCGGACTGGTCGCCAGCGGCTGGCACACCTGCTCGGCGATGATGCGGCAGATCGTCGACCGCCTGCTGCTCAGGTCGGTGAGCCACGGCTCACCGGGTGTCGACGAGATCCGCTGGCTCAAGCCGGTGCGGCCGGGCGACACGCTCAGCATGACCATGCGCATCCTCGAGACGATCCCGTCGCGCTCCAAGCCGGATCGCGGCGTGCTCAAGAGCGAGTACCAGGCGGTCAAC
This sequence comes from Panacagrimonas sp., assembly GCF_020697055.1. Taxonomy (GTDB): domain Bacteria; phylum Pseudomonadota; class Gammaproteobacteria; order Nevskiales; family Nevskiaceae; genus Panacagrimonas. The sequence continues at coordinate 51,128 of NZ_JAJFBP010000016.1, read as the reverse complement.
CAGCACGGGGAGCTGGTGCTGAGCATGAAGACGCTGGGCATGTTCGGACGCCGGCCAGACTGAAGCGCCGGTCGCGTCTGGACGCGGCTGCGCCGGTGGGAGAGGCTTGCCCACATGAAAGGGATGATCTTCACCGAGCTTCTGGACATGCTCGAAGCCGCGCACGGCCTGTCCTGCAAGGATCGTGTCCTGCGTCGGGCCCAGCCGGCTTCGGGAGGCGCCTATACGACGGTGGGCAACTACGGCGCCAATGAGCTGCTGGCGTTGATCGATGCGATCTCGGCGGAGACCGGCGCGAAGGTCGACGCGTTGCTCGAGGCCTTCGGCACGCACATGTTCGGCCACTTCACGCGGCATTACGGCCGGTTCTTCAGCCGCTCGACGTCCTGCTTCGATTTCCTCGGCCACGTGGAGAGCTACATCCATGTCGAGGTACGCAAGCTCTATCCCGAAGCCGAGCTACCGTCGTTCACGTATCCCGACACCGGACCCACGCGCCTGGTGATGGAGTACCGGTCGCCACGTCCGCTGTCGGCCTTCGCCACCGGGCTGGTACGCGCGGCGATCGCGCACTTCGACGAGCCGATGGACCTGGAGGTCGAGGACCTGTCCTCGGGACGCGGCACCGCCGCGCGCTACACGCTGACGCGCGCGGAATGACGCCGATGGAGACATCCGAGATCGAGCTGCTTCGCCGCGAACTCGAACGCCAGAAAGCCGCGCGCCGCCAGGCCGAGCAGCTGCTCGAGCAGAAGAGCCTGGAGTTGTACGAGCGCAACCGCGAACTGGTGCGCGAGGTGGTGGAGCGTCGGCGCGTGGAAAAACAGCTGCGCGAAAAGGCCGAGCAGCTGGCCCATTCGAACGCGGAGCTCGAGCAGTTCGCGTACGTCGCGTCGCACGATCTGAAAGCGCCGCTGCGATCGGTCGCCGGGTTCTCGCAATTGTTGGCGCGTCGCTATGCCGCCGAACTCGACGACGACGGCCAGGAGTTCGTCGCGTTCATCGAATCCGGTGTGCGCCGGATGCAGAGCCTGATCGACGATCTGCTGGAGTACGCCCGCGCCAGCCGCGTGCCGCTGGCGCCGGCCTGGATCGACAGCCGCGCGCTGGTCGAGGACGTGCGCACCCGCTTGCGAGCGCGCCTGCAGGAGGCCGACGCGCAAATCGTGCTCGGCGATCTGCCGCGCATCCGGGCCGATCGAACGCAGCTCGGGCAGGTCCTGCAGAACCTGATCGACAACGCGGTGAAGTTCCAGGCGCCGGGCGTCCAGCCGCGCGTGGAAGTCACGTGCACGCCCACGGCCGAGGGCTGGGAATGGCGCATCACCGACAATGGCATCGGCATCCCGCAGGAGTACGAGAGCAAGGTGTTCATGCTGTTCCAGCGCCTGCACGTGGATGACCAGTACGAGGGCACCGGGCTGGGCCTGCCGATCTGCAAGAAGATTGTCGAGCGCCACGGCGGCACGATCCGCGTGCAGCCCGCGCCACGGGACAGCGGCTCGACGTTCATCTTCACGCTGGCCGGGGCGGCCGCCGGGAATTGACGCGTCGGAGGGTGGCTCACTACCATGCGCGCCCCTGATCGCTCAGGGTTTGGATGGTTAGCTCAGCGGTAGAGCATCGCCTTCACACGGCGGGGGCCACAGGTTCGATCCCTGTACCATCCACCAACAAAACAGGTACTTGACCGCAAGTACCGACCCCACCCGAGCCCGTACACGTCTCGGATGCGGCAAAGCCCTCGAACGCCGGGGGCTTTTTCGTTTCAGCAGGCTGCTTGTCGCGAAGAAAGGCGGCAGGCTCCGCGACGCGACACGGTTTCGATCGCCATCTGCGCGCAGATCACGCCACGTTCTGCGTGGCCTGGTACAGCACGCCGAGCCACACCACGAGGCCCGCGATCATTCCGGTCTGCGCCCAGTACGCAAGCGTCGATCGGCCCTGGATCTTCTCGCGCAGATCCTTGGACAGGTTGACCGCTGAGAGTCCGAGCACGGTGCCGGCCAGCGCCACGATCGCAACGGGCACCGAGGCCGGGATCATCGAGGCGCCTGCGAACAGCACGGCGTAGGTCAGGGCGCAGAACGAGATGATCATGTCCTGGTAGTGGTTCGAGGGAACGTTCCAGTAGACGAACAGGATCGGCACCTTGAAGCCCACGAAGTGCGCGGCGCACATGCACAGGAAGTACGCGGTGCAGGCGAGCAGCGAGGCGTGCAGCAGGACGTCGGCGGTCATGGCGTTCCAGGTGGGCGATGGCGTTGACGCAAAGCCTAGGGGCGCCCGACGATCGCGCCCATGGGCAGAAACGACAGTCAACGGGTCAAATCCGACACGGCCCGAAAATCGGTGCGCGTCGCGGTGCTGGCCTATCCCGGCGCCCAGCGGGCCTCCGTGCACGGCTTGATCGATCTGTTCGAAACCGCCTCGCGCCTGGCGGCGTCGAACCGCTCGATGCCGCAGATGACCGTGCAGGAGCTCGCGCCTGAGCAGTGCCGCGGGCGACGCGGAGCGGGTCTGTCGGCGGTGATCCTGCCACCGCGCCTGTCCGGCACGGTCACGCCCGCCGAAGCTGCGCCGCTGGTGCCGTGGCTGCGCGCGCGCCATCGCGAAGGCACGAGCCTGTGCTCGGTGTGTGCCGGCGCCTTTCTGCTCGCCGCAACCGGCCTGCTCGACGGACGCAAGGCCACGACGCACTGGGCGCTGGCCGGCGCCTTTGCCTCCGCGTATCCCGCGGTGCGTCTGGAGACGGACCGCATGCTGATCGACGATGGCGACCTGCTCACCGCGGGCGGCGTGATGGCCTGGATCGACCTGGGTCTGCGGCTGATCGAGCGTTTCCTGACGCCGGCGCTGATGCTGCAGACCGCGCGCATGTTCCTGGTGGATCCGGCCGGCCGCGAGCAGAGCCACTACGCACCGCACACGCCGGCGACCACGCACGGCGACGCGGCGGTGCTGCGCGCGCAGCAATGGCTCGCCGAGCGTTATCCGGACCAGGTGTCGATGCCGCGGCTGGCGGCGGCATCGGGGCTGGGCGAACGCACGTTCCTGCGCCGGTTCAAGTCCGCCACCGGCGATACACCGACCACCTACCTGCAGCGGTTGCGCGTAGGACGCGCGCGCGAACTGCTGGAGCTGTCGGCCAAGGCGGTCGACGACGTCGCGTGGCAGGTCGGGTACGTGGATCCCGGCGCGTTTCGAAAAGTGTTCCAGCGCGTCGTCGGCATCACGCCGGGCGAATATCGACGCCGCTTCGCCCCGCGCCGCTAGGCCAGGACCTGCGTCAGCGCATCGACGTTGAGCGGCTTGGTCAGGTGATGATCGAAGCCCGCTTCGGCCGAGCGTCGGCGATCCTCGTCCTGGCCCCAGCCGGTGAGGGCCACCAGCCGGATCGGACCCCACTCGTCGTGGCGCCGGCGGATCTCGCGCGCCAGCGCATAGCCGTCCATCTCGGGCATGCCGATGTCGAGAAACGCGAGCGCGGGACGAAAGTCGCCCAGCGCGCGCAGCGCCTCGGACCCTGAATAGTGCACGCGCACGTCGGCGCCCATGCCGCGAAACAGATCGCCGACGCTGTCGGCAGCGTCGCGGTTGTCGTCGACCACGACGATCTTCGATCCGGACAGGTTCAGCGGACGCCAGGTTTCCGGCGATCGGATCTGGATGGGCGCCACCGCGGGCAGCGTCACGATGAATTCGCTGCCCAGCATCGGGCCCTTGCTCCAGACCTCGATGGTGCCCAGGTGCAGGTGCACCAGGTTCTTGACCAGCGCCAATCCGATGCCGAGTCCGCCCTGGAGCTGACCGCGGCTTTGCGAGACCTGAGTGAACATGTCGAAGACCCGGTCCTGCATGTCGAGCGGAATGCCGATGCCGTTGTCGCGCACCGAGATCGACACGGCATCGGACGAGGATCCGACGCAGACCTCGATGCGTCCGCCGGGCGGGGTGTACTTGGCGGCGTTGCTCAGCAGATTGGCGAAGATCTGCGTCAGGCGCACCTCGTCACCGCGAATGCAGAGGCCCGGATCGATCGGCGCCACCTCGACCTGGTGCCCGGCGGATTCCATCGCAGGCCGCGCGGTCTCGAGCGCGACGTTCAGCACCTGGTACAGCGCCAGGGTCTCCAGGTTCAGCTCGATGGCGCCGCGCGTGATCCGCGAGATGTCGAGCAGATCGTCCACCAGCCGGACGAGCTGCTGGATCTGGCGGTCCATCATGTCGAACAGCCGCGAAGGCGCGATCTTCGACATCGGGTTGCGCGCGATCAGCAGCGCGTTCTGCAGCGGCGCCAGCGGATTGCGCAGCTCGTGCGCGAGGGTGGCGAGGAACTGGTCCTTGCGCCGATCGGCGTCGCGCAGTTCGCGCGTGATGCGTGCGCGTTCGATCGACTCCCAGCAGCGGCTCACCACCGCCACCGCCAGGTTCTGCTCGGCGGCGCTCCAGGCGCGCGGCGCGCGCTGATACACGCCGACGATCGCAACGAGCCGGCCGGCCTTGAGCAGCGGAATGTTGATCATCGACCCGATGGCCAGGTCGGCGAACGACCGGCGCTCTGCCGGCGTCAGTGAAACCTGGGCCACGTCCGTCATCACATGGGGCCGGCCTTCGCGAATGTCGCCCGCGAACCTGCGGCCGTAGTCGTCGATCGAGTAGCTGCCCGTCAGCGCCGGCAGATCCGGCGCGTAGCTGCGCAAGGCCGTCGCCGTGTTCTGGTCGGCGGCCACTTCCAGGTAGGCCGAGCGCTCCGCGTCGAGGAACACGCACAACAAGCGCACCGCTTCGGCCGCGATCTCGTCGGGATCCACCCGCGGGCGGATCGCATCGTCGAGCTGCAGCAGCAGGCGCTGCGAATGCTCCACTTCCTTGCGCGCCGAGATATCGGTGATCAGTCCCACCCACTCGCGCACGCGCCGGTCGGCGTCCAGCACGGGCCGGATCTGTTCGGCGACCCATCGCCACGAGCCGTCGGCATGGCGCAGGCGGAATTCCAGGTCGACTCCGCGCGCCTGCTGCATCGCCTCGGCCACGGCGCCCGCGATGCGCGGCAGGTCGTCGGGATGGATCGGCTCGATCCAGCCCGAACCCAGGAACCGTTCGACGCTCTGGCCGGTGAACGCCCGCCACGACGGCGAGTCCTCGACGATCTGCCCGGCCGCGTCGGCCGTCCACAGGATCTGGTCGGAATCCTCCACCAGCGCGCGGAAGCGATCCTCGCGCGCCCGTGCCCGATCCTCGGCCCGCACGCGTCCGATCGATTCCCAGCAGCGACTGGCCACCGCGGCGAGCAGCCCTTCTTCTTCGACGCCCCACGCGCGCGCCGTGGCCGCATGCAGCACCATGCAGGCGACGAGCCGTCCTTCACGCAGCAGCGGCACGCACATCAGCGCCGCGGTCCGCTGCGCCCGATACGCGGCCTTGATCGGATCCGGAATGCGCGCGTCGGTTTCGATGTCGTCCACGGTCCAGCTGCGCCCGGCCTGCAGCGTGGCGACGACGTCGGGACCGTAGTCGCTCAGCCGATGACGGCTGGGCGTCGAGCGTTCCTGCGGCAGGGGGTGGTCGATCACCTCGAACGTGTCGCCGTCGTCGTCGACCGCCGCATAGGTGCAGCGATCGGCCTGCAGCCGCGCGCCCAGCCATTGGGCGGCGGTGCGGTGGACGTCGTGCGCCACGCTCAGCGTTCGCAGCTGCAGATCCAGCGCTGCGAGAAACGCCTCGCGCGACGCCGCCCGCGCGGCATCGATCGGAAACTCGGTCGCAGTGGTGGAGGGAGAGCTGGACGCCATGACGGGACGGACGCGGAGATGCTGCGCAGGATAGGAGATCGCCGCAGCCTTGAGACGTCCGCGCCTTGCGGTCGTCGAAGGTCAGGCAATTCGCCCGGCGGTGCGTTGTCCCGGTCCCGGTCGAGGGGCCGCCTACCAGTGGCGGCTCCACGCAAGGTAGATCGTTTCCACCCGCGGTTCGGCTTTCTCGCTGGCGCCCTGGAAGATCGCGGAGCGTCCCTGGTACTCGCCGCGGCGATAGGAGCCGTAGGCGAAGTGCACTTCCGTGCGCGGCGACAGCTGGTAGGAAAATCCGGCGGTGAGATTGAGTGCCGGATTGGGCGCGAGCATCGAGAACGTCACCGTGTTGTTCGAGCTGTCAGCCTGCGGCACGCGTCCGTAGGCGAAGCCGGCGCGCAGGTCCAGACGCGGCGTCGCGTGCCACATCAGCGCCATCCGGTAATTGGTCTGGTGATGCCAGTTGAAACCGCTGCCCTGTTTGTCACCGAGCGGCGTGGTGGGATCGGTCAGCGAATTGAGCTCGCCGTTGGCCAGCGCCGGGACGTTTCCGAAGAAGATGCGATGCACCTCGAGCGCCAGCGTGACGTCCTGGTCCTTCAACGCCATGCCGACGCTGAAGTTGGCCGGGATGTCGAAGCTGCCGCCGGCGAGCAGGCCGCGGTATTCGTGAAAATCCTGCATGTAGATCTTGGTCGCGTACGTCGCGCCCAGGTCGAACCAAGGCGTCAGTCGCCCGAGCCATCCCACGCGCACGCCGGAGCCGTAGGCGCCTTCGTAGCCGTTGTTGGTGACCTTGTCCGCATCACGGGATATGGCTTCGAAGGCCTGCAGGCCGTACACCCGCATCTGCTGGTAGGCGAGCAGCGGCGTGACGCCGAAGCTGTGCACGTCGTTCACGCGCGCCGCCAGCGTCGGTGCAACCACGAGCTGCAGCAGGTCGAAACCGGCTTCGCCGCATCCGCCGAAGAAGTTCCCCGGTCGGTTCTTGCAGCGCTCGGGGTTGGCGTTCGTGCCCGGGACGTTCGTGGTCTCGTGGTATTCGGTGTTCAACCCGCCGTTGCCGTACAGCGTGACGCCCCAGGACCACGTCGGGTCGATGCGTCGCGCATAGGCGCCGTCGGGGACGATGAACAGATCGTTGCGGCTCTTGGACTGGATGTCGAAGGGCGTCTCGGATCCGGTGCGCGTGATGCGGCGGTAGGGCATGAACGCGAGCATCCCCAGGTCCAGCCGGGTCCCCACGTACGGCAGCTTCGCCGGATTGGTGGCGCCGACGAACGCATCGAAACCCACGGCCGCCGATGCGCCGGCCGACTGGTGCGCGTAGGGCCCGTAGCCCAGCACGAAGTAGCCGGCCGCGGCCTGCGCGCACGGCGCCATGACCAGCGGCAAAAGCAGGAACGCGGCAAGGCCGGCGGGGCGGGCGATGCCGTGGAATCGATTTCTCATGGGTTCGGAACGGGACGCTGGGAGCAACGGGGCAGCGCGTCCCCGGCAGGCCGGGGCCGCGTCCTTCGCAAAAATGCGGGCTACTGGCTCGCGGCGGCGGTGGGGCGGCTGTTGACCCGGTCGTACCAGCGCCGGATCGAGGCGCAGTCGTCCGGAATCGTCATGCCGTTGAAGATCGCGAAGTCCATTGCGCACAGCGTGGTGATGTCGGCGACGGTGAACCTCGAGCCGGCGATCCAGTCGTTGGACTTCAGCTGGGCTTCGCATTTGCGATAGAAGCGCGCAACGCGGCCACGGCCGCGTTCGATCAGCGCCGGGATCTGCGGCACGCGGTCGAGCGCTCCCGGCAGGCCGCGATCGACGAAGTCGGGGTGCGAGTTCCGGAAGACCTCGGCGGTGCCGATCATGCCTTCGTCATAGGCGCGCCGTTCCCACATCTCCACGGTCGCTTTCTCCAGCGCGTCGCGACCCATCAGGTTCGGCTCGGGATGGAGATCCTCGAAATAGCGGCAGATCGCCATCGCCTCGCCGATGCGCGCGCCTTGGTCGGTTTCCAGCATGGGAACCATCGCGTGCGGCCAGCGATCGACGTAGGCCGGGAGCAGGCGCAGACCCGATCCGACCACCTCCTCGATCGACGGCAGGTCGAGCTTCTTCTCGAGAACGAACATGCGCACGCGCCGGCAATTGGGCGCGAACTGCCAGTTGTAGAGCTTCACGTCATCTCTCCTCGACCCGGGGTCAGCAGGTCCAGTTTTCGGTGTAGGGCCGCAGCTCGATCTCGTTGCTCCAGGCCGAGCGCGGTTGCTGATGGATCCAGACGTAGCTGCGCGCGACGTCGTCGGTATCGGCGGTCAGGGACTTGTCGTAGCGCTCGCCCATCATCTTGCGCACGACGGGTACGTCGAGCGCGCAATCCAGGCGCACGTGGGCCACGTGCACGCCCTTGGATGCATAGGCCTTGGCCAGCGACTGCGACAGGCCGCGCAGACCGAACTTGCCGACCGCGTAGAGCATGTTGCGGCCCGAGCCGCGCAGCGCGGCGGTGGCGCTGCTGAAGATGATCGTGCCGCGGCCGCGTTCGGTCATCGCGGGCAGCACGGCCTTGGCGGCGGCGAAGGCGCCGACGACCTCGAGCGCCAGGATGTCCTGCAGGTCCTGCGGCGTGACCTCCAGCGGCGGACGGGACGTGATGCCGGCCCGAGGGTTGTAGATCAGCACCTCGGGCGGCATTGCCGCCTGCAGGGCTTGGGACAGGGCCTGCGGATCGCGCGCATCGGCCTCGCGTACCTCGACGCGTGCGCCGGCGGAATCGCCGGCCTCGCGCGCGGCCGATTGGCCTGAGGCGGATCGGCCGACCAGCAGCAGATCGTGTCCGTTGGCGGCGAAGGCGCGGGCCAGCGCAACGCCCAGGCCGGCGCCGGCTCCGACGATGGCGCACAGCGGTCGGGTGTTCATCGTGGCGTTCTCCTCCAGAAGGCGTCAGTCCAGGATGCGCAGCGCAACGCGCGCGATGTCTTCGAGCACCGCGCGTCCGGGCCGTCCTTTCGACGCCACGTTGAGTCCCGAAAACGTGTTCAGCAGGAACCGGCCGATCGAGCGCGGACTTTCGTTGCGCGCGATCGTCCCCTGCGCCTGGCCGCGCTCGACGGCGCGTACGAAGCCGTCCTCGACCTGAGCGCGCGCAGCGGCCAGCAGCTTGCGCGCCTCGCTGTCGCGTGCCGCGACCTCGGTCATGCAGTTGTTGACCAGGCATCCGAACCTGCCCTTGTCGCCGGCGGTGTGCTCCACCATCCGCCGGAACGTTTCCTCGATCTGGGCGCGACCGGCCTCGGGATCGAACAGGGGCAGCAGCACGCCGTCCATGCCGTGCTCCATGTAGCGGCGCACCGCTTCGGCGAGCACGCGGCGCTTCTGTCCGAACGCGTTGTAGAAGCTGCTGCGGGACAGGTCCATCTCGCGCAGCAGGTCGGGCAGGGGCGCGGCGTCGTAGCCCTTGCGCCAGAACAGCCGCATGGCCTTGTCGATCGCCTGCTGCTCGTCGAATTCCCGGGCGCGTCCCACGCAACCTCCATTCTGGACCAACCAGTCCAAAATATCGTCGTGCCGTCGCGCGGGGTCAATACAGGGAGAACCCGCTGCAGGAACGCGACGTCGGCCGGGGTGTGATCCGCCCGGGCGCGCGGTGCGTTCGGACTTTGCGCCCGCAAAGCGAAGTCCGTTGGCAGATCGCGACGTGCCGCGGTGGCGCTGGTGAACAGCGGCGTGCCCGCGCCCCGTTCGAGCGACGAGTGCTCACAGCGGTGAAGGGTTCATGCCCGCCGGTCCCAGATGGTTCCGAGTGCACGATCCGGGCTTCCGGCCGTTTCAGGCGTGCGAGGATTCGGAATGTGAGCTGCAGTACGCCGCAAGGTGCGCATGTAATTCGGACAGATCGACTGGCTTGCGCAGGTGGTGGTCGAACCCGGCCGCGCGTGCCCGATCGATATCTTCCTGGCGTCCCCAACCGGTGAGCGCGATCAGAAGCGGACGACAGCTGCCCCAGTCCAGCTGGCGGATGCGCTCGGCGACCTCGTAGCCGGTCATTCCCGGCATGCCGATGTCCAGGATCATCATCTCGATGCGTTCGGAGGAGGCGATGTCGAAGGCCTCGGATCCGGACGCGGCGATTCGCACGTCGTAGCCGTCGAGCCTGAGCAGCATTGCGAGCGACTCGGCCGAATCGCGATTGTCGTCGGCCACCAGGACCCGATGAGACGACGCACCCTGGAGCGGTGCGGCGGCTGGTTGGGAGGCCGCGGGTCGGCAGTTCGGCGCAGCGTCGACCAGCGCCGACGACGGCAGCCGGATCGTGAACGTGCTGCCTAGTCCCAGGCCAGGGCTGCTCGCGCTTACCGTGCCGTCGTGCAGGCCGAGAAGGCCTTTGACGATGGCCAGGCCAATGCCGAGTCCGCCCTGGCTGCGTTCGAGCACGCCGTGGACCTGCGAAAACATTTCGAACAGCCGCGGGATCGCTTCGACACTCAGCCCCATGCCGGTGTCCGACACCGAGATGCTGATCCCCCCATCGATTACGCGTGCGCGGATCGTGATGCGGCCGTTCGCATCGGTGTACTTTGCGGCGTTGGTCAGCAAGTTGGCCAAAGCTTGCGAAATGCGCAGGGGATCCACATCGAGCACCGGCGATGGGACCGGCAGGTCGAGGTCGACCTGATGGTTGCGAGCTTCGATCAGCGGCCTGGCGATCTCGAGGGCGGAGGCCACCAGTTCTTCCAGGCGTGAGGGGCTGCGGCGCAGTTCGAGCCGGCCGCGGGTGATGCGCGAGATTTCGAGCAGATCGTCGAGTAGCAGCGCCATGTGCTGCACCTGGCGCGCGATGACGTCACGGCTAGCCGCGCATTGCGCCTCGCTGGCCGCGGCCGAGCCCAGGATGTGCGTGGCGTGGCGGATCGGGGCCAGCGGATTGCGCAACTCGTGCGCCAGCGTCGCCAGGAAGTCGTCCTTACGGCGGTCGGCTTCACGCAGCGCATCCTCGGTGCGCTTCAAACGGCTGATGTCCAGATTGATGCCGGTCCACCCGGCGATGCGCTGGTCGTCGGTGAAGATCGGAACGCCCTGCGCCAGGATCGGGTGATAGTGGCCATCGACTCCGCGGATGCGGTGCTCCCGGTACCAGGGTTTTCCAAGCGCGACGCATTCGGCCCAGGCCCGCAGGGTGGCATCGCGCTCGGCGGGATGTAGCACGTCGCCCCATCCAAATTCGGCGCACTGCGCCTGGCTCATGCCGGTCAGTCGCAGGAACGAGTCGCTGGTGTAGGTGTTGCGACCGGTTTCGTCGCAGATCCAGATGCCGTATTCAATCGATTCGCCGATCGCGCGGTAGACGCGTTCGTTGGCCTGGCGTTCCTCGTCGGCGCGCTTCTGTGCCGTGATGTCGATCAGCAGTCCGGTGATCCGTCGCGCGGTGCCATCGGCATCGCGAAGCACCCGGCCGCGCGAGATCACCCAGCGTGGCGGCTGTCCGCCGGGCTGCAGGATCCGGTATTCGACCGAACTGAGGATTCCGGTGATCAGCGCGTCGCGCTCCGCGGCTTCCACGGCGGCCCTGTCCTGCAAATGAATCTTCTGGAGACGCAGGTCGGGCTCGCCGACCAGAGCGCTTTCGTCGGCAAACCCATACAGCGCTGCGAAGTTTCGATCGACCGTCAGTTCCTTTCGCTCGAAGTCCCACATCCAGCCGCCGATCTCGGCGGCCGCCATCGTGCTGTCCAGTCGGCCGCTCGCGATGGCCAGCGCCTGCTCGGCGGCCTGGCGCACCGCGACCTCGGATCGCAGCGAGTCGTTCGAGTCCTGCAATGCACGCGTTCCCGCCTGGACCTCGTCGAGCATGCGATTGAGGGCATCCACGACGATGCCGATCTCGTCATCGGTGGTTCGCGCGACGCGCAGCGAATAGTCACCGCGCTGCACGATCAGGCCCGCCACCTGTGCAATGGCTTCCACGGGCTCGGTGAAGGTCCGCAACAGCGGCGCCGCCAGGATCAGCGCAGCCACGAAACTCAGCGTCGTGATGAGCGCGAATATGCCCAGATACGCCTTGGCCCGTTCGGCGATGTCGTAACGCGCTCGCACGTACAGGGTCCCGAGCGATTCGCCGTTGTATTGGATCGACCGCGAGAGCTCGACGGTCTGGCCCGAGACCTGCATTCCCTGCGGGATGAGCGGCGGCGTTGGAGACGCCCGGGAGCGCGAATCCCGCGCGTATCTTGCATACAGCCTTCCGCCCGCACGGTAGATGGCCGCTTCCTGGATCGCGGGTCTCGACTTCAGGGCGAGCAGACCGTTCTGGGTGGCGATCGGATCGTCGAACGCGATCGCCGGCACCACCGACAGTGAGAGCAGATTCGCTTCCGTGGCGATGTCGTTCGCCCACGAGGCGCGGTACACCGACAGGTCGTGCGCCAGGATCGAGGTGATCGCGACGATCAGCACGGACACCGCCGTGAGCAGCACGATGCCCACGAGCTTGCCCGCCACGGACCGACGCATCTGCGGCAGCGACTTGAGCGCGGCCAGCAGTCGGCCAATTCTGCGTGGAGGCGAAAGCGGCGGAACAGGGCGGTGGGGATCGTTCACGATCGCACGAGCGTTGCCAGTGGCTACATCTGAGGACGAGTCGGCGCACCGGGAACGACGCGTGCGCCGTCGCCACGTGGAATCCCGCGGACGCGCGCCGCCACCGCGAGCAGCGGCGGCTGAACCCATAGGCGCGAGCGGACCACGGACGGCATCGAGATCTCGAAGCGCACCCGCCGGTCCACGAGCATGAAGTTGATGGCACTGCCGCTGTTGAGCGCATCGGCCCGGTCCGTGATCACCAGCACGGGCCGGTTGGCCAGAGCCACGACCACCGCGGCAAGGTCTCCGGCGTAGGCGGGGCCGACGTAGAGCAGCTGGGCGTCCGCCGCCTCCTTGGCCGACCGCACGGTCCGCACCTGGGTCGGCAGGTTCTTGATCGGGTGACCGGGAAGCAGGCGGGTCAGTTCGCCGGCCACCGCGTCACCGTCGAGGATCGCCAGCGTGAAGTTCGGCCCCGCGAGCGCGTCGCGTGGCCAGTCGACGTATCCGGTGAACCGGTAGAGGAACGCCGCCTTGACGGCGTTCTCATCGTAGCGGTCGTCCGCCAGCGAGCAAGGCGCGATGACCATTGCCGCCAGCAACGCGATGCAAGCAATCCCGCGCCGGCGACGACGAGCGGTATTGGAAGCCCATGCGCGCATGCGCTCAGAGCCTCCAACGGACCTGCGCGATGAAGCTGCGATCGATCACCTGGCCGCCGTCGGCCGTCGGGTATTCCTCGTGGCGCGGGTCGGACAGGTTGGCGCCCGTGAGGGAGACGTCCAGTCCCGGCGTGACCTGCCATCCGATCGACGCGCTGAATTGGTAGCGCTCGTCCAATCGAGGATCGGGAAGCTGGCTCACGTAGCGCAGCGTGGCATCGAACGTCACGGCGTGGCCCAGGTCCAGCGAACTGGTCAGGAGCAGTTGACGTTCCGGATCGTTGGCCGCCTGTTCGAAGCCCAGAAGTTCACTGGCGTCGTCCTTCCAGCGCAGATCCTTCTGCAGCACGCGCACGCCCGGCGACAGCCGCCAGGTCGAGGTGACCTGCCATTTGGCCCAGGCCTCGGCACCGTAGGACTTGCCCTCCATCAGGTTGTCCCAGCGAAGGGGTAGGAACGCGCCATCCGGTGCGGGCTCGATCGTGCGCAGGTCGTCGTAGTAGTTGAGGAACACCGCCGCGGCCACTGAAACACCCGGGTGCGGCTGTGCGCGCCAGCCCAATTCGATCGTGTCGACTTTCTCCGGATCGGAATCCTTGTTGCCGACCAGGAACACCAGGTCATCGATGCGCTCGATCACGTCGCGATCGAACGGCGTCGAGGCGCGGATTGCGCGCGCGGCGCCCGCCCACAGCAGGTGGCGCGGACCGGCCTGCCACGCCAGGCGCAACTCCGGCATGGGCACCCAGCCGTCGCGGTCGGTCTTCTCCACCTTCAGACCCGCCGTCAGGCTGAGGGTGGACGTCAGCTCGTAGGTGTCCTGCGCAAACACATTGCCGATGTTCGCGTCGCGCTCGTTCGGATCGATCAGAAGGCCCGCGCCATCGGTGACCTCGTAGCGATGCAGACGCCAGCCCGCGCCCCAGACCCACCGGTGGCGCTCGAGGTTGAACTGCTGCTGCAGCTCCAGGTCCACGGTATGCAGATGAAAGGCGGCGCCGCCCACGGGCTGGCTACGCTTGGTGTAGTCGTAATAAGCCTGCACCTGCCACAGCGAGCGGCCCGACGGACGCTGCCAGCGGCCCAGAACGTTGTGTCCCATCACCATCTGGTTGGGTTGCCCGGACTCGTCGAGCCGCGCCCGGTAACTGTCGCCCTGGACCGTCAGCTGGTCGTCGCCGTGCGACCAGTCGGTGCGAAACCCCACCTGCGTCTTGTGCCAGTCATTCTCGGCGCTCTGACCGTTCTGCAGTTCCAGGGCGTCGCGCTCCAGGAACTTGCCGTACACGCGCCACGCCCCGGTGCGGCCGTGCCAGCGTCCGCCGTAGCGGCCGGCCACCGTTCGCTCCATGTTCCCGGCCGCAGCCTTGAGCATCGGCTCGTGCGCCAAGTCCGCGCTGCGGGTGATGACATTGATGACGCCGTTCATCGCGTTGGGGCCCCACAGCGTGGCGCCCGGACCGCTGATGATCTCGATACGGTCGATATCGTCGAGCAGCACGTCCTGCACATCGTGGTAGATGCCGGAGAACAGCGGCGTATAGACGCTGCGCCCATCGATCAGCATGAGCAGCTTGTTGGAGAAATTCTGCGCACCGAGGGCGCCTCCGAAACCACGCGCGGTCACCTCGAAGCGGGAGTTGTTGATCTGGCGCACCTGCAGGTTGGGCGCCAGGCGCAGCACGTCGACGATGTGGACGGCGCCGCTGCGCACGATATCGTCGTGGGTAATCACGTAGATCGAGGCGGGCGCGCCTTGCACCGGCTCCGGAGTCTTGGACACGGAGGTCACCTGCAGCTGCGACAGATCCTCCAGCGACATGCTCGCCAGGCGCTCGACCGCCGGTCGCGACTTGCCCGGAATCGCGTCGGCGGCCAGCACCGGAAGGCTCCACAGCGCAACGGCGATGGACGACGCGAAGCGCGCCGCGGTCGAGCGGGCGCGAGCGCGGCGAGCTGGCTGGACCTGGAGTGACATGACGGATGGATCCCCGAACTTCCAAAGCGGAGCGTAACGAATGAGCGGACGTGTTGGTGTACGACCCTCGCATCCGCGTTCGCCACACACGCGCGGCCCGCCAGCGTTCTGGCCCGCGCACATCCCCGGACGACCCCGGGTGATCCCGCACCTACCCGGCCGGGGCGTATCAACCCTGCTGCAATTTGCTTAGGCTGACGGTCGATTACGCCATCCACCACGCAAGAGCAGGAGCCTACCGGTGAGCAACAAGACCCCGACGATCATCTACACGCTGACCGACGAGGCGCCGCTGCTGGCGACCGCGTCTTTCCTGCCGATCATCGAGGCCTTCGCGGGCGCGGCGGGCATCAAGGTGGAGACCAGCGACATCTCGGTGGCGGCGCGCATCCTCGGCGAGTTTCCCGACTTCCTCACCGAGGACCAGCGCGCGCCCGACAACCTCGCCGAGCTCGGCCGCCTCACGCTGCTGCCGGACACCAACATCATCAAGCTGCCCAACATCAGCGCCTCGGTGTCGCAGCTGCTGGCCGCGATCAAGGAACTCCGGTCCAAGGGCTACAACGTGCCGGAGTACCCGGAGAATCCCAGGACCGACGAAGAGAAGGAGATCAAGAAGCGCTACTCCAAGTGCCTGGGCAGCGCCGTGAACCCGGTCCTGCGAGAAGGCAACTCGGATCGTCGCGCGCCCAAGGCGGTCAAGGATTACGCCAAGAAGAACCCGCACTCGATGGCCGAGTGGAGCCAGGCCTCGCGCAGCCACGTCTCGCACATGCATCACGGCGACTTCTACCACGGCGAGAAGTCGATGACGCTCGACCGCGCGCGCAACGTCAAGATGGAATTGATCACCAAGGGTCGCAAGACGATCGTGCTGAAGCCGAAGGTGGCGCTGCAGGACAAGGAGATCATCGACAGCATGTTCATGAGCAAGAAGGCCTTGCTCGAGTTCTATGAACAGCAGATCGAGGACGCGCACAAATCCGGCGTGATGTTTTCCTTGCACGTCAAGGCCACGATGATGAAGGTCTCGCACCCGATCGTGTTCGGGCACTGCGTGCGCATCTTCTACAAGGACGCCTTCGAGAAGCACCAGAAACAGTTCGACGAGCTGGGCATCAACGTCAACAACGGCATGGTCGATCTGTACAACAAGATCACCAAGCTGCCGCAGAGCGAGCAGGACGAGATCAAGCGCGACCTGCATGCCTGCCACGCCCACCGTCCCGAGCTGGCGATGGTCGACTCGGCCAAGGGCATCACCAACTTCCACTCGCCCAACGACGTGATCGTCGACGCCTCGATGCCGGCGATGATCCGCAACGGCGGCAAGATGTGGGGCGCCGACGGGCGCCTGAAGGACGTCAAGGCCGTGATGCCGGAATCGACGTTCGCGCGCATCTACCAGGAGGTCATCAACTTCTGCAAAACCCACGGCGCGTTCGATCCGCGGACCATGGGCACGGTGCCCAACGTGGGCCTGATGGCCCAGCAGGCCGAGGAATACGGCTCGCACGACAAGACCTTCGAGATCCCGGAGGACGGCGTCGCCAACATCACCGATCTCGACACCGGCGAGGTGCTGATGTCGCAGAACGTCGAGACCGGCGATATCTGGCGCATGTGCCAGGTCAAGGACGCGCCGATCCGCGACTGGGTCAAGCTCGCCGTGACGCGTGCGCGCAACTCGGGCATGCCGGCGGTGTTCTGGCTCGACCCGTATCGCCCGCACGAGCACGAGCTGATCCAGAAGGTCGTCAAGTACGTGCAGGAATACGACATCAAGGGATTGAAGATCGAGATCATGTCGCAGGTGCGCGCCATGCGGTACACGCTCGAGCGCGTGGCGCGCGGCCAGGACACCATCTCGGTCACCGGCAACATCCTGCGCGACTACCTCACCGACCTGTTCCCGATCCTCGAGCTCGGCACCAGCGCCAAGATGCTGTCGATCGTGCCGCTGATGGCCGGTGGCGGCATGTACGAGACCGGCGCCGGTGGATCGGCGCCCAAGCACGTGCAGCAGCTGGTCGAGGAGAACCACCTGCGCTGGGATTCGCTGGGCGAGTTCCTGGCGCTGGGCGCGAGCCTGGAAGACCTTGGCATCAAGACCGACAACGCGCGCGCCAAGCTGCTGGCCAAGACGCTGGACGCCGCCACCGGCAAGCTGCTCGACACCAACAAGAACCCGTCGCCCAAGACCGGCCAGCTCGACAATCGCGGCAGCCAGTTCTACCTGGCGATGTACTGGGCGCAGGCACTGGCGGCGCAGACCGAGGACGCCGAGTTGGCGAAGCGTTTCGCCCCGCTGGCCAAGACCCTCACCGACAACGAGCTGATCATCGTGGCCGAGCTCGCCACCGTGCAGGGCAAGCCGGTGGATATCGGCGGCTACTACCTGCCTGACCCGAAGAAGATGAGCGCGGTGATGCGGCCCAGCGCCACGTTCAACTCTGTGCTGGCCAGCTTCGGCTGAGCCGGGCTCCTTCGATCGCCCCTGCGAGCCCGGTTATCGCCGGGCTGCGCAGGTGCGGCATCGCCGTTGCGAAGCTGCGTTCCGGGCCGCAAACCGGCGCCGAAACGCTGTTGGACAAGCGCCAACAGGTCGGCTAACGTGCGGCCCGCATCGTTTCAAGTTGTGATTGCTCCGCGGTCTTCTGTGCCCCGTAACACCTTTCCGGGGACGCTCCAGCTCCCCGGCGAACGTTTCTTGAACAGGTGCACCATGCGGGTGGTATGACCCGCATTTCATCAACTGTTCAGAGGAACGTTTCATGTCGAATGTATCGACCGGTGTTGTGAAGTGGTTCAACGATGCGAAGGGCTTTGGCTTCATCACCCCGGAAGGCGGTGGCGAGGACCTGTTCGCGCATTTCAAGGAAATCCAGGGGACTGGCTTCAAGACCCTCAAGGAAGGCCAGCGCGTGCAGTACATCCCGCAGCGCGGCCAGAAGGGCATGCAGGCGACTCAGATCAAGGCGCTCTGATCGACCTTCATTCGATGTCGTAGTTATCGAAAGCCGCGGCCCTTTGCCGCGGCTTTCTTTTTTCCGTAGCAGAGTTGCTGCACCGTAGTGAAACTTTCGAGCCGAGAATGACCGCCGTCGTGACCACGAAGAACGAGACCACCGCAGCCGCCCCGTTCAATCTTCCGGCCGTGCTGCTGTTTTCGATCAGCACCGTGATGTTGCTGACGGTGTTCCCGATCTATGCCTGGTTCCACGACTTTTCGGGAGCCGCCTGGGCGTGGTTCTTCATCTTCCTGTTCGCCTCGGGCCTGTCGATCACCGGCGGCTACCACCGCCTGTGGGCGCATCGTGCCTACGAGGCGCGACTGCCGCTTCGGATCTTCTACATGCTGTTCGGCGCGCAGTCGCTCGAGAACAGCATCCTGGTGTGGGCCTCGATGCATCGCGTCCATCACAAGAACGTGGACGACATCGAGAACGACCCGTACTCGATCAAGCGCGGCTTCTGGTACGCGCACATGGGCTGGATGCTGCGCGACCAGCCGTGCCACAAGGTCGACCTGTCCAACGTCCAGGACCTGCAACGCGACCCGGTGGTGATGTTCCAGCACAAGCACTACCTGGGCCTGGCGCTGTTCATGAACATCGGCCTGCCCGGGCTCGTGGGTCTGGCCTACGGCGAACCCGGCGGCTTCCTGATGCTCGCCGGACTCGCGCGCCTGGTGCTCAACCACCACTTCACGTTCTTCATCAACTCGCTCGCGCACATGTGGGGCCGTCGTCCCTACACCGAGGACAACAGCGCGCGCGACAACGACCTGATCGCGCTGTTCACGTACGGCGAGGGCTATCACAACTATCACCACCTGTTCTCGTGGGATTACCGCAACGGCGTGCGCTGGTGGAACGTCGACCTCACCAAATGGTGGATCGCGCTGTGGTCATGGATGGGACTGGCGCACAACCTGCGCCGCGTACCCGAGTTCAAGATCCGCCGCGCGATGATCGAGCGGCAGTTCGCGCGCGCGCACGAGAAGCTGGCCCAGGCCACGCCGACCACGCGGCTGGACACGGTGCGACGCCTGCTCGAGCAGGAGATGGATGCCTTCAAGTCCACGGTGAACGAGTGGACGCGGCTGCAGAGCGAGAAGATCGAGACCGCCAAGCGCCAGGTCATGGACCGCGTCGCCGAGCGCTGGGAGCACAGCGAGGCGCGTCGCCGCCTGCAGGCGCTCGAGGATGCGCTGCAGGCGCAGTACCGTCGCGTGCGGCTGCTGCATCTGCAGACCGCTGCCGCCTGAACGCGCCTGGTTCATCGAAGAAGCAGAGACGGCCGGGCCTGCCCCGGCCGTTTTTTTGGTGCATCGGTTCGTAGCCCGGGCGAATCCGGGGTTGCGTTCGGAAGCGCTTTTTTGTCGTGAAGTCCCGGCGCAGCGTGGGAACGCCGGAAGCGCCGCGTGTTCCAAGGGGCCGACTGCCCCATCGCGGTTCGATTCCCGAACCTGGAGACCCATGATTTCCGTCCTGCGCCCGATCCGTGTTCTCGCGCTCTCGTGCACCGTCCTGCTGCTGATCAGCGCCTGCGCCAGCGACCCGGTGCTGCCTCCGGCGCAGAGCTACGAGGGTCGCGACGAGAAGGGGGTGCTCGCGGTGCTGCGCAACGTCCAGGCGACCGACCCGCAGCGCGAAAAGATCCTGGCCTCGTACGACAGGCACAACCCGGTCCTGCTCAAGCTCGCGCACGAATGGCGCGAGCTGCGCACGCAGTGGGAGAAGCTCGATCGCAAGGACGCCGGCTTCGTCGCGGCGGCCGACGCGATCGCGACGCGGCGCATGGCGGTGGCCGGCGAGCAGATCCGCGAGGCCGCGGCCTTCGAGCAGGACGTCGTGGCCGTGCTCACCCCCGAGCAGTGGAAGGACTGGCAGGAGCTGTGGTCGCTGATCGGCGACCCGCAGGAGATGTGCGGCGGGCCGGGCGGGGGCCTTCGCGGGCGGCGGCGCTGAAACGCCGATCAGCCGGCGAGGGACTCCACGCTCACTTCGACGCCGCTGAACGAGGCATTGCCTGACAGCGGGTCCAGGAACTGATCGTCGGTCAGATCGTTGAGACTCACGCCCGGATGGGCCTGCGCGACCCTGAGATTCACGCCCGGCCGCGAATGACCCCAGCCGTGGGGCAGGGACACCACGCCCGGCATCATGTCCTCGGTGAGCAGGACCTCGGCTTCCAGCTCGCCGACGCGCGAGGCGATGCGCGCGCGCGCGCCGTCGGCCAGGCCGCGTGTGGCGGCATCGTTCGGATGCATAAGCAACTGGCAGCGACCCTTGCCCTTCACCAGGCGCTCGGCGTTGTGCATCCAGGAGTTGTTGCTGCGCAGGTGGCGGCGACCGATCAGGCGCAATGAATCCGATCGCCCCTCATCGAGCAGCGCGCGTGCGCGGTCCAGGTCGGCCAGCAGCTCGGGCACGTCGCAGCGGATCTTGTTGTCGGCGGTGAAGAGGCGCGCCGGCAGGCTCGGTTGGAGCGCGCCCAGGTCCAGGCCGTGCGGGTGCTGTTTGAGGCGACGCAGGCTCAGGCGCTCGGGACGTCGCTTCCATCGGCCGTAGGGCCCCAGGCGCAGCCCGAGGTCGATCAGCTGGTCGGGTCGCAGGCTCTGGCGGGCGAGGCCCGGCAGCTTTTTCAACTTCATCCCGATCGACTCGGGACGGTGCGATTCCATTTGGGCGCGATAGGCACGCGCCAGCCCGTTGTGGATCTGCCAGTCGTGGCGCGTGTCCGCGTCCGGAGACACCAGTGCCGGCGTGTAGCGCGTCGTGTTGCGCACGGCCAGGTGATGAAAAATCAGGTCGTAGTGGTCGTGTTCCACGCCGCAGGTCGGCGGCAGGATCATGTGCGCGTGGCGCGTGGTTTCGTTGACGTAGAAATCGATCGACACCATGAAGTCGAGCTGCGACAGCGCCTGCTCGAGCTGGCGGCCGTTGGGCGTGGAAAGCACCGGGTTGCCGGCGACCGTCACCAGGCCCCGCACCTGGCCGTCACCCGGCGTCAGGATCTCTTCGGCCAGCGCGGCCACCGGCAGCTCGCCACCGAATTCGGGCAGGCCGCGCACGCGGCTCTTCCACACGTCGAAGTGGCCGGGGTTGGTCTGGCCGCTCAGCAGGTCGACCGCGGGCAGCGTGAACATCGCGCCGCCTTCGCGATCGACGTTGCCGCTGACGATATTGAGCAGGTTCAGCGCCCACTGGCACAGGCTGCCGTAGGCCTGCGTCGACAGCCCGACGCGGCCATAGGCCACCGCGCGCGGCGCATCGGAAAAATCGCGGGCGAGCTTGCGGATGGTGTCCGCGTCGATGCCCGTGATCCGCGCGGCCGCCTCGGGCGTGAAATCGACGATCGCCTGGCGCACCGTCTCGAGTCCGCGTGTGAAATCGCCGAGACGTCCCAGCCGCACGCGATCGTCCGCGAACAGCACGTGCAGCATCGCCAGCAGCAGCGCGACGTCGGTACCGGGCCGGATGAAGTGATGCGCGTCGGCGACCGCGGCGGTTTCGGTGCGGCGCGGATCGATCACGATCATCCGACCGCCACGCGCCTTGAGCTCCTTCAGGCGTCCGCGAAAGTCCGGCACCGTCATCAGGCTGCCGTTGGACGCCATCGGGTTGGCGCCGAGCACCAGGAAGTGCTGCGTGCGATCGATGTCCGGGATCGGCAGCAGCAGCTGGTGACCGAACATCCAGTACGCGACGAGCTGGTGCGGCAGCTGGTCGACGGACGTCGCCGAAAAACGGTTGCGCGTCTTGAGCAGGCCCAGGAAATTCTGGCCGTGGGTGAGGTTGCCGTAGTTGTGCACGCTGGGGTTGCCCAGGTAGCTGGCGACGCTGTTGCTGCCGTGCTGCTCGCGGATCGCGTGCAGGCGCCGCGCGACTTCCGCGTAGGCCTCGTCCCAGCCGATGCGCTCCCAACCGGACGCGGTGCGGCGCACCGGGTGGCGCAGGCGATCGGGATCCTCGTGCAGGTCCTTCAGCGCCACCGCCTTGGGGCAGACGTGGCCGCGCGAGAACGGATCGGCGTCGTCGCCGCGTACCGAGAGGATCTTGCCGTCCTGCACCTTGAACTCGAGGCCGCAGATGGCCTCGCAGAGATTGCAGGCGCCGTAATGCGTGGTGGCTTCGGTCATCCCGATCTCCCGTGCGGTGAACAGGGTGCGCGGCGATGCTACGCGGGGGTCGATGCCCTCACAATGTCGTCCCCGGTCAACGCCCCCGTTCCATGAGCCCGTCGCCTTTCCGCTACTACCTGAGAGTCCGCTACGGCGAGTGCGACGCGCAGAAGGTCGTCTTCAACGCCCGCTACGGCGAGTACGTCGACCTCACCATCACCGAGTTCTTCCGCGCGATCGGCTACGGCGAGCAGATGGTCACCGGCGAGGTCGACTTCCAGCTCGTCAAGCAGGTCACGCAATGGCGCGCGCCGGCGCGCTACGACGACGTGCTGGAAGGCTCGGTCTCGACCTTGCGGGTGGGCAATACCTCGTTCGCGCTGCAGTGCACGTTCCGCGTCGCGGGGAAGGAGGCGGTGATCTGCGAGTCCGAGACGGTGTACGTGCTCGTCGACAGCGCCACGCTGATCAAGAAGACGGTGTTGCCGGAGATGCGCGAGCGGCTGCTGAACGGTGCACCGGGCGCGCAGATCGATCACGCCGGGTATCTGCCGCGCGTTGGAGGGTGAACGCGTCCCGGGCTACGAACACCGGCTCGCCATAGCCTTGGCCCGGGTGCATCGCAACACCGCCTCGGCGTAGCCCGGGTTCAGCCCTTCTTCTTCTTGGGCTTGAGCATCGTGCCGATGCAGCCCGGCGTGCCGCAGCGGCAGGCCCACAGGCGTCGCATCCGCGCGGTGTGGCGCACGTCGAGCTTGATGCCGTAGTCGTAGGTCAGCTCTTCGCCCTTGCGGATCGCACGGCGCGACTCGATGTAGATGCGCTCGCGCCGATGGCCGTTGCGGCCCTCTTCGATGATCACGGCCTCGCAGTTTGGATCGCAGCTGTGATTGATCCAGCGCGCCGCGTTGCCGCGGCGGTTGGCGTCGACGATCAGCTCGTCGTTGAGCGTGAACAGGAACGTGTGCCCGGTCTCGGCGGTGCCGCCGTAGATCTGGTCGGCCTCGTCGTGCGTGCACAACGCGCCGCGGTATTCGATGAGGGTCTTGCCAGCGGGCAGGTCACGGGCGGCGAAGACGCCGTTGCCGTGGATGGGGGAGCGGCGGACGGTGAGTTTGCGAAGCATGTTGCGGGCAAACCGTGAAATGCGGTCCGCAATTGTCCAGCACTCGGCGTGCCAGTGCACGCCTCCGCGCCTTCATCAGCCTGCAATGAAATGTCAGAAAACGCCGAACGCGATACCTGCGGCCAGGGTCTGCCCCAGCTCGCGTGCGGCGGCGATGCCGACCTCGTCGATCTCGCCCTTGCAGATGACGGGATCGGCCACGCGCTTCCACTGATATCCGTTGGCGATGCGCTCCAGCGCGCGGACGGCGCCGGTGCCGTCGTTGCCGGCCGACACCAGCATCGCGTAGGCCAAGCCCACGGTGCGACCTTCGGCCGGGTAGTAGGTGCGATCCAGAAAATCCTTCACCGCGCCGGAGAGGTATCCGAAGTTCTCGGGTGACGCGACGATCAGGCCTTCGGCCCACAGCAGATCGTCGAGCCCCGCGTCGAAGGCCCGCAGCGTGCGCACCTCGACTTCATCCGCGAGTTCGGCCGCGCCCGTGCATGCGGCCTCGACCAGGCGTCGCGTGCGACCGGTCTGGGTGCTGTAGACGATGAGCAGGTGCTTTTTCACCGGGGCAGAATGGCAGACTCCGCTCCTGCCTACGCATCGAATCCATGTCCTCGCTTTCCGACACCGCCGTCCGCCACGCACTCGAGTCCTATGTCGATCCGGTGATCGGGCGCAGCCTGGTCGAGGCCGACGTCCTGAAGGCCGTGGCGGTGCGCGATGGACGCGCGTTGATCGACATCGAGCTCGGCTTTCCCTGCGAGGGCTATCGCAAGGATCTGGAGCTCGCCGTTGCCTCCCACGTGGGCGCGGCGCTCGGCGTCGACGTCGGCGTGCGTGTGACCTGGACAATCGGCACGCACGCCGTCCAGGCCAAGCTGCAGCCGCTGCCGAACATCAAGAACGTGATCGCGGTGGCCTCGGGCAAGGGCGGGGTGGGCAAGTCCACGGTCGCTGTGAACCTTGCGCTGGCGCTGCAGGCCGAAGGCGCGAAGGTGGGGATCCTCGACGCCGACATCTACGGTCCCAGCCAGCCGCGCATGCTGGGCACCAGCGAGAAGCCGAAGTCGCCCGATGGCAAGTCGATGCATCCCATCGAAGCGCTCGGACTGCAGGCGATGAGCATCGGGTTCCTGATCGACGAGGAGCAGCCGATGATCTGGCGCGGCCCGATGGCCACGCAGGCGCTGATGCAGCTGCTGAACGAAACGCAGTGGCGCGAGCTGGACTACCTGGTCATCGACCTGCCGCCGGGCACCGGCGACATCCAGCTCACGCTGTCGCAGCGCATTCCGGTGTCGGGCGCGCTGGTGGTGACCACGCCGCAGGACATCGCGCTGATCGACGCCAAGAAGGGCCTGCAGATGTTCCGCAAGGTCGAGGTGCCGATCCTGGGGTTGATCGAGAACATGAGCTTCTTCTGCTGTCCCAACTGCGGTCACCGTAGCGAGATCTTCGGCTCCGGCGGTGGCGAACGCATGAGCGCGCAGTTCGGGGTGGATCTGCTCGGACGGGTGCCGCTGGATCCGCGCATCCGCGAGCAGGCCGACGGCGGCAAGCCCACCGTCGCCGCCGAGCCGGACTCCGAACTGGCGGGCATCTATCGCGACATCGCGCGACGTGCGGCGGCGCGGCTCGCGCACGGGGAACCGGAGCGCGCGTTTCCGGAGATCCAGGTGTCCGACGACTGAGCGTCGTCGAATTCGACGTAGCCCCGGCGCAGTCCGGGACGGGGGTGCGGGAAACGACCCCGGGCTGCGCCCGGGCTACGCCATCACCTCACGCAGGCCTGCAGCTTCTGCACATCGCCCTGGGCCTGCTGCACGCAGGCGAGCTGATCCAGGTTCTGCTTCATCTGCGCGTTCGTGGCTGCCTGCGCTTCCAGCTGGGCCGGAGTCGGCGGTGGCGTGGCCGCCGACGTGCCGTCCCGGGTGGCCGGCAGCGCGGCGAGGTTGCAGGCCGGGACGCCTTCGGGGCGCGGGCCTTCGTTGAGGCGGCACAGGCCGCTGCCGTCGGCCGCCATCGCGTACATCGCGCCGTTGCCGCCACCGGATGGCGCCGCGTAGGCCAGCGACCAGCCCACGCCCGCGTTGCCGAACGTTCCCTGGAACTCCGCGCGCAGGAAGCGATCGCCGGTCCCGATCCTGTCCATCGTCTCGCGCAGGACCTGCGGTCGCACCGCATCGGGCAGAAACTCGACGTTGCCGGTGAGCTGGGTGAGCGTGCCGCCACGGCTGCGCTCGGTGATCGGTCGGCCTTGGGCGTCGAAAAACACGTGGCGCGCGCGTGCGGCGCCGAAACCGGTCTCGCCGGTGGGGATCGCGACACTGACTTCGCCCCATTCGTTGAGGCCCACGCCGAGCAGGCGGCGATTGGCGTCCGGGCTGCGCTGGAAGGCCTGCAGTCCCCGCGCGAACGCGCTGCCGTCACGGGTCGCCGCAATCTCCTCCGGTGTCGGTACGGGACGCGCCTTGCAGCCCATCGAGCGCGATCCCGCCGAGCCGTACGCGCAGGTGTTTTCCACGCCGCAGCCGTGCAGCCCGAGCCAGATGGAGCCCAGGAACAGCGCAGGTACGGCCATCCGGGCCCTGAAGAAATGCTTCCGCATGTCCGGATGGTGCCGATCGCCTTGGGTCCGTCGCAACCCGGGCGGAAAAACCTCGGCGCTTGATGCGATCATTCGCGTTCCGGCCCGACGCCGGCCAGGGGATCGATTCATCGATGAGCATCAAGTCGGACAAGTGGATCCGCCGCATGGCGGCGACCAAGGCAATGATCGAGCCGTTCGAGGCGGGCCAGGTGCGCGTGGCGGCCGACGGGCATCGGATCGTCAGCTACGGCACCTCGAGCTACGGCTACGACGTGCGCTGCGCCGACGAGTTCAAGATCTTCACCAACATCAACTCGACGATCGTCGATCCGAAGAACTTCGACGCGCGCAGCTTCGTCGACGTGAAGTCGGACGTCTGCATCATCCCGCCCAACTCCTTTGCGCTGGCGCGCACCGTCGAGTACTTCCGCATTCCGCGCTCGACGCTGGTGGTGTGCCTGGGCAAGAGCACGTACGCGCGCTGCGGGATCATCGTCAACGTCACGCCCCTGGAGCCCGAGTGGGAAGGGCACGTGACGCTGGAGTTCTCCAACACCACGCCGCTGCCGGCGAAGATCTACGCCAATGAAGGCGTGGCGCAGATGCTGTTCTACGAGTCGGACGAGGAGTGCGAGACCTCGTACAAGGATCGCGGCGGGAAGTACCAGGGGCAGCGCGGCGTCACGTTGCCGAAGACCTGAACTCGGCAATGTCCACAGCGCCCCTCACCCCAACCCTCTCCCCGCGTGAGGGCAGAGGGCTAGGCTGAGGGGTCTCGCTGCTCGACGGAATCTTGGTACCGCAGCCGCACCTCGTCGAACTGCCCCAGCACCGTTTCCATCACCCCGACCAGCGCGGGATCGAAGTGGGCGCCGGCGTTCTCGCGGATCATCCCGACCGCCTCCTGCGCCGACCACGCCGGCTTGTACGGACGCACGCTGGTCAGCGCGTCGAACACGTCGGCGATCGCGACGATGCGGCCGGCCAGCGGGATCGCATCGCCGGCCAGGCCGTTGGGATAGCCCTTTCCGTCCCAGCGTTCGTGGTGCGACAGCGCGATGCAGCGCGCCATGTCGAGCAGCTCCGAGGGACGCCCCGAAAGGATCTCGACGCCGAAGGCGACGTGCTGCTGCATCACCCTCCATTCCTCGGCATCCAGTCGGCCCGGCTTCTTGAGGATCCCGTCGGGAATGCCGATCTTGCCGACGTCGTGCATCGGCGCGGCATCGAAGATCAGGTCGGCGTCGCGTTCCGACAGTCCGCTGGCCAGCGCCAGGATCCGCGCGTAGTGGCTCATGCGCACCACGTGCAGCCCGGTGTTGTCGTCCTTGAACTCGGCGGCCTTGCCCAGGCAGCGAATGATGTCGAGCCGCGTTTCCTTGAGCTCCTGCGTGCGCTGGCGAACCTGGCGGTCGAGTTCGCGGTTCTGGTCGGCGAGTGCCAGGTGCGTGCGCACGCGCGCGAGCACCGTCGGTGGCCTGATCGGCTTGGTGATGTAGTCGACGCCGCCGGCCGCGAAGCCGCGCGTCTCGTCGTCGACCTCGTTCATCGCGGTGACGAAGATCACCGGGATGCTGCGCGTGCGCAGGTCGGCCTTGAGCCGTCGGCAGACTTCGAGCCCGTCCATGACCGGCATCATGATGTCGAGCAGGATCAGGTCGGGCTGCGGATCCTTGGACGCGATCGCCAGTGCGCGCGGTCCATTGATCGCCGCTTTCACCTTGTAGTGCGGATCGAGCACGCCGCCGAGCACCTCGATGTTCTGGGGCACGTCGTCGACGACCAGGATCGTCGGGGTCGGATCGGTGCTCATGGCGCTCCCAGCGCGGCGGACAGGGCTGCGCGCAGTGCCGGCAGGCTGCGCTTGGCGGCGTCGAAGTCGTAATCGGCAACGGCCCGGCGCAACGCGCGCAGCGACGGATCCGATGCGCGGCCCGCCAGCGCCGCGTCGAGACCATCCAGGGTCCTGAGCGCCGCCGTGTCGTCGTCGTCGATCTGCGTGACCAGCCGCTCGAACATGCCGTTCAGCGCCGCGCGATCCAGCGTGATCGCCGCGCCCGGCGGCGGACGCTCGTCGACCGCGCCTTCCAGCGGCCCCAGCGCGCGCAACAGCGGCGTGAGCAGGGTCTCGACCTGTTCGAGGCGCGCACGCCAGTCGTCGGCACCGGCGCGCATCGAGGATTCGAGCGCGGTCGCCGCGGCGGCCAGCGCGTCGGCGCCCAGCGTCGCCGACAGTCCGCGCAGGGTGTGGGCCTCGCGGATTGCGGCGGCGGTGGCAGCGCAGTCCATGCACGCGACGATGCGCGACACCGCGTCGCGCTCGGTCTCGGCGAAACGGCTCCACGCGCGGCGCAGGCGTGACACGTCGTTGCCCACTCGACGCAGTCCGGCGCCGATATCCACGCCCGGCAGGGGCGGCATCGTCGGGTCGCGCGGTGCGACCGGTGCGTGTCCGTTGGTCGCGGGCGTCGACGCGCGACCGGTCCAGCGGCGGATGGTGGCGAACATCTCGGCCACATTGATCGGCTTGGCGATGTGATCGTTCATGCCGGCCTCGATGCAGCGATCCTTGTCGGACTGCATCGCGTTGGCCGTCATCGCCACGATCGGCAGGGAGCCGAAGCGCCCTTCGGCACGGATGCGGCGCGTCGCATCGAGCCCGTCCATCACCGGCATCTGCATGTCCATCAGGATCAGGTCGATCGGCGGCGTGCCCGATTCGCGCACGCGCTCGATCGCCTGCTGGCCGTCGTGCGCGACCACGACCTCGATGCCGGCCTCCTGCAGCAGCTCGGACGCGATCTGGCGGTTGATCTCGTTGTCCTCGGCCAGCAGCACGCGCAACCCCCGCAGCCCCTGGACATGAACGGGATCCTGCGCCTGCATCGTGGCCTGGCGGCTCGGGCTCTGCTCGCCGAAGGCGTACAGGATCGTGTCGTACAGCAGCGAAGGATTCACCGGCTTGAGCAGGTAGCCGTCGAATCCGACCTCTTCGGCCTGCTGGATCAGGTCCTCGCGCGCGTAGGCCGAGACCATCACCAGGCGCGGCTGCGGCGAGGGCGAGATCCCGGCGCGGATCGCGCGCGCGAGGTCGAATCCATTCATGCCCGGCATCTTCCAGTCGAGCAGCACCAGGCCGTACGGGCGCTGCGCCTCGCGCAGCAGTTTCAGCGCGTGCTCGGCCGAGCCGCTCTCGGTGCAGAAGAAGCCGAAGGATTCGATGTAGCGGCCGAGGATGTCGCGCGCGGTGGGGTTGTCGTCGACGATCAGCACGCGCAGGTCGCGCACGCTCTCGGGCGTGGCGCGGACGATCTGCGTCTCGATCCCGGTGCGACCGAAGCGCGCGTTGAACCAGAACGTGGAGCCGGCACCGGGCGTGGATTCGACACCGACGTCGCCGCCCATCATCTGCACGAGCTGCTTGGAGATCGCCAGGCCCAGCCCGGTGCCGCCGTAGCGGCGCGTCGTGGAGCTGTCGGCCTGCTCGAAGCTGCGGAACAGCTTGGCGCGCTGTTCGTCGCTGAGCCCGATACCCGTGTCGCGCACCGTGAAGTGCAGCTCGAGCTCGCCGCCGTCGCCGTCGGATCCGGATCGCGTTTCGACGCGGATCTCGACCTCCCCCCGATCGGTGAACTTCACCGCGTTGTTGGCGAAGTTCACCAGCACCTGCGACAGGCGAAGCGGATCGCCGAGCAGGTGCTGCGGCAGCTGCGGCGGGCGCGAGATCACGAACTCGATGCCTTTCTCGACGGCCTTGGGCGCGATCATGTTGGCGACGCTGTCCAGCACCGCGTCCACCGAAAAGTCGATGCGCTCGATGCCGAGCTTGCCGGCCTCGATCTTCGAGAAGTCGAGGATGTCGTTGATGATGCCCAGCAGCGACTGGCCGGCCGAATGGATCTTGTCCATGTAGTCGCGCTGGCGCGGCTGCAGGTCGGTCTTCAGCGCCAGATGCGCAAGGCCGATGATCGCGTTCATCGGCGTGCGGATCTCGTGGCTCATGTTGGCCAGGAAATCGCCCTTTGCGCGCGCCGCGGATTCGGCCGCCTCGCGCGCCTCGATCACGGCCGCCTCGAGGCGCTTCTCCTCGGTGACGTCGCTCAGATACCCGCGCCAGTGTCCGCCGCCATCGGCGGTGCGGATCGGCGGCAGGCCGCGAACGAGGATCCACCGGACCTCGCCGGTCCGCGGATGACGCACGCGGAACGAATGTCGAACCTCGCCGAGCTCGGTGGCCGAGCGCCGGATGACCTCGCGATACGCCGGCATGTCCTCGGGCAGGACCGGGTCGAAGTAGCGACGCGGATCGGCCTGCAGATCGCTGGCCGAGACGCCGATCAGGTCTTCGATGCGCCGGCTGATGAAGGGCACTTCGTGCGTGCCGTCGCCACGGATGATCCATTCGAACACCGCGCCGGGAACGTTGTCGGCGATGTCGAGCACTTTCCGTCGCGCGGCCTCCGCGGCCTCGCGGGCCAGCGCCAGATCGTGTTCGCGCAGCTTTTCGACGGTGATGTCCAGGTTGATGCCGAAGCTGCGGATCGCCTTGCCATCGCCGTCGCGTGCGATGCGCGCGTCGCTGCGCAGCCAGCGCACGCTGCCGTCCTTGCGCTGCATGCGGAACTCGCGCACCCAGCGGTTGGCCTGGGCGTCGGCGGCGGTCCGAAGCCAGGACGCCAGCGCGGCGGCGCGATCGTCGGGATGGAGCAGTGCGAACCAGGCCTGGACGCTGCCGTCGAATTCCTCGCGCGTGACGCCGTAGATCTCGAGGATCACATCGCTCCAGAAGTTGGCGCCCGTCACCAGGTCGACGTCGAAGGTGCCGACGCCGCCGGCGCGCTGGGCCCGTTCGGAGCGCTCGGACGTGGCCCGGACCGCCGCGCGCAGCTGGGTTTCGCGCGTGATGTCGGCGATGTAGCCGCGCCAGTAGACGATGCTCTGGGCGTCGATCCGCGGCGCATGGGTGCGGACGTGCATCCAGCGGACCTGGCCGTCCTGCGCATGACGGATCCGGAACGAATGCTCGATCGGTCGCTGCTCGTCGGCCGAGGCGCGGATCTCCGCCATGTAGGCGGACTGGTCTTCGGGCAGCACGATCGCGAAGAAGGCCGCCGGATCGCGCAGCACTTCCTCGCGCGTGATTCCGGCCAGCGCCTCGACGCCGTTGCTGGCAAAGGGCGCGACGTAGCGGCCGTCCGGGTGGCGCACGTACTCGAACACGAAGCCGGGCAGGCTGTCGGTGATATCGAGCACGCGCCGGCGCTCGGCTTCGGCGGCTTCCTCGGCGACGCGCGCGACCTGCGCCAGTCGCTGCGATTCGGCCGAGCGCTGCGCCACGCGCTGCTCGAGCTCGGCGTTGAGCTCCCTCAGCGCGCGGTGCGCCTCGCGCTCGGAGTCCGCGGCGAGCGCGCGCGTGACGGTGTCGGCGAGCGCGCTGGCGTAGAAGCTCTCCTCCTCGGTCCACTGCCGTGGCGGACCGACGTGCTCGCAGCAGATGATG
Source organism: Panacagrimonas sp. (assembly GCF_020697055.1). GTDB lineage: Bacteria > Pseudomonadota > Gammaproteobacteria > Nevskiales > Nevskiaceae > Panacagrimonas. The sequence goes on along the minus strand of NZ_JAJFBP010000016.1, from coordinate 19,790 downwards.
CCGGCCACTTCGCCGCGATGGCGGATCGGCACGTCGAGCATCGAGCGGATGCCGTGGGGACGCAGATAGCCGTCGCGGAATTCCGAGGTCTGCGGATCCTCCTCGGCGTCGTGCGCCAGGATCGCGCGGTCGCCGTCGAGCGCGGCGAAGTAGCGCGGATAGGCCTCGCGCGACAGCTCGATCGGCTCGAGGTTGGCGCCGGTCCGCGTGTCGAGCAGATGGCGGCAGGTGATCGCGCGGCGCTGCGCGTCGAAGAACCACAGGCCGGCGCGCTGGATCGCGAGGCCCTCGCAGGCCGCCTGGGCGATCAGCGCGAAGGCGCGCGGAAGATCACCGCTGTCGAGCGCGTCCTGGCGCGACAGGTGCAGCAGCTGGCGCTCGCGCGCCGCCAGCGAACGGTTGATCCGTTGCAGCTCGCCGGTGGCCGCATCGAGCCGACGCTCCAGTTCGTCCTCGTTGCGTTGCAGCGCGCCCTGCTGTTCGAGCAGCGAGCTGCGCATCTGGTCGAAGGCGTCGGCCAGCGTGCCGAGCTCTCCGGGAGGGCGCCGCACCAGTCGCCCGCCCAGGTTTCCGCGCTGGATCGCGCCGGCCATCCCGACCAGCGATTCGACGCCGCGCACCATGCCGCGAATCATCGACACCGCGATCGCGATGATGATCAGGAAGCCGGCGAGCATCAGCGCCAGCGTGCCGAGCTCCGCGCGCCGGGTGTTGGTCTTCTGCGCGGCCAGGATCCGGTCCACTTCCTGCTGCTGGATCTCGAACAGGTACGTCATGCGCACGGTGATCGGATCGATGGCGGCGTACAGCTCGGTGTCGGCGAAGCGCGCCAGCGCGGCGGCATCGCGCTGTTGCAGCACCTGCAGCAGGCGGAGGGCGGCGGCATCCGCGACCCGGCGCATCGGTGTGCTGCCCTCGAGCCAGCGCCGTTCCTCGGCGCTGAGCACGCTGCCTTCGAGCGCCCGCCAATCGCGCCCGACCGCCTCCAGCGACTGCTGCACCCCTGCCGCTCCGGCGTCCCAGGGCACCAGCGCGTTGCGCACCCGAAACGTGGTGTCGACCACGTCCAGCGCGTAGAAGTCCGAGATGCGCTTGATGATGAGCTGCTGACCCAGCGCCTCGCTGCGCAGGTCCTCGATGTAGGCGTCGCCGCGCTCGAGCGCCGCAAAGATCACGCTGACGCCGAGCAGTACCGAGACAAAGGTGAACAGCACCAGCGTCAGGACCTGCGCGCGGATGGTCGCGTTGCCGAACTTCATCGTCGACCCGCCGCGTCCCCGCGAACCCCGCCCGCATCTGCCGTCACGCTGCTCAAGCGCCTGCCTCCCTGCGTGTCGACGCGGTCGGACTTCACCCGGTGCGCCCTAAATTAGCGTGTCGCGCCCCGTCGCGGTGGGCGTGATGCCCGTCGCGCCGGTTCGTCGTACTCCCGTCACGCGATCGGCCGGGGGGCGGTAATCTAGGCCCGTCATTGCCTGTACCCGGACCTGGTCATGAAGCGCTTCGTACCGATTCTCACCGTGCTGTCCCTGGCGCTGGGCGCCTGCGCCAGCAACCAGGTCATCGTCGACACCAAGGGCGTCGACATGTCGCGCTACGAGCAGGATCGGCGCGAATGCGAGGCCTACGTCGAACAGCTCTCCAGCGGCGGGCAGATCGCCAAGAGCGCGGGCCTGGGTACCGCGATCGGTGCGGTGGTCGGCGGCGCGGCGGGCGCGATCTTCGGCGACAGCACCGCCGCGGCGCGCGGCGCGGCGGTTGGCGGCATCACCGGTGGCGCACAGGGCGGTGTCACCGGGGTGGTGAAGAGCGAGAACGACAAGGAACAGGTGCTGCGCAACTGCCTTTCGGGACGCGGCTACCGCGTCCTGAACTGAACGGCAGGTTGGACGTCGCCTACCAGCTGCGCGATCAGGCGGGCCACAACCACGCGGCGCCGCGCACGCCGCTGCTGTCGCCGTGGCGCGGTGGCACCACGCGCGTATCGACGCGATCGCTGAATACCCAGCGCGACAGCAGGCCCGGCAGATTCCGGTACAGGCGCTCGATCCGCGACAGGCCGCCGCCGAGCACGACCACTTCCGGATCGAGCAGGTTGATCACCGTGGCGAGCGAACGTGCCAGCCGATCCTCATAGCGATCCAGCGTGGCTGCGCACGCCGGATCGCCCTGTTCGGCTCCGGCGACGATCCGTTCGCCCGCGAGCGCGTCGCCGGTGACCCGCGCGTGATCCGCCGCCAGACCGGGACCCGAAAGCCAGGCCTCGATCGCGCCGGAGCGCCCGTCCCAGTGGGCCGGGCCCGGAACCTCGCCCCAGTCGGGTCGCGGCCAGGGCAGGGGGTTGTGGCCCCACTCGCCGGCGATGGCGTTGGGTCCGCCGAGCAGGCGCCCGTCGATCACGATGCCGCCGCCGACGCCGGTCCCGAGGATCACCGCGAACACGCTGCGCGCGCCGGCCGCGGCCCCGTCGGCCTGCTCGCTGACGGCAAGGCAGTCGGCGTCGTTGGCAAGGCGCGGCGTGCGCCCGAGCGCCCGCTCGAGGTCGCGCGTCAACGGGCGGCCGTTGAGGCAGGTCGAGTTGGCGTTCTTGATCAGGCCCGTGGCGGGCGAGATGGCGCCGGGGTGTCCGATGCCGACCGGCAGATCGTGCCGGTCGACCGCGGTCTCGAGTTCGGTCACGAGTCGCCGGATCGCGTCGATCTGGCCGGGGTAGTCGTTCCCGGGAGTTGGGACGCGTCGGCGCTGCAGGATCTCGGATCCCGCACCCATGACGATTCCCTCGGTCTTGGTGCCGCCCAGATCGATGCCGATCCGCATTTTTCCGACTCCTCGATACGGTATCGCTACAATGCCGGCGCTCACTTTCGAACGACAAGCCGCTCCGAAGCCGCTTCAGGCCGAATGTCGGACCCCAACCTGCCGTCGTTGAGCCCCGAGATCCTGGCAGCCCAGGAGCTTGCTCGTCTGCGTTTCAGCTACGACGAGGAAACCCAGTTCCGCACCGATTACGAGTCCTCCGCCATCGGGGCCCGCATGACCCTGTTCGGGCTGGGCATCGCGATGATCGGCCTGACGCCGTTGTACGACCAGTTCCTGCTGCGCATCCCCGAGAGCTTCCTGGGCTTCTCGCGGGCCATGCAGTTCGGCGTGGAGATCCCGGCGCTGATCTTCGCTGCGGTGATGACGTGGTCGCCACGCCTGCGTCATTGGTCGGGCCCCTCGACGATCCTGGCGATGATGCTGGTGGCGATGGGCCTGAGCTTTCAGCAGGTGGTCGGCCCGGCGCACGGCTTCCACGTGCCGCACGACTTCGCCGCGCTGGCGATCGCCAGCACCTGCCTGATGGGCCGCCTGCGCCTGATCTACCTGATGCCCTGGGCGGTGCCGCTGATGCTGATCGTCAGCATCATGCAGCTGCACGGGCAGAGCTATTCGTCGGGTGCGTTCTACGACGTGATCTCGACGTGGATGATGTTCACGATGGCCGGGATCGTCGCCTACCACCTTGAATTCTCCGCGCGCGAGAGCTGGCGCCAGCGACGCCGGCTCGAGGAACAGGCCGCTCACGATGCGCTGACGGGCCTGCCCAACCGGCGCTACTTCGACACGATGTTCGTGCACCTGATCCGCCAGGCCGCGCGCGAGCGCAAGAACATCGCGCTGATGATTCTCGACGTCGACCACTTCAAGAACTACAACGATCGCTACGGCCATCCGGCGGGCGACGACTGCCTGCGCCGCGTCGGGCACTGGCTCAAGGACGCGATGCGCCGCCCGCAGGACTTCTGCGCGCGCATCGGAGGCGAGGAATTCGCAGCGGTGTGGTTCGACGCGCAGGTCGCGGCCGGGCCGTCGCTGGCGGAGAAGGTGCGCTGCGGCATCAGCGAGCTCGGCATCCCGCACGCGGCGTCGCCGACCAGCGCGGTGGTGAGCGCCTCGGGCGGACTGGTACAGCTGGCCTGTCCGTCGCAGGAGGATGCGTCGACCGAGATCGCAACCGACCTGATCCTGCGCGCCGACCGCGCGCTCTACCAGGCCAAGCGCAGCGGCCGCGATCGGCTGGTGAACGCCGACGATCCGAAGCTCGGCATGCCGCATTGGCCGCCGATCTAGAAAGCGTCAAAGACGTCACCGCAAAGGCGCAAAGGAAAAGTAAGGACGCAAAGAAATACGGATTTGGAGGGGTGCCGTCCGCGACTTGGCGCCAACCAGTTTGTTCTCCTTTGCGTCCTTGCTTTTAACCTTTGCGTCTTTGCGGTGACGTCTTTGGATCTCTCCCTCACCGATACGTAAGCATGTGGGCGAACTCGCCCTCGAAATGCCCGTGCTCGTTGAGCGTCGACAGGAAGCGATCGTCGCGCGCGACCACCAGCTTGGTGATGCCGGCATTGGCCAGGCGCCAGTTCAGCGCGCCGTAGCGTTCGAGCGGGAACTCCAGCAGCTCCATCGCGATCGTCGAGATGACCCCGCCGGAGGTGAACACCAGCGCGTTGCGCTTTCCACCGGCGATCGCCTGGGCGACGCGATCGAGCGCGCGCAGGCAGCGGTCGCGGAAGATCGGCCAGTTCTCGGCGTACTCGGCGTGGTAGGCCGCGTCCTGCCAGCGTTCCAGCGCTTCGACGAACAGCTTCTCGAACGCCTGCCCGCGATCCGCCGCCTTCTTCAGCCGTGACATGACCTCGGGAGGCGTCAGGTACCGATTGACGATCTCGATGTGGTCGTACTCGTTGAAGCCCGGATCCTCGGTCCACGTCGCCGGCAGGCCCATCGCGCCGAGGAAGCTCTCCGCGGTCTGGCGGTGACGCTGCAGCGCGCCGCAGACCACCAGATCCGGAGCCGGGATGCGCTCGCGCAACGCCAGACCGGCGCGCGCGGCCTGCTGGCGGCCCAGTTCGGACAGCTGGTCGTAGTTGGCCGAACCGAACGACGCCTGGCCGTGGCGGACGAGATAGATCGCGCTCACACGCTCACTTGCCGTGACCGCGCTTGGCCAGCTCGATGCGCGCGATCACGCCGCGATGCACTTCGTCCGGACCGTCGGCCAGTCGCAGCATGCGCGCCTGCGCGTGGAATCCGGACAGCGCGAAGTCGCGCGACACGCCGCCCGCGCCGTGGATCTGCATCGCGAAGTCCACCACCTTCTGCAGCATCAGCGGCGCGGCGACCTTGATCGTGGAGATCTCGGTCATCGCGGCCAGCGCGCCGATCTTGTCCATCTTCCAGGCGGCGTAGAGCGTCAGCAGGCGGCACTGGTCGATCGAGATGCGCGCGTCGGCCAGGCGTTCGCGGTTGCCGCCCAGGTTCATCAGCGGCTTGCCGAAGGCGACGCGCTTCATGCCGCGATCGATGGCCAGGTCCACCGACTGCTCGGCGGCGCCGATGGCGCGCATGCAGTGGTGGATGCGTCCCGGGCCCAGGCGCCCCTGCGCGATCTCGAAGCCCATGCCGGGGCCCTTGATGATCGCGGACACCGGCAGGCGCACGTTGTTGAAATGCACTTCGCCGTGACCGTGCGGCTCGTCGAAGTCGCCGAGCACCGGCAGCATGCGCTGGATGCTGACCCCGGGCGTGTCGAGCGGCACGAGCACCTGCGAGTGCTGGTGTTTGCGGTCGCGGTTCTCGTCGGGGGTGCGGCCCATGAAGATCGCGATCTTGCAGCGCGGATCGCCGATGCCGCTGCTCCACCACTTCTTGCCGTTGAGCACGACCGTGTCGCCCTCGACGATCGCGGTGGCCTGCATGTTGGTCGCATCGCTCGAGGCGACGTCGGGTTCGGTCATGCAGAACACCGAGCGGATCTCGCCTTCGAGCAGCGGGCGCAGCCACTTCTGCTTCTGCTCGTCGGACCCGTAGCGCCAGATCACTTCCATGTTGCCGGTGTCGGGCGCGGCGCAATTGAAGATCTCCGGCGCCATCAGGCTGCGGCCGGTCTCCTCGGCGATCGGCGCGTATTCCAGCACTGACAGGCCTGCGCCCCATTCGGCGTCGGGCAGGAACAGGTTCCACAGGCCCTGCGCCTTGGCCTTGGCCTTGAGCTCCTCGACGCGCGGCGGAATCTTCCACTCGCGCCAGTCGCCGCCGTGGCGGGCGTCGTGGATCTCGGCCCAGTGCTGCTGCTCGATCGGAAAGATGTGCTCCTTCATGAAGGCGCGGACGCGCTTCACGTAGTCCTGGGTGCGCGGGTTGAGCTCGAAGTCCATGGTTTTCTCCGGTCGAATGGCGCAGCTTAAGCGGCGGCATACAATTCATGAACTGATTGTTCTGCATCCTTCGACATGAAGAAAATTCATGAAAGCGGCCCGACGCTGCGCCGCACCGACCTGAGCCTGCTGGCGGTGTTCGACGTGGTCTATCGCGAACGCAACCTGACCCGCGCGGCCCATCTGCTGGCACTGTCGCAGTCGGCGGTGAGCCACGCGCTGGCGCGCCTGCGGGCACGGCTCGACGATCCGCTGTTCGTGCGCCACGGCCGCGGGGTGGTACCGACCCCGCGTGCCGAGCAGCTCGCGCCCGGCGTGCAGGCGGCGCTGGCGCGGCTCGACGAGGCGTTGCGGCCGGGCGGGGGGTTCGAGCCGGCCCGGGATCTTCGACGCCTGACCGTGGCGATGGCCGACGAGATCGAGCCGATGGCGCTGCCACAGCTGATGCGCGCGCTGAGCGCGGTGGCCCCGCGGGCGCAGCTATCGAGCGTGCGGGTGGATCGCGCGAACCTGCGCGCCGACCTGGTGGCCGGCCGCATCGACCTGTGCGTGGACGTCGCACGCGCGACCGAGACCGAGATCGCGCACGCGCCCTGGCGCAGCCACCGGCTGTGCGTGGTCTCGGCGCGGCGTCGGCGACTGGACATCGAGGCGTACCTGGCGGCCGACCACATCGCCGTCTCGTCGCGGCGCACCGGCGCGACGATGGAAGAGTTCGCGCTGGGGCGACTGGGCCTGCAGCGGCGCGTGGCGCTGCGCTGCCAGAACTACGAAGCGGCGTGCCGCGTGGTGGTGGAGTCGGGCCTGCTGCTGACGATGCCGCGCGAGCAGGCCGAGCCGCTCAAGCGTGCGCTGGGCTTCTTCATCCTGCCGATGCCGCTGGAACTGCCGCCGATCGAGTTTCACGTGTACTGGCATCGCCGGGCCGAAAGCCTGCCGGCGGTGCGCTGGCTGCGCGAGCACCTGCTCGCGCAGGTCAGTCGTTCGGCGTCGTGACGAGCTTTTTCCGCGAGCCCGACGGCAGCGACAGCATCAGCACCGGCAGGACGCACAGGATCAGGATCGCGACCGCGCGCATGGCGATCTCGAAAAAAGGAAACAGCGGCAGGGATTCGGTCATGGGATTTCGCTCAGAAAAGGCCCGCCGGGTTCTAGCCGGCGGGTCAAGTGAGGCCCTCTAGGAGAGGGAGAGACCTTGTTGGGGCGGGCGCGTGGTCACTGCACCACCACGGTGCCCGTCATCGACGGATGGAGGCTGCATTCGTAGGCGTAGGTTCCGGGCGCGGTGAACGTTCGCATGTAGGTCGCGCCCTTCTTCAGCCGGTCGCTCCCCGAGTCGACGAACTTCACGAAGTGGTTCGAGCCGTCCTGGTTGGTCCACGTCACCGTCGTGCCGACCGGGACGGTGAGCGTCGCCGGTGCGAACGCGAAGTTGGCGATCGTCACCGTGTTGGCGCCGGCAGGCGGCATCGATTCCGGTGCGGCCGCTGCACCGACATCGGCCGCCGGCGGCACCGGTGGTGCAACGCTCACGCCGCCGGACGACGCCGTGACCTTCAATTCGACGCGGCGATTGAGTTCGCGGCCTTCGTCGGTCTCGTTGGTCGACACCGGCATCGACTCGCCGTACCCCTTCGTGGACATGCGGTCCGGAGCGATGCCCTTGCCGACCAGGTAGTCCTTGACCGACTTGGAGCGCCGATCCGACAGCTTTGCGTTGTACGAATCCGAGCCCTTGCCGTCGGTGTGCCCGCCCAGTTCGACCTTGATGTCGGCGCGCTTGTTGAGCGCCTCGGCGACGCCGTCGAGGATGGTCTTGGCGTTGACGGTGAGCGTGGCCTTGTCGAAATCGAAACTCACGCCGCGCAGCACGATGACGTCGCCGACGCCGCAGCCGTCGAGGTTCACCGCCTCGCCGGGCAGCGGCGGCGCGCATCGCGGTGCCGGATCGGTCTCGTCACCGTCGTCCGCCGACGTGCAGCCCTTGTCGGACGGAAAATCGATCGGGCCGTCGCCGTCGTTGTCGAGTCCGTCGCTGCACACCGGCGGCGGAGGCGGGGGCGGCGGCGTTGCAACGACGGCCATCGGCGGTGCGGGCGGCGGCGCCTCCGGCGCCTTGCCGAAGGGAATGCGCACACCGAGGTTGAACAGCGGCTCCTTGTATTCGTCGGATTCGTCGGTGTCGTTGGATTGGTGATGCCACAGCGCTTCGGCGCGGATCCCGAATGCGCTCTTGAACAGGAAATCCCAGCCCAGACCGACGTTGATCATCGTCTCGTCGCCCGCCATCGCGTCGAGATGCAGGTACGGACCGCCGGGGCCCTGGAAGAACAGGTTGGTGCCGAAGCCGCCGCCGATGAGCTTGCTCTCGCCGTCCTTCTTGTAGTCGAGGAACATTCCGCGCAGCTCGATCTCCGCGCTGCTCGACAGGCGCGTGCCGAACGCCAGCGTGCCGCCCATGCCGTCGTCGGAGTGCCGGTCCTTGTCGGCCGGGACGAACGTGATCATCGGCGCGATGTAGAAGCGCTTGTCGTCCTGGGCCTGCGCCGCCGTGCAGCCGAATGCGGCGGCGACGGCCAGCGCCATCGCGGCCGGGCGAAAGTGCGATCTCGGCGACGCGACGACGGTGAGCTGCTTTTGCTTTGTCATGGATTCCCTTGTGGCTAGGCGTGCGCGTGACGCGGGCAAGTGCGCCGGCGCGGAGACGCCGGCCCAAAAAAAATCCATCCACCCCCGCGGGCGGATGGACGTCGATGTCCTTCGGGTCGGCGGAACCCTCCTGGTCCGCGTGACCCGGCGTCTCGGCGCTGCATGAGACGACGCCGTCGGAAGCAGCAACACCCATGCCATTTCGATGCCGTGCTCCGCGATGGAGCGCAGGCACCGATGCGGGGCACCGCACGTGCATCGCGGCGCGTCGAGCTCATCACATAAGGATCGCGCGCGACGCGCGCGAGCTCTATTGGGAACCGCGCTCGGCCGCGCGCGGCACGCCAGTCGACTCCGGGGCGGCGCCTCGTTGGCATAGGGTTTGCTGCCTGGCTCACGTGTTCCCGCAATACGGGACACGGCGGTAACCGATCCGGCAGCGCAGCCGGATCAGCCGGACACCAACGTCCACGTCATTGGCTCTCGACCAGCCAAAACGTGGACGTTTTTTTTGGGGTTCTTCTTTCTCGCGCGCCTGACAAGGGAGTCAGCGATCTGCTCGCGAAGGGACCGGCACTGGGTTCTTTCACCTCTACAGACAGATCAAGACAAGGAGTTGGGGCGATGACAAGCAACGAGCAAGGCGCAGCAACCGCGGCGTTGGTCCGGACGGGCCTTCGCGGCGCCGCGATCCTCGCAGCGGGACTGCTGTTCAGCAGCAATGCGGCGGCTGGCTTCTACAACGACGGGAAGGTGCTGTTGACCGGTGGTGTGGTGACGATCGACGGCGCGGGCGGCGGCGGTATCACGCCCTGGGCGACGATCTCGGGTTACGGCACGCGCGATGGCATCAACGGCGGTCTGCACTACACGTATGCATACCTTCCGAACTACAGCCTCAACTCGTACGGCGGGACGGTCGGCTTCTACGACCGCGTCGAACTGTCGTACACGCGCAGCACGCTGCCCACCGGCAGCACGTTCGACACCGTCGGCCTGGTCGCGGACATCCTGCCCGGCGTGGTCGGCGACACCGGCATCCAGCCGTTCAACACGACCATCGAGATGGACGTGTTCGGTGCCAAGGTCCGGTTGTTCGGCGACGCGGTCTACACCTCGGATAGCCTGATTCCGCAGGTTGCGATCGGCGGCTTCTACAAGGACAACAAGAACAAGGAACTGCTGCACACGCTGCAGGCCGCCAAGGCCAAGGACTGGGAAGCGTACGTCGCAATCACCAAAGTCTATTTTCCGATCAGCACGCTGGTGAGCATCACCGGGCGCTACACCGCGGCCAACCAGACCGGGCTCACGGGCTTTGGCTACAAGGACCGCACCGCGGGCGGTGATGGGGGCTCCGACAAGAAGAAGGAGCTGCGGCTCGAGGTCTCGATCGCAACGCTCGTGGCCAAGAACACCGCGTTCGGCGCCGAGTACGCACAGCACGGCGACTTCCTCGACGGCGTGGGCGTGAACCTCAACGGCCTGGGTACCGCGGGAATCCTGAGCGCGGTCGCGGATCTGGACCTGGATTCACTGGGCCTGGTGAGCACCAAGAACCTCGAAAAAGCGCTGACCCAGCACGAGGACGACTGGTACGACCTGTTCTTCGCCTACGCACCGAACAAGCGCATCTCGTTCGTCGTGGCCTACGCGATGCTCGGGAACATCACGCTGACGCCCGATCAGCACGGCTTCTACCTCTCCACGCACCTGACCTTCTGAGGCTCGAGACATGAAGAACAAAAGTGTCATCGCAACGGTTTTGGCGGCGGGCCTGTGCTCCGCGGCGGCGATGCAGTCGGCCATGGCCGGCGAATCGAAGACCAAGCCCATTCCCGGGATTCCGTCGAATTCGCTGGAACTGTTCGGCGGAAAACAGGTGGTGCATGAATGGGCGGTCGCGCTGTTCTACTACATCATGCTCGACCGGCGCATCAACTGGATGTTCCGCGAGTTTGGAAATCCCGAGCGGCAGATCTTCCTCAACACGCAGCTCGAGACGATGGTGCTCGGCGGTCCCAACGAGTACCAGGGCGCGAGCATGGCGGCGGCGCACGCCGACCTGAACATCAACATGGAGCAGTTCAACGCCGTGGTCGAGGCGGCCTACAACGCCTGTGAGCGCGTGAACATCCACTACTGGACCTGCAACCAGTTGATCGCGGCGCTCGCGCCGTTCACCGACGACATCGTCACCCGCTGAGCAGTCGGCAACGGCAACACCGCGACATGAGTTCATTACGACGTCGGTGGGGATTCGCGTGACGCGACGGTCCATGCGGTCCGGGTGGTGTGCAGCGGGATCAGCACGCCGCCCGGCCGCGTGGCCTGAGCCGACACCCAGACGACGCATCCAGGCCATCGAGAGAGAGACTCCCCATGCACGACGCATCCGAAAACCACATTTCCAGGATCCCTGCCCACGCTGAACCGACGCGGACCACGCGCCGCTCCCTGATCCGCAGCCTTCTCGGGTTGCCGCTGGCCCTGTTCGCGCAACGGGCGTCGGCCGACGGCGGCATCGAGCAGTTCTACAAGTTCAACATCAAGCCTGAAGTGTTTCTCGAAGAAGTCTTCGGCACCGAGATTCCGGCGGCGCAGTCGGTCGCGGTCAGCGGCAACGTCGCGCAGCTGATCCAGCCGCTGCCGCAGCGGATGCGCTACTGGCGCGCCGCAGGCCGCACCGTCTGGATCTTCGATGAGCTCGGCAAGGTCGGATACCAGCCCACGACCTGCGCTTTCGTGGTGCGCGACAAGTCCATCGAACGCGCCAAGGTGCTCATCTATCGCGAGTCGCGCGGCGAACAGGTTGGACAGCCATCGTTCCTGCAGCAGCTGGCCGGCGCCAAGGCAGTCGGCAGCGGGATCGACAAGACGGTCGACAACATCTCGGGCGCGACCTACTCGGTGAAGATGATGCAGCGCATGGCGCGCACCGCATTGATGCTCGACGAAATGGCGGTGTAGCCATGGGCACTCCGGACATGCTGCTGACCAAGGCCGGCACCGCGGACGCCACGCCGGTGCCGACCGCGACCGCGTCCAAGCCGGTCACCGTTCCGGCGCGGCCGCGGCGCAACCTCAACCTGCTGCTGCGCGACTGGCACAAGCGCGCCGGTCTGTTCGCGTTCCTGTTCATGGGCTGGCTCGGGTTCAGCGGAATCCTGATCAACCAGAGCCCGAGCTGGGGCTACGACACCGACCGCATCTACTGGGAACCGGTGATGTGGCTCTACAGCCTGGAGCCGACGCCGCCGCAGAACGGCTTCTCCGCCGACGGCCACTGGCTCGCCGTCACGCCCGAGGGAACGATGCTCGATGCGCGACCGGTGATGCCGCCGCTGGCTGCACCGCTGGGACTGGTGGCCGGCGGCACGCCGGATCAGCCGCTGCTGTTCCTGGCCAATGCCGAAGCCGTCGCGGTGGTGACGCTCGACGGCAAGCGCTACGACGAACTGCGCTCGCCGATCCTGCCGGTCCAGACGGTGCGTCGCATCGGCAAGGTGATCGGACATCCGGGTGCCATCGCGGTGCAGGATCTCGATGCGTTCCGGAGCGACGACGACGGCACGAGCTGGACGCCGGTTGATCCCGCGCAGGTCGAATGGTCGGCGCAGGTCGAACTGCCGGCCGCACAGCGCGAACGCCTGGTGCCATTCTCGCGGCCGTACGTGACGCTCGAGCACATCCTGGTCGATGCGCACAGCGGCGCGATCTTCGGTCGCGGCGGCGTCTACGTGATCAACACCGTCGGGCTCGCCGCGATCCTTCTCGCGGTGAGCGGGATCTGGATGTGGTGGCGCACCGGGCGACGGCGACGGTGAGGTTTTCAGGGGTGATGATTCTTCAATCCAAGGAGCAGGGCAGATGAAAAGCTTCGACATGAATGGGGCCGCGACGTTCCTGATCGCGCTGGCGATGACGCTGGGGGCGGGCGAGGCGCTGGGACAGCCGGAGTCGCTGGGCGAGGGCTACAACTACTCGGGACCGGAGGACAAGACGCACGTGAAGATCCCGGGCATCGACAAGGACGGCGACGGCTGCCTGGACAAGACCGAGGTCACGCCGGGCGGTCAGCTCGAGAAGCGCTTCGCCACGCGTGACGCCAACGGCGACGGCAAGCTGTGCAAGGACGAGTACTACACCCCGTCTTCCTGATCGACGACGAACGATGATGATGTTCGCGCGCGGCAGTGCGGCCGCGACCCGCAGCGCCGCGGGCCTTCTCCCACGAAGTCCGCAGCCCTGGATCGCGATGAAGATGTGGCGCAGCCGCCTCGCGCCCCTGGTGAAGCTCGCTTTCTTCGCCATGGGAACGCAGGTTTCGGTGACGGTGGCGGTCCCCGGTTCGCGCGCGCGTCGCGACGACGCGGTCGCGGCGATCGCCGACGTCGAGCGCCGCATCCAGGACTTCGGCCGCCACTGGTGGGCCTGGGGCGACGGCGCGCTGGCTTCGATCAACGCGCAGCTGGCGGCCGGCGGCGTCGCCGAGATCCCCGCTTCGATGCGCGCGCTGTTTGCGCGTGCCTGGGCGGTGCGCCAGGCCACCGGCGGGCTGTTCGATCCGCGCGTCGCGGCGCTGGTGAGGCTGTGGGGCTTTCACGACATGGCCGCGCTGCGCGACACGCCGCCCGATGCCGCGCGCATCGCGTCGGCGTTGCGCGACCTGAACCGCGCGCCGGGTTACGACGGCGGCGCGACCTACGGTCCGGCGCCGGGCGTCGGCTGGGATTTCGGCGGCATCGGCAAGGGCTGGATCGTCGACCTCGCGCTCGATCGTTTGCGCGAGCTCGGTTTCCCCGACGCGATCGTCGATGCCGGCGGCAACCTCGCCGTGCGCGGCGGGCGCGGCGATCGGCCGTGGCGCGTCGGCATCCGCCATCCACGTTCACCGGCCTCCGGACCGTTGCTGCTCGCCTCGATGGTCGCGCGCGACGAGGCGGTGAACACCCATGCCGACGACCAGCGCTCGTTCGATCACGACGGCGTGCGCTACGGCCACATCCTGGATCCGACGCGCGGCCGCCCGGCGCAGGAACTGTGTTCGGTCACCGTGGTGCATCCGGATGGAACCTTGGCCGAGGCCGGCGGCGCGGCGCTCTACGTCGCAGGCCGCCACGGCTGGCGGCGCCTGGCACGCAAGCTCGGCCTGCAGCAGGTGATGGTGATGACGGCCGACGGCGAAGTGCAGGTCACCGGCGCGCTCGCGGCGCGGATCAAGCCGGAAGCGGGGACGGCGCTGCGGATCGCGGGGTGAGGGTGGGGGCGGGCGCGGCAAGAGAAAAGCATCACGCAAAGACGCAAAGGACGCGAAGAAAAACGGAATGGGGGCCCGCCGAGACGATGCCGCCGTCTCCTAGCTGGCCGCCCACCTTTTTTTCTTTGCGCCTTTGCGTGATTCTCGAAGCTTTGGAACCCTCTCGGCGCCGTCCCTGAGGAGTCCGGGTCAGGGCGCCGCGGCCGCCACCACCGGCCGCTCGAGGTACAGCACCGGCCGCACGTGGTCGAAGAACGTCGCGTCGGCCATCCGCCAGCCCTGGCTGTAGAGCTGCGCCAGCGTCGCGTCGAACAGTCCGTTCTTCCATTCGCAGTTGAGCTTGTCGGTGGGCGACACCGCCTGCTTCTCGGTGCTGCCGCAGGCGAGGATGTCGAGCTCCTCGGCGGCGACGGCCGAACCCGGGAGCAGACACATCGCAATGGTCAAAGCGTGGAGACCGCGTCGAATCGTCATCGTCTTCCCTTCGTTGTAATGGTCGGTGGGCGAGGTGCGGGTCAGCGGTTGCGCTGCAGCTTCTCGCTGCGATAGGCGCGACCGGTGGCGTAGTAGCGGGTGGTGCGGGCGAACGCCGCGTCGTCGAGCGTGTCGGCCGAGGCGTCCTGCATCGCCGGCGGTCGATCCAGGTCGGGCGCGCGCGCCTCGTCCTTCCAGGGCGTCAGCACCAGGCCCAGCGCGGATTCACGATCGCCGACGATCGTGGTGCCGGCGTCGTCCGCGGCGCGCGCGGGCAGCACGGTTGCGATCAGCAGCAACACTGCGAGCGCGCGCTTCACCGTGCGACTCCCTGCGCCGATGCGGTGCGCACGTCCGGCGCCGGCTGCATGCGCGCCTCCAGATCGCGGATCCAGGCGGCGACGATCAGATCCTCCTGTCCGGCGCGGCGCTGGTATTCCTGGTACGCGGCGAGCGCCTCGCGCGGCCGGCGCAGCGCCACGTCGTAGAGGATCGCCAGGTTCAGGTAGGCCGGCGCGTAGTCGGGACGGGCGGCGATCGCGCGCCGATAGTCCTGCTCGGCGCCGGCGACGTCGCCGCTTTCGCGACGCAGTGTGCCGAGCCAGTTGTGCGCGACCGCGTTGCCCGGATTGGCCTCGACCGCGCGCGTGAAGCTCGCCAGCCCAAGGGCCGTCTGCCGGCTCTGCGCGTAGAGGATGCCCAGGTCGGTCAGCGGTCCCGACAGGTCGGGGAAGTCGGTCGTCAGCGCGAGGAACGCGGCCTGTGCTTCGGGATACCGCCGCGCTTTCATCAGCGCGAGCGCGTCCTGGAAACGTGCATCCGGATCGCCCTTGTCCGCCGAAGGCGTCGCGACGGCGGTGGGCGCCGTCGCGGTGGAGGATGCCGCCGCTGCCGGTCCGAGCGCGGAACGGCGCGGACCGGGCGCGCTGCACGCGGCGAGCGCCAGGGCCAGCACGCAGCCGAGCAGGTGGGCGGAAAAAGATCGTTCAGTGCAGCGCGTCATACGTCGCCTCGCGTCGTTCCTGCTTGGCGTACTTGCCGGGGGAGAGTTCGCCGAGCGCGGTCACGCTCTTGCGGATGTCGTCGTTCCAGGTGCCGCTGCGCAGCCGGCCGAGATTGATCTCGTGCGCGCGGATGGCCTTTTCCTCGAACGGGAAGGCCTGCTCCTCGAGCAGCAGGCCGTACTGCTCCAGCGCTTCACCGGCCAATCGTGGCGGACGCTCCGATTGCAGCAGCGCGCGTCCCAGATCGCCGTAGACCGCCGCGAGCTCGTAGGTCGCCGCGCTGGTGACGTCGGCGTAGCCGTAGCCCGCGGCGCGCTCCAGCGCCGCCACCGATCGCTCGGTCGCGGCGCGACGGCTCGCCAGGCTGCGATCGAGCGGCGCGCCCAGGCCGATACCGCGCGCGGCGATCGCGTCGAGCCTGCCGATCTCGAGATGGGCCTGGGCGGCCAGCCGCCGCGAGATCTCGCTGCGCGAAGTGCCGGCGGCGTCATCGGCGCGCACGATCTCCTCGAGCCAGTGACGGCGGCTGGCGGTGCCCGGATCCAGCGTCGCGGAAAGCTCGGCCAGGCGCTGGCGCGCCTGCATCGCCGGATCCAGCGGCTGCGGCCAGGCGTTCAGATAGTTCAGGAACGATCGGCGCGCCGCCGCGGCCATCGCGGCGCGGTCGTACAGCTGCGCTGCGCTCCACGACGCCTCGCGCCGGATCGGGCCCGGTTCGGTCTCGCGCAACGCGATGCGCGTCAGCACCTCGGCCGCCTGCGCCGGCTGCCCGGCGCGCTCGTAGGCGTTCGCGAGCTTCTTGTCGGCTTCCGGCATCAGGCGATGCGCGGGATTGCGCGAGCGGAACGCTTCGAGCGAGCGCGCCGCGCGCGGCCAATCCTCGAGCGCGAGCAGTGCCATCGCCGCGTCGTAGTCGGCCGCCACGCGCATCGTCGAGATCGGTGCCACCTGGCCCACGCGCTCGAAGTGCGTGGCCGCGCCGCGCAGGTCGCCGCCGTCGCGCGCCGCTTCAGCCTGGCGATAGACGCTCGACGCGAGCTGCTCGTAGGCCTGGCTCTGCTGCGCCGGCTCCGCCGCCGGCAGGTGCGCGAGTTGCTGGTAGGCGGTCTCGGCCTGGGCCCATCGCTGGTTGGCGAAGTGCGCATCAGCGATCACGCCCAGCGCGCCGCGACGCAGTGCGGGGTTCGGTGCGGCCTGCAGCACGCGCTCTGCCGATGCGATTGCCGCATCGAGCTCGCCGAGCTGGTACTGGTCCTCGGCCGCGGTCATCAGCACCTGCGTGCGCTGCGGATGGGTCGGGAAGGTGTCGGCGAGCCTGAGGCACGCCGCGATCGAGGCGCGCCGCGCGTCGGTGGCGTTGGCCGGGTCCTCGCGCGCGGACCGCTGCCAGGCCTGCACCGCGGCCAGCGCCGCCACCGGCGCGCGGTCGTGCGGGGCGAGGGCGTAGGCGGTGTGCTCGTATTGCCGGGCCGCCTCGCGCACCTGCGCGGATTCGAGCAGCGCATCGGCCAGCAGCAGGTGCGTCGCGGCGATCCCTTGCGCCTGCGGGAACAGCTCGATCGAGCGTCGATACCAGGTCGCGGCGACGCGGTATTCGTCGCGGCGCGCGGCCGCATCGGGCGTCTCCTGCGCGCGTGCCTGGTGGACGCGCGCCAGCTCGTCCAGATGCCCGCGCACCTTTTCCATCACCGCCGGATCCGGCGTGCGCTCCTTCCAGTACGGCGCATCGGGTGAATAGCGCGCAACGTAGGTCTCCTGCGCACGCAGCGCCTCGGCGCCGAAGCCGCCCCGGCGCAGCGCATCGATCGCGCGTCCCTGGAACTCGGGAGCACGCAGGTGGCCGGGATGCCGCTCGACCAGCGCGACATAGGTGCCGGCCGCATCGCTCCAGCGTTCCTTCTCCAGCAGCGCGTCGGCCAGCGCCGCGTAGAGCATCGTCTCCATCCGCGAGGCCTGGGGTGCGGATTCGAAGTGCGCGCTGAGCGCGCGTCCGCCGCCGAGCGCGGCGAACGACAGCGCCGCCACGCGCAGCGATTCGCGCGCGCGTTCGGCGCGATCACGCGGCACGCCGGCCAGCGCCGTCTCCGCGTCCTGCAGCGTTCCGGCCGGCAGGTCGCGGTCCAGGATCGACAGGAGCACCGTGGCGGCGTCCTCGAACGCGCCCTGCTTGTAGCGCGACCACGCGTACTTGTACTGCGCGAAGTCGTGGTAAGCCGCGTCGGGTCCGAGCTCGAGCAGCGCGGCGTAGGCCTCGGCCGCCTCGTCGAAGCGGGCGCGTGCGAACAGCAATTCGCCGGCGCGGAAGTCCGCGTCGGCCGCGCGCACCGATTGCGGGTGCTCGCGGCCGAGCTGTCGCAGCGCGACGATCGCCGGCTCGGATTCGTCGACCAGCTGGTGCGCGCGCGCGAGCTGGTAGAGCACGCGATCGTTGCCCGGATGTGCCGGGTAGTCCGACAGCACGCGGCGGTAGCCGGCGATCGCGCGACGCACGTCGGCGACGTGGAAGCCGCGGCCCGCCGCGTTGTCGGCGTCGGCGAGCTGCACGCGCAGGTCGGCGGCGCGGCGCAGCGCCTCGGCGCGCGTGACCGGATCCGGGTCCAGCGCGAGCAGGCGGTCGTACTGATCGATCGCGGCGCGCGCATCGGCCGGCACCGCGGGCGTGTCCTCGACGCGCAGCACGCTGGGCGTGCGCACCTGCAGGTAGCCGTTGCGGGTCAGGCCGTTGCTCTCGGCGACGTTGCTCACGGTGCTCGGCGCGTTGCCGGCGGCGGTGGCCGCCGCGCAGACCGCAAGCAGCAGCGCGAAGCCCGATGCGCGCCGGATCACGAGCGCGCTCCGGTGCCGGTCGAGGCGCGCTTGAGCTCGACCTCCGGCGGCGGTGCGCTGTCGAAATGGCGCGCCATCGCAAAGCGCGCTTCGACCAGATAGCGATCGGTGCGCTGCTTGCGGGCGCGCAGTCCGTCCAGCGCGGCGCGGTCGAAGGCCACGCGCGCCACGTGTTCGGTCGCACGCGCGCGATCCGCGGTCGCCGCGACCGCCGCAGCCAGCGACGCGGCCGCCGGCAGATCCTGCAGACGTCGCGCGCAGCCGTCGATCTCGTCGCGCAGCAGTCGCGCGGCGCGGTAGTGGTCCAGTGCCGCGACGAAGCGATCGTCGGCCAGCAGGTAGCGCATGTAGGCGGTGTCGTCCGCGTAGGGCAGATCGGACAGCCATGCGCGCCAGCCGCTGCGTTCGTCGGTCTGGCCGAGCGCCACGGCGTCGGCGGCGCGCCCGTCGGCCACGTGCGCCATCGCCTGGTCGAGCCGCGTGCGCGCCGACTCCAGCTGCTCCGCTGCGCGCTGGTAGTAGACGTGCGCCTGCGTGCCGGTGCCGAGCTGATCCAGCGCCCAGGCCAGCGCCAGCGCGCCTTCCTGCGCATCGAGGTCGAGCGGGTCGCGCCCGATCAGCTCGGTCCACGGCACCAGCGCGCGTTCGAGCCGCTTGCGCCGATCCTTGTCCGGCGCCGCGTTGATCTCCTGGCGTTCGATCAGCGTCGAAAAGGCCGGACGCTCGATGGCCAGCGCCGGCGAGGCGGGCCGCATGCCGACGCCGGGCGAGGGCGCCTCGACCAGGAACGCCCAGCCGAAGCCGAGCAGCGCGGCGTTGCCGTTCGGGCCGGGACTGCGCACGCGGCCGAACGCTTCCAGCGCGGGGTCGCCGTCGCCGCGCTGCAGATGCGCATAGCCGAGCACGAGGTTGGCGCGATCGCGCAGGCTCCACTGCGCCTCACCGCGCGCGTTGATCGAGCCCAGCGATTCGAGCGGCGTGAGATCACCGCCGCGTGTCGCTGCGATCGCCGCGTTGAAGTCCGCCACGGGTGCGACGTCGGTGGTCGCTGCGGGTGCGGACGCCTGGCCACCGAAGCGCGCGAGGCTCTGCGCCAGCAGCATCGGCGCTTCGCCGGCGAACGCGGCGTCGTGTCGGGCCTGCCAGCGCGTGAGCAGCCGTGCTGCCGCGTAGGGGCGATCGGCGTCGGTCCAGAAGCGCGCCGCGCGCGGCCACAGTTCGGCGCCGGACGCGGTGCGCAGCTGCAGCGTGCTGCGCCGGGCACCGGCCTCGGTGAAGGTCAGTTCGATCAGCGTCTGGCCGGGCGCGAGCGTGATCGTCTGGTCGATCCTTCCCACGGCGCGCGGATCGGTCGGACCGGCGTCGAGCGTGCGTGCG
>NZ_JAJFBP010000046.1 GCF_020697055.1 Panacagrimonas sp. | reverse complement strand
TCGCCGAGCCACAGGCGGTTGGTCGCATCCATCGACAGGTAGATCGAGCGCAGCAGGAACTGGCCGGGTCCGACCTCGGGGACAGCCTGCTCGCGCAGCACCAGCGTGTCGGACTCGATGTCCTTCTTCGGCGGTTTGTTGAAGTACCAGCAACGCATGAGGTCTCCTCCTTCATGGATGGTCGGACGAGTCTGGACCCGCGTGCCATCGACAGGGCCCACCCGAATGGGCGGGCGCCGTCCCTTTCAACGCAGCGCGAGCGCCAGGCGCAGGCTGAAATCCGGCGAGGAGGCGACGATGAAATCCTCCTGGAACGACAGCTCCATGCAGGTGGAACCGGATCCGGGGCACCAGCGCCCGCCCAGCGTGAACTGCAGTCCGGCGCGTTCGAGCGCGGTGATCTCGGTGTCGTCGTACAGCGGTGCGTGCGCGTAGAGCTGCGTGATCGCCTGCAGCGAAGGCAGCACGCGAACGCCCACGCCGATGCCGCCGAACGGGATCAGGGTTTCCTGCAGATCCTCGAGCGCGCCGGCCTCCTCGTTGACCGACACGCCGCCCGAGACAAAGCCCGAGACGCGTCCGCCTTCCGGCATCGGCCAGGCCCAGTCGAGCCAGGTCGCGCCGCCGAGATTGCCGCCGGCGAGTTCGTCCTCGTCGCCGGTCGGCAGCTTCACGATGCCGCGCAACATCAGGCCGCGAACGAGCTGCCAGCCGGCGCCGAGTTCGATGTCGCCCAGGTTCGTGCCGCCGCTTTCGGCGTCGAGCACGACGACGCCGTCGCGCACGTACCGGTAGTGGTAGCGATCGCGCGGCGCATCGTCGCGACCGCCGTCGGGCAGCGCGAACACGTCGTGCCAGTCCTCGATGATCCCGTCCATGAAGCCGCCGCCGCCGTGCAACAGCGGCAGCTCGATGCTCCAGTCTCCGCGATCGCCCTCGCCCCAGCCGCCGACGTAACGCAGGCCGTAGCGCTGGGTCTCGCCGTCGAGCAGCAAGGCCTCGGCGCCCTCTTCCTTCAGGACGTACTCGCTGGTCAGGTCGACGCTGACGCGCCAGGTGCCGGAGGTCTCCGGCGCGGTCTGTCCCAGTGGCGGCAGCGCGAAGCCGCGCGCCAGCGTCGACTGGTTGCGCGTGGACAAAGACGCGTCGGCAGCCAGGACGGAGCCTGATGCGATCACCGCGGCGACGCCGCCGAAGACGCGCGGCCGCCATCGGGACGGCGTGCAACGAGGGCGCATTTTGGTCATGACGGTGTCGTACAAGGCAGGGCGGCGAGCGCCGATTCTGCCTGCAACCGCGATCTCACGATCGGCGCCGCAGCTCCTCGAAGTCGCTGGCGAGTTCGACCAGCTTGTCACGAAGGTGGCTGCGCTGGCGCTGGTCGAGCGTTGCCGAGAACGAGGCCAGGAAGTCGATCCAGGCGCGCGCGTTGGCCTCGTTGACCATGTTGCCGTCGCTTTCCTCGCGCGGACGCAGCAGCAGCGTCTGCAGACGTCCGCAGAATCCGGACTCCGCACGCTGCTCCAGCACCAGGGCCAGACGCTCGCGCCACTGGCGGCGCTCCTCGATCCACTCGCGATAGCGTCGAGGACGCGTCTGCGACCACATCTCGAGCATCGCTTCCTGGCGATCGTCGAGATCGCCTACCCAGCGCTCGAGCGATTTGCGCAAGCGCTTGTGCGCCTGCTTGCGGATGTCGGGCTCGGGCGCGTCGAGATATTCCTCGGCGTCCTCGTCGATGTTGTGCGCGATCCGCTTCAGCAGCGAATCGCGCTGATCGTCGTCGAAGCTCGAGAGCAGTCCGCAGGCAGGATCGATCGCGCGTTCCAGCACGCGCTGCGAGTGCGCCTCGGCGCGCCTCGCCCAGAGGCGCACGTCGTCCGGACTCATGGGCTGCTGCGTGGCCTGGGCCAGTTCGCGCAGGTCCTGCCCGTAGCCGACGAGTTCGGTGTCGCGATGCCAGTCCCAGATCTTTCGAAAGCCGGCCTCGAACGTGCGCTCCTGCGCCGCGTCGAGTTCGACGTATTGCCCGAGCTTCCACGACGCCAGCCAGTCGAGTTTCTGGTATGCGGCGCGCGGCGCGGCGCAGGCGGCAAGGCCGATCGCGAGCACCCCGGCGATCGCAGCCCGCCACGCTCGTCCGGACATCGTGGTCGTCACTAGGTGTCGCCCCTAACGGGAGTAAGGTCCAGCGGCCGCAGACCGGGGCTTAAGATTCGTGCTCCGGCCGTGTCATCGGCCGCCTCCCCGCAGGATTCGTTCCCCATGGCTTCCCAGACCTTCGTTGCCGGCGTTGGCATGATCCCCTTCGTAAAGCCGGGCAAGAGCGAAAGCTACGACATCATGGGGGCCAAGGCGATCGCACTGGCGCTCGAGGACGCCGGCGTCGGCTACGACCAGATCCAGCAGGTGTACGCGGGCTACGTGTACGGCGACAGCACCTGCGGTCAGCTCGCCGTCTACCACGTGGGCATGACCGGCGTGCCGGTGATCAACGTCAACAACAACTGCTCCAGTGGATCGAGCGCGCTGTTCCTGGCGCGCCAGGCGGTGGAAAGCGGCGCGGTCGATTGCGCGTTGGCGGTGGGTTTCGAGCAGATGCAGCCGGGCGCGCTGACGTCGCACTTCAACGACCGTCCCGAGCCGCTGGGTCCGTTCATCGCGGCCGCGCAAGCGATGAAGCCGGCGCCCGGCGCGCCGATGGCGCCGCACATGTTCGGCACGGCGGGCGCGGAATACCTCGAGAAGTACAACGTCGGCCCTGAAGTGTTCGCCCGGGTCTCGGTGAAGGCGCGCAAGCATGCGCAGCACAACGACAAGGCGATCTTCCGCGACCTCGTGACCGAGGAGCAGGTGCTCGCCGCGCCGGTGATCTTCGGGCCGATGACGCGACTGCAATGCTGCCCGCCGACCTGCGGCGCCGCGGCGGCGATCCTCGTCAGCGATGCGTTCGCCAGAAAGCACGGGCTCAAGCGCGACGTTTCGATCCTGGCGCAGGCGATGACCACCGATTACACCTCGACCTTCGACCAGGGCTCGATGATCAAGGCGGTGGGCTACGACATGACCGGCGCCGCCGCCAAGGCGGTGTACGAGAAGGCCGGCATCGGACCGCAGGACGTCGACGTCTGCGAACTGCACGACTGCTTCACCGCCAACGAGGTGCTGACCTACGAAGGCCTGGGCCTGACACCAGAAGGCACCGCCGACAAGTTCATCGCCGACGGCGACAACACCTACGGCGGGCGCGTCGTCACCAATCCCTCCGGCGGCCTGCTGAGCAAGGGCCATCCGCTGGGCGCCACCGGCCTGGCGCAGTGCACCGAACTGGTCGACCAGCTGCGCGGGCGTTGCGGCGTGCGCCAGGTGGAGAACCCGCGCATCGCCCTGCAGCACAACCTGGGTCTGGGCGGCGCGTGCGTCGTGACGATGTACGGACGCAGCTGACCCATCCGGAACCGCATCACACGGCCCGGCTTGCCCTGGGCCGGGCCAGACGATTGAATGCGGGGGTATTCCCCGAGCTCCGTATCGATCGACGATGGATTTCGCGTCGCTGGCCGTCCTGCTGTTCCTGGTCCTGGTGCTGGGCGCGGTCGCGCGCTTCGTCTGGCGCAGGCCGACGATGCTCGACGAACCGCCGCCGAGCGACGCCAAGGCCTCGCCGGCACCGCGCGACGCTCACGCACCCCCGCCGAGCCTGCTGCTCGAGGCGCGCGCGTCGGCTGCGCGCAGCGAAGCGTTGTTCGCCCACGAGCCGCGGGTGGCAAAGGCCGCACAGGAGGACGCCACGCACGAGGTGGGCGCGGACTTCTACGCCGAGGTCGTCGGCCTGCTCGAAGCCGAACTCGAGCGCGCCCCGCAGCGCGACGACCTGCGTCTGAAACTGCTCGAGGTCTACGCCGCGACCGAGCGCAGCGAGGCATTCGTCAAGCTCGCCGCGATCCACCGCGATGCGCTGCCCGATGGGTCCGCGGATCCGGCCTGGGCCTCCGTGGCCGAGATGGGCCGGCGCCTGGCGCCGAACGATCCGCTGTTCGCGCGCGAGGCCGGAACCGCCGACGAGCCGCTGCGCGTGGTCGAGATCCGCCGCTCGCGGCGCTATTACGAGAACGTGGATCCCGAGGCGCTCAAGCGCCTGGCGGGCGAGCTGAACCAGGCCTGGCAGGCGGTGCGCCAGGACGTCGGTTTCTGGAAGAAGCTGCGCGAGCTGGCGGCGGATTTCATCGGCACGCCGCCGCGCCTGATGCACGCCAAGAAGCTGAGCAGCTTCGTCGGCGGCGCACAGATCCTGGTGCGCAACGAATCGCAGCGGCCCGAATCCGACGCCGCGGTGATCGCGGCGCTCGGCCAGGCGCTGCTGGCGCAGTCGCTCGGATCGTCGCGCGTCGTCGCGTCGCCGGCCGACGAAGGCCATGCGCTCACGGTGGTGCGCGTCGCGCAGCAGCTCGGCCTCACCGCCGAACTGGTCGTGACCCAGGGCGAGGAAGCCTTGCGGACCGCCGAGCTGGCGAAGCTGCGCGAGGCCGGCGCGCAGGTCGAGATCGTCGAAGGCCGTTCCGGCGGCAACGAAGGCCAGCGCATCGCGTTGGCCCGTGCGCTGGAGCATGGCAACAGCGCGCTGTTCATGAGCCCGCTCGCGGCGGGTCCGTTCCCCTACCCGATGATCGTGCGCGAGCTGCAGGGCCTCACCGGACTCGAGCTCAAGTCGCAGGTCCAGACCGCCATCGACCGGCTGCCGGACGCGATCCTCGTCAGCGCATCCGACGGCATGCCGGCCATCGGCATCCTGCAGGCCTTTCTCGGCTCGACCCACGTGGAGCTGTTCTGCGTCGAGGCCGGAACCGGCGGCGGCAGCCGTCGCCATCGTCTCGGCCGCGAGCACCACTGGCTGCGCGCCAGCGGTCGCGTGCACTACTCGTCGGTGCCCGCGGAAGTCGCGCGTTTCGCCGCACAGCACTGCATGCCCGACGGCGCGCCCTCGGTGCTGCAACTGGCCGGCGGCGAGCTGCTGGTCGAGACGTTCACGACGGCGCGCAAGTTCACGCCGCAGCAGGTGGTCGTGGTCGTCCTGCCGTCCGAGTCCCTCGCGCTTCCCGTGATCTGAGCGATCAGCAGGACAGCGGTTTGGCGAGGTCCTCGAGTGCGCGGCGCTCCGCCGCCAGGCCCCAACGCCACGCCGCCGCGCCGGCCCCGATCATCATCACCGCGGCCGCGGCGTAGCCGATCGCGATCGAGCCGCGCTCGCCCGTCCCGATCAGCACGCCGAACAGCCACGGTCCCGCGATGCCGCCGGTGGCCGTGCCCAGCGTGTAGAACAGCGCGATCGCCAGCGCGCGCACTTCGAGCGGAAAGCTCTCGCCGGCCGTGAGATAGGCCGAACTCGCCGCAGCCGAGGCGAAGAAGAACACGACCGACCACGCCACCGTCTGCCCGACCGCCGACAGCCAGCCCTGCGCGAACAGCCACGCAGTGATTGCCAGCAGCAGTCCCGACAGCGTGTAGGTCAGCGCGATCATCGGCCGCCGGCCCCAGCTGTCGAACGCCGGCCCGAGCAGCAAAGGGCCGAGGAAATTTCCCGCGGCGAACGGCAGCAGATAGAGCCCGATGCGATCCGCGGCGACGCCGAACCAGGTGCCCAGGACCAGCGCATAGGTGAAGAAGATCGCGTTGTAGAAGAACGCCTGCGAGGTCATCAGCACCAGCACCAGCGCGGCGCGTTTCGGGTATTGGTCGAACAGCGTGCGCGCCAGCGCAACGAAGCCGAAGTCGGTTGTGCGGGTGCGCAGCCTCAGCGTCGGCAAACCGGGCGGATCGACCGGCTGACCGGCGTCCTGCTCGATGCGCGCGACGATCGCGTCGGCTTCCGGCAGCCGGCCGTGCGTCATCAGCCAACGCGGGCTTTCGGGAATCCAGCGGCGCAGCCACAGGATCGAAAGGCCTAAGCCCGACCCCAGGCCGAAGCACACGCGCCATCCCCAGTCCTCGGGCAGCAGTCCGGGTCGCAACAGCACCACGGCGCCGAGCGCGCCGAGCGCGGCGCCGATCCAGAAGCTGCCGTTGATGATCAGATCGGTGCGGCCGCGAAAGCGCGCCGGGATCAGCTCCTGGATCGCCGAGTTGATCGCCGCGTATTCGCCGCCGATGCCGGCGCCGGTGAAGAAGCGGAACAGCAGGAACGTCGCGAACCCATCCGAGAACGCCGTGGCGGCGGTGGCCACGAGGTAGACCAGCAGCGTGACGGTGAACAGGCGCTTGCGACCGAGCCGGTCGGCCAGGCGGCCGAACACCAGCGCACCGAGCACGGCGCCGGCCACGTATGCGCTGCCGGCCAGGCCGATCTGCGCGTCGGTGAGTCGCAACGCGGGGCTGGACTTGAGCGCGCCGGAGACCGCGCCGGCGAGCGTCACCTCGAGTCCGTCGAGAATCCAGGTGATGCCGAGCGCCACGACCACCAGTGTGTGGAAGCGGCTCCACGGCAGGCGATCGAGACGGGCGGGAATCGTGGTCTCCACGATCCCGTCCGCCTCGCCCGCCAAGTTCATCCCATCAGTCGGCGACCTTCACGACGACCTTGCCGAAGTTTCCTCCGTGCAGCAGGTCGCACAGGCCCGCCGGAGCGGACTCGAGACCTTCGAGCCGATGCTCGCGGATGCGCATCTGGCCGCTCTCGGCCAGCGGCGTGGCTTCCTTCAGGAACGTCCCGTAGAACTCGGGATAGGCGTCGAAAATGATGAAGCCCTGGATCGTGAAGCGCTTGAACAGCGTGTTGGCCATGAAGCCGGGAAGACGGTCGCGGCCGTCGAGACCGCCACCGCTGTAGTGCGAGATCAGACCGCAGATCGGGATGCGCGCGAACAGGTTGAGCAGCGGCTCCACCGCGTCGAACACCGGGCCGCCGACGTTCTCCATGTAGATGTCGATGCCTTTCGGGCAGGCTGCCTTGAGCTGCGCGGGAAAGTCCGACGCGCGATGGTCGACGCAGGCGTCGAAGCCCAGTTCCTTGACCGCGTAATCGCACTTGGACTTCCCGCCGGCGATGCCGACCACGCGGCAGCCGCGCAGCTTGGCGAGCTGGCCGATGACCTGGCCCACGGCGCCCGTCGCCGCGGCCGTGACGAAGGTCTCTCCGGACTTGGGCTTGCCGATATTCACGAGCGCGTGCCACGCGGTGAAGCCGGGCATGCCGAGCGCGCCGAGATACCAGCTCTGCTCGCGAAACCCGTCGGGCAGCTTGACGATGATGTCGCTGCCGTCGGACACGATGTAGTCCTGCCAGCCCGCGTACGAATGCACGAGGTCGCCGGCCTTGTAGTCGGGATGGTTGCTGACCTCGACGCGCGACACGGTGCCGCCGACCATCACTTCGCCCTTCTTCACCGAAGGCATGTACGAGTCGTCCTCGTTCAGGCGTACGCGCATGTAGGGATCCAGCGACAGCCACAGCGTGCGCAGCAGCATCTGGTTGGGGCCCGGCTTGGGCACCGGCGCGTTTTCGAGCTTCCACACTGCGGGTGTGGGCTCCTGGTCCGGCTGCGTGTGCTGGACCAGGACGTAGCGGCGGTTGGTGGTGGCGGTCTGCGGCACGACGGGATCTCCGGTTCTTCTGGTTGATCGGTTGGGAAGCGGCAACTTTCGCGCTCAGGCGCCGCGATAGGGCAACGCGGGCGGACGCTCGAGGAAGGAGCGGCGCCGGTCGAGCGGCTCGGCGACGTAGGCGCGCATCGCGGTGCGCGCATCCTCGGTGAGCATCGTCGCGAGGAACGCCTGGCTTTCGATGGCCAGGCCCTCGGCGAGGCTGTGATCGATGCCCTGGTAGACGGCGCGCTTGATCTCGCGCAGCGACACCGGCGGCAATTGGGCGAGTTCGGCCGCGATGACCCGTGCACGGGCGGCGGCGTCATCGACCACTTCGTGGACCAGGCCCAGTGCGAGCGCGTCCTCGGGACGCACGACGCGGCCCCGCAGGATGAATTCGATCGCACGGCCCGCGCCGATCAGGCGCGACAGCCGCTGCGTGCCGCTGCCGCCGGGCAGGATGCCCAGCTTGGCCTCCGGCAGGCCGATGCGATGATCGCCGCGCGCGGCGATCCGGATGTCGCAGGCCAGGCTCAGCTCGAAACCGCCGCCCATCGTGTCGCCATTCATCGCCACGATCACCGGCTTGGGCAGATCGCGCAGCGTCAGCAGCATCGCGTGATAGCCGTCGGTCAGCGACGTGCCCGCGGCGCGCATCGCCGCTTCGTCCGAGGCCAGCGCCTCGAGTTCCTCGACGCTGTAGTGCGTGATGAACTTGCCCGCGATCGCGCCGGTCAGCACCACGGCGCGCACCTGCGGCGACTTCCACTGCTCGATCAGGCCCATCAATTCCTGCGCGCCCTGCGCGCAGAAGTAGTTCATCGGCGGGTTGTGATAGGTGGCGACGACCACGCCGTCGTCGCCACGGTCGATCGTCCAGAGGGTCGTCATCGTCGGTCCAGGATCCCGGGCCGACTATGCTGGCGCGGATGCCCGGGTATCGGGATCAGGGCAAGCCCTCGAAGTCCGAAACGAAGAAGGGGCCCGCGTGGGGCCCCTTCGTCCGACGCAGAATGCCGATCAGGCGTACAGCGTGACCACCGGCGGCTGCACCAGCCCGAACGACTGCAGAACGCCGAGCAGCTCGCGATGGCCCAGCGCCTGGCAGCCCGACGAGAAGCCGTACTTCCTGGGCTCCGACTGCAGCAGGTGATACGCGAAATACGCCTGCAGCAGGCCGGTCTGCTTGTAGTTCTGGTTGCCGTAGATCACGACGTGCTTGCGCGCGAGCGGACCGCTGGCCCAGACCGAGTCCACCGAGATGTTCGTGCGCGGGTTCTCACGCGGCGGCATGCCGGACTGCACGCCGGCCGCCATCTTCGACAGCTCGGCCTGCTGCTGGTCCTTGGGCAGCGGCTTGATCTTCTCGTCGATCATCGCGTTCATCGCCACGACGTTGTCCATGACCTCGCGCGCGAACACGCCGCCCATCACCTTGCAGTTGGCCACGCGCGGGTCGTTCTTGAACCATACCGGCGACGCGGTGCCGCCCCAGGGCAGCACCAGCGCGGTCGTGTGCTGGCCCGGGACCAGCGCGTCGGCCTTGGCGCCGTCCGGCCACTTCACGTACTGGTTGTTCTCCAGGTAGAAGAAGTCGGCGGTGAGGATGCTGAAGATGGTCTGCACCGAGGCGTAGGTCGGAAAGCCCTTCCACAGCACGAGCATGTCGAGCGTGTGCAGGCCCGGCGTCTCGAGCGCGATCTGCGCGGCGATCTCGCCGGTGGTGTACATCTGCGCGATGCCGGGAGCCAGGCACAACTTCTTCTCGGCGAACTTGGCGCCCCACTTCTCGTCGCACTCGATCATCCAGTTCTGCTCGCCGTTGGTGTCGGTGTAGTGCACACCTTCGGCGTGGCAGGCCTCGACCGCTTCGGGGCCGAGCTTGGCGAACGGACCGACCATGTTGAGCATGACCCTGGCGCCCTTCACCAGGTCGCGCAGCGCCGCGACGGTGTGTTCCTTGACCTCGACGATGTCGTAGCTGGCCGTCTCGATTCCCGGAACCTTGCTCAGCACTTCCTTGATGCTGTTGCCGTTGCGGCCGGCGGCGATGAAGGGAATGTTGTATTCGCGGCAGTACTCGGCAACCAGGCGGCCGGTGTAGCCGGTCACACCGTAGACGACGACGGGCTTCTTGTTGTTGCTCATTCTCTTCTCCTCCGGGAATGGATCGGTCGCGAGGCCGTTGCCGGCGCCGCGCCGATACTTGCAGAAATGGATCGTGAAAGCCTATGCGAGGCCCGATTGACGCCATTGCCCTCGGGTGACAGGGTTGTTGTCCCGAGGTGACGACAGGCCGGCCCGACATGCTTGCAATCGACATCGAACGCTGCGTGATGCCCAACACCTACGTCAAGCAATTGGCGCAGGAACTGGGCAATCCGGCGCGGGTCGTGGCCGGCACCGGGATCGGTGCCGACGAGATCGAGCATTACTCCAAACCGATCACCGTGGCGCAGCACATGCGCATGCTGCTCAACGCCCGGACACTGGCGACGACACCGGATTGGTACCTGCGCTGGGGCCAGCGCATGGGCGAGCACTTCCACGGACCGGTCAGCATGGCCTGGCTCAGCGCACCGACGCTGGGCGAAGGCTTCGACGTCTTTCTGCGATTCATCCCCAGCCGCGTCCCGTACCTGGCCTGGAAAGGCCAGGCCGAGGGCGATCGCTTCGTGGCCGAAGTCGCCCCGCTGGCCGACTTCGGCAACCTCGGCCCGATGCTGGTCGAGGTGCCGATGCTGGTCATGCACGAGTACGCGCGCACCATCCGTCCCGGCTCGATCGCGGGCGCACGCGTGGAACTGATGCACCCCGCTCCGCCGCACGCCGCGACCTATGAGCGTTGGTTCCAGTGCCCGGTGATCTTCGGCGCCGCACGCAACGCGCTGGTCATTCCGCTGCACTGGCGCGACATGCCCAACGTGGGCCACGACGAGGCCTTGTGGGAGGCGGCGCAGGTGCGATGCAAGGCGCTGTGCGGATCGCGCGAGGAGCGCGATACGCTCACGCGCGTTCGCCAGATCGTGTTCGAGTCGATCGAGCAGCCGCGCAACGACGGCTTCGCGCCGGGTCTCGACGAGGTCGCCGCACGTCTTCACTGCTCGCCCCGCACGTTGATCCGCCGGCTCAAGGCGCTGAACACCAGCTA
Organism: Panacagrimonas sp.; assembly: GCF_020697055.1. Classification (GTDB taxonomy): domain Bacteria; phylum Pseudomonadota; class Gammaproteobacteria; order Nevskiales; family Nevskiaceae; genus Panacagrimonas. Next base: position 14,565 of record NZ_JAJFBP010000046.1, on the reverse strand, counting down.
TCACGAGGTCGTGGACAAGGTGAAGAAGCAGCGCGCGTGCGAGCTGCTCGGCAACGAGCACCTGCGCATCAGCGACATCGCCGATGCGCTGGGCTACGGCGATGCCGGCGGCTTCGTGCGTTCCTTCAAACGCTGCCTGGGCGTCACGCCGGGTCGCTATCGCGACCAGATGGCGTCGGCCGCCACCAAGCTCAGCGAGTCGGCCGCCCGGCGCAACGCGCGCGCCTGACCGCGGTCCGCGGTTTACCCGTGTCGTAATTGAGGGCCGAAGCGTCGGCCGTCAGTCTGCGCCCACCGATATCGCATCGGTTGTCCGCAACGACCCACGACACACGGAGATCCCCATGAATGACGCAACTCCCCAGGCGACCACGCATCGATTCGACCCGCCGGGCTGGTCGGTGGAACGCTTCGCCGAATTCTGGTCCGACCCGCGCGCGGAAGACGTCCCGCCGCTGGTCACCGAAGACGTCGTCGGCTGGTGGCCCGGCGCCGATGAGCCGGTGCGCGGCGTGGTGCCGTACTCGCAGGCGCTCGCCGATCTGCTCAAGCTGCTGCCCGACATGCGCCTGACCGTCGCCGAGCACGCCAGCAACGGCGACACGGTGTTCGTGCGCTGGATCATGCGCGCCACCGGCCGCAACGGTCCGTTCCGGTTCACGGGCATCGACCGCATCACGATGCGCAACGGCCGCGTGGCGGAGAACGTGATCCGCTTCGACAGCGCGCATCTCAAACGCCTCGCCGGCTTCGACTGAAGATCAGCCGACGCCGACCGTCAACGTCAGCTGCTGTTTTCGCAGGCTTTGGTAGCCCGGACGAAGTCCGGGTTTTGATGGTGACCGCCCCGGGCCGCCCGGGCTACTTTTTCGAGCCGAGCGGCGCGGTGGGGCGCACGTAATCTTTCGACGTGTTGGCGAAGTCGATGTACCAGTCGATGCTCGCCGGGTTCTGCATCGCGTCGCGGCTGGCGGCCTTCTCGAGCGGCCATCCCATCAGGATCTTGCGCACCGGCACTTCCATCTTCTTGCCGGTGAGCGTGTACGGAATCTCCGCAACGGGGTACATCTTGTCCGGCACGTGGCGCGGGCTGCAGTCGGCGCGCAGCTTGGCGGTGATCTTCTTGACCACTGCTTCGTTGAGCTCGAAGCCGGGCTTGAGCTTCACGTACAGCGGCATGAAGAAGTTGCCGCCCTCGAGTTCGCAGCACACAACGAGGCTGTCGGCCACCTCCTCCACCTGTTCGACCGCGCGGTAGATCTCGGCGGTACCGATGCGCACGCCGAAGCGGTTGAGCGTGGAATCGCTGCGACCATAGATGTAGCAGCCGCCGCGCGAGTTGATCTTGATGAAGTCGCCGTGCCGCCAGACGCCGGGGAACACGTCGAAGTAGGCCTCGTGGTAGCGCTTGCCGTCGGTGTCGCCCCAGAAAAAGATCGGCATCGACGGAAACGGCTTCAGGCAGACGAGTTCACCGACCTCGTCGACCAGATCCTTGCCGTCGTCGCTCCAGGCGCGAACGTCCATGCCCAGGCAGCGCGCCTGGATCTCGCCGGCGTGCACCGGGAGCGTGGGACTGGCACCGACAAAGCCGCTGCACAGTTCCGTGCCGCCCGACTGCGAGGTCACCCACAGATCGGTCTTCACGTTGTCGTAGAACCACTTGAACGTTTCCGGCGTCGACGGCGCGCCGCCGAGCAGCGCGGCCTCGAGTTTCGACAGGTCGAACTTGTCGCCCGGCTTGAGCTTGGCCTTCTCCATCATCTGCACGAACGTGGGGCTTGCGCCGAACGTGGCCGCGCCGGTGTCGGCGGCCATCTTCCACAGCAGATCCAGATCGGGATGCACCGGACTGCCGTCGTACTGCACCGCGGCCGCGCCGGTGAGCAGCGACGAGACGACGAGGTTGTACATCATCCAGCCGGTGGTGCTGTAGAAGAACATCACCATCCCGGGGCCGAGATTCAGGTGGAAGCTCATCACCTTGAAGTGCTCAACCAGCACGCCGACGTGCCCGTGCACGATCGCCTTGGGCAGGCCCGTGGTGCCCGAGGAGAACATCACCCAGATCGGGTGCTCGCAATCCACGCGCTCGTACTCGAACGCGTCACGAGCGATCTCCGGTCCCGCCAGCAGCGACGCGAAGGCCTTGGCGCCGGGCACCGGCGGTTCGCTGCGATCCGGATGCAGGAAATTGAGCCACACCACGTGCTTGAGCGTGGGCAGGGCCGCCACGATCTGCTGCACTTCCTTGCCGCGATCGAAATCCTTGCCGCCGAACTTGTAGCCGTCGCACACGAAGATCACGGTCGGCTCGATCTGCGCGAAGCGCTCGGTGACGGTCTTGGTGCCGAACTCCGGCGCAGCAGACGACCACACCGCGCCGATCGCGATGGTCGCGATCATCGCCACCGTGGTCTCGGGCACGTTGGGCATGTACGAGACGACGCGATCGCCGGGCTTCACGCCCATCTCGCGCAGGCGCGTCGCGACGAGGCGCACCTGTCGTCCCAGCTCCTGCCACGACAGGCCGGCGAGCGGACGATTCTCCGCCAGGTGATGGATCGCCACTTCGCCCGGCCTGGCCTTGGCCTCGTAGCGCAGCAGGTGCTCCGCGTAGTTTACGCGCGCACCCTGGAACCACTTGGCGCCGGGCATCACGCGGCGATCGAGCACCTGCGTCGGCGGTGCATCGGAGACGATCTCGAAGTAATCCCAGATCGCGGCCCAGAAGCCTTCGATCTCGGTCACCGACCACTGGCGCAGAGCCTCGTAGTCGGGAAACGACAGGCCGCGCTCTTCACGCAGCCACTGCGTGAACTTGGCGATCTGCGAACGCGCCATGAACGCGTCGCTCGGGGTCCACAACAGCTCACCTTCGACTACGGTGCTCACGTTGGTCTCCTGTCTGGGTTTCTCTGGAATCAGCGAAGGGCGTAGACGTCGTAGGTCACGATCCGTTTGTGGAAGAAGACTTCGCCGATGTTCACGAACTGGGTCGAATTGACCCACGCGAAAGCGGGGCTGGCGGTGGAGAAACGCGGCGCGGCGCGGATCTGCGACTTCTCCGGGAATTTGCCGGCGAGCAGGTTCTGGTAGCCGTTCTCGCCCAGGTCGAGATATCCGTTGTAGACGCCGTAGATCAGCGCGCCGTCGTTGGTCTCGACCGTGGCGCGAACATCGAGCAAACCCTTGCCGTCGCGCCGGATCGTGAGCCAGTCGCCGCCGACTGCACGCACCTTGCCGATGCGCGTGCCGTCGGGCGTCCAGATCTCGCCGCCGGTGACGTAGTAGTTGATGCGAATGTCGTCGGGCACCGGGCCGATGATCTCCGGCTCCGACAACGTCGCGTTGTATGAAAAGACGTGTTCCAGCTTGAAGTCGAACTGCGCCATCGGTATCTCCCTCCCCGCATTGCGGGAGTTCGCGGGCGTCCTGCCCCTGCGGGCGAGCGCTTTCTCGTTTGGTTCCTCCCGGGCGATCTCAGCCGCGCAGCGTCGCCACCCGCTCCAGCACCTTCTCGGGAACGGCGTCGGCGGGCACGCGCGCGAAGCGAAAGCCTTTCGACGGCGCGGCGGGCGCGTCTTCGCCGGACCAGAAACCGTCGCCGAGCGATAGGCCGTTGGCCGCTCCCGCGACGGCCTTGGGGGCGATCACGAACTGCACGCCGGCGGCGTCGCCGGAAAATCCCGCCGCGGTGGGCAGGTACACGCCCAGATCCCAGCGGTAATGTCCGGCGATGTTGATCACCGGCTGATACCACGCGATCTCCTCGGCCGACGCGGGCTCGGCGCCTTCACGTTCTTCCAGCAGCAGGCCGTCGACGCCCGATTCGCCGAAGCTGCGCAGGAATTCGGCCACGTAGACCGAGCACGAGTCGGCTTCGTCACCGCCGACGTCGACGTCCGCGTCGGCGCCGAAGGCGAGCTGCCAGGCCTCGATCACCCATGCGCGCGGCGAAGGCGTCGACAGCACGAACGGCGCGCCGGCGAACGCCGCGCGCAGGCCCTTGAGCATTTCCACCAGGTGCGTACGCAGTTCCTCGTCCGCGAGCAGCGTGCGCGCCGGTGCCACGGTGCGCTTCTTCGCGGCCATCGCCTCCTTCAGCGCCGGATGGCTGGCAACCCAGGCTGCGGCGATGCGCCCGATCGGAATCACGACGAAGTCGGGTCGCAGCAGGCCTTGGGCCTTGCGCCGGAACGCAACGTACTCGGCGCCGTCGTGCCACGGCGTCTTGCCGCCGGCGAGCAGCTTGTCCGAGTACGCGGTGTCGTCGAGCCACAGCAGCGGTTTGTCGGATTGGGCGAGTCGGTCGAGGATCTTGGGCATGTTCGTTCTGAAGAGGGAAAACGATCGCGGGTAAAAGAGATCAGCAGGCCGTGAGGCCGCCATCGACCACCAGCTCGCTGCCGTTCATCCATTTGGCGGCGTCGGAGGCCAGGAAGATCACGGCGCTGGCAACGTCGCGCGGCTCGCCGAATCCCATCGGGTGGAGGCCCTTGATCGAGGCCTCCGCGGCGGCGTAGTCCGGCGCCAGTCCCAGGTCGACGAAGTGCTTGATGAAGTTGGTGCCCATGTCGGTCGCAACGATCGCCGGATGCACCGAGTTCACGCGGATTCCCGTGCCCAGTTGCGCGCACTCGATGGCGGCGGCCTTGGTCATCAGGCGAACCGCGCCCTTGGAGGTGTGATACGCGACGTGCGCCGTCGTGCCGATGATGCCGGCCACCGACGAGAGATTGACGATCGAGGACCCTGCCTTCATCACGCGGATCGCATGCTTGTGACCGAGGAACACGCCGTTGACGTTGACGTCCATCACGCGCTTGAAGTCCTCGAGTTCGCACTGCGTAATCAGCGCAGCGGTCTCGATTCCGGCGTTGTTGACCAGCACGCTGAGGCCACCGAAAGTCTTCACGGCGGCCGCGACCGCGGCTTCCCACTCCGGCTCGCTGGTGACGTCGTGCTTCTGGAATTCGGCCTTGCCGCCGGCCTTGCGGATGCGCTCGACGGTCTCGCGGCCGGGGCCTTCGAGCACATCGGTGACCAGCACCGCGGCACCGGCCTGTGCCAGGGCCTCGCTGATCGCGGCACCGATGCCGCGCGCAGCGCCGGTGACGAGGGCGACTTTGCCGTCCAGGCGGAAGGCCTTGTTGTAGTCGGTCATCCTGCTCTCCTCGTTCTGGGCGCTGCGCGGAAAGCGCGCGCCGTTTGCGGGAGAGCTTAACCGGAAGGCGCCGCCCTGCACCTACCCCGCGGCGCAGGTGTCAGCACGGAACCATCGCGTGTCGTCCAAGGCCAACGCGCGACGACGCGTCAGCCCTTCTGCAGCAGGATGTCGCCGGCCTGATTGATCGTGAAGGTCCAGCCGGCATCCACGCGGCAGGTGAAGAACGCTTCCTCGAGGACAGCCGGACCCGCCGCGCTGGCGCCGGGCTTCTGATCCTCGACGCGATACAGCGGCAGATCGCGCGCAACCTCGGCCCCCGGGGCCAGTACACGACGCTTGCCCGCGACGCGCGCGACGCTGCGAGGGCCCTTGAAGTCGCCCGAGAGCGTCGGCTGTGCAATCGGCTTGGCCACGTCGAGCGTGAGCACGAGACGGGCCTTGGCCGGAAGTCCGGCCGGAAGCCGGTCGGACTTGAGATCGACGGCGCGCTCCTTGTCGCTTTCGATGATCTGCAGCGACTTGCGCACCTGGCACTGCGCCATGTCGAAGCCTTCGCCGAACATGCCGCGCCGCGCCTTTTCGGTCAGCCCGGCCAGCGCGGCCTTGAAGCCTTCGGCGTCGGCGCTCGTCAGAGGCGCCTCGTAGGTGTGGGCAATGTCCGAGAAGCCCAGGCCGAAGGCCGAGAACACGGCCGCCAGACCCGGGATCACCACGCGCGAGATGCCGGCGGCCTCGGCCACGCGGCAGACCACGAACGGTCCACCGCCGCCGAACGCAGCCAGCACCGTGTCGGGCGTGATCGACGTGAACTGCCTGAGGCTGTCGGCGACCTTGGCGACCCAGGCTTTCTCCATCGCCAGTGCCGCGTCCTCGACCGACAGTCCGAGGGGTTCGCCCACGCGTTCGCCCACCGCCTTGCGCGCGCGCTCCGGGTCGATGCGCAGCTCGCCGCCGAAGAACGTCGCCGGATCGAGCAGGCCGGTGACCAGAAACGCGTCGGTGATCGTGGACTCGGTTCCGCCGAGGCCGAAGCAGGCGGGTCCGGGCGCGCTTCCGACGCTCTCGGGGCCGACGGCGATCGCATCCCCTTTCACGCGAATGATCGACGAGCCACCGACGCCGACGCTCACCACGTCCGAGAGCGGGAACGAGACCTCGACGCCCTCGACGCGACCGCGCCGGTGCGAGCGCACGGTGCCGCGACCGTCGCGCGTCTCCACCAGCCCGATGTCGGTGGTGGTTCCGCCCACGTCCATCGTCAGCAGACGCGGGAAACCGTAATGGCCCGCGAGTGCCCGCGAACCTTCCATGCCGCCGCGCGGACCCGAGCTGTAGGTCTTGATGGCGATCGTCTTGGCCACGCGCGCCGAGTGACCGTCGTTGCGGAAGATCAGCAGCGGATTGAGCGCGCGGTTCTCGCGCAGCTTGTGCTCGGCGCGGTAGAGGAAGCGCTCCATCGCCGGGTGGAGGAACGCGTTGAACACCGCGGTCCACGCACGACGCACGTCGTCGTCGTCCTCGACCACCTCGTGCGAGTAGAGCAGCGGGATGGCGCCGAGCAGGTGCGGCGGAAATTTGCGCAGCAGCAGCTTCTTCAGACGAATCTCGTTGGCGCTGCGTCCGGCGCCGGCAAAGGCGATCACGACGCGATTCGCGCCGGCCGAGGACAGCGCGTTGACCGCACGGACCGCGGCCATCTCCATCGTCGCGTCGTCGGCCTTGCTATCGAGCACGGCGGTGCGCTCGCCGACGAGCGCGTCGAACAGGTCCTCGTGACCGCGACGCAGCTGCTCGGCCTTGATCGCGCCGCCCAGGATCACGCCGATGCGCTGACCCTTGCGTTCGACCAGCGCATTGGTGCCCTGCGTCGTCGAGTAGCGGATGTGCGCGGTGCCGCGCAGCAGCCGTACCAGATCCTCCTCGCCCCAGATGGCCTTGGACGCCTTGGCCAGGCCATCGAGAAAGCACTTCGACAGGTCGTACGGCGTCGTCAGCGTCTTGGTGCGCCAGACCTTGCGGCCTTCGACCACGCAGATGTCCGTCAGCGTGCCGCCGTTGTCGATGTTGATGAGCATGCCCTCGCTGTCGCCGGCGCTCGTCGGTGACGGGCGGGTCCTGGCCGTCGCGGTTGTCGCGCGTGCGCTCTTGCTCGTCGAACGTCCTGCCGCCATGGGTCTCCTCCGGGTGCGGTCGGGATGAAGGTTCCGGCCAAAAAAGGCTGGACGGTGCGGCGCTCGATCCATCGGACGCCGCACGCGGCCAGCCCAGTGCCAGATACCGGCACTATGCCGTCCCGCCGTGACCGGGCGGCCACCCGGAAGGATGGTTGCGCGACGGCGGCGCACTCCGCGGTGCGCACAAAAAAGCCGGCGCGCCCAAAGGGCCGCGCCGGCTTGATCGACAGCCAATCAGCTCGAGCCGAGAGCCCGCAGTGCGTTCTGCGTGAGGTAGCGCTCGTACATCGTCGGGTCGTTCGCCTTGCTCGCGTGGATCTTGTCGTGGACCTTGACCTGTTCCACGCGCGTGACGTCGCCGGTCTGGATGTCCGAGGCCATGAAGTGGCACCAGCTCCAGTAGGGGTGCGCGCCGTCCATGTACTTGTTGGCGCCCGACTCGTACAGGCTGTACGCGCCGTCGAACGCGCGGAACGGTTGGTTGCGCCGGTCGTACGTGACCATGCCGACGAGCACCTGATTGCGCGCGTCGAACCACAGCTGCTTCTTCGACACCGGCGCACGCGGGAATCCGGTCGGTTGCGCCTCGACCATGATCGCTTCGGGAATCAGTTCGACGTTCGTATCCCAGAAGCTCTTGCTGCTCGGCCCGCCGTGCACGGTGTGCTCCCAGTTCGGATGGGTGGCGTTCCAGTTTTCGGACAAGCCGCAAAGCCAGGGGCCGCGCTTGACGATGTTGTAGCCGCTCCAGGTATGCAGCGGATCGCCCGCGCCCCAGGCATCGGACAGATACAGCGACAGGCCCGGAAGCAGCGGCTCGAACCGCTGATCGGTGGGGAACTGGCGTACGCGCTTGAAGTCGGCGACGTAGCCGTACAGCTCCGGGAACTTGCGCTGGTCGTAGTACCAGATGTTGAGGAACGAGGTGCCGCGGAAATTGTTGGGCGCGAGGAAGAACACCGATTGGTATCGCAGCTTGTCCTTCTGCTCGGGCCAGTAGGGCTTCGGATCCATCGCCACACGCGACACGGTGGAGAGTTCCGCCCAGCCGCCGGTGTATTTGAAGCGGGGATTGCCGTCCGCGCGCAGCGCCGTCGCAGAGATCGCGTAGAACGAGGCGTCGTGTCGACCCCAGCTCAGCGTCTGCGCCGCGACCAGATCGATGCCGGTCTTGGGATCGGGGAACGGATTGCCCCCGATCCAGGGCTGGCCGTCGGCCGAGTTCACGACGTTGCCGGTGTCGTCGAACTTGGCCTTGCCGGCGTTCTTCAGCGTGGCCTCGATGTACTCCCACGGCGAAAGGCGCATCACGTCGGTCGTGCTCTTGACGACCTTCAGCTTGCGGCCCTGTTTGAGAATCTGTTCGTAGTTGATCGGCTGCATCAGATTCTTCACGAACTCGACGTTCGCGGAGGTGATGTAGTCGCCGGTCTTGATCTTGCCCTTGGTGTAACCCTCGATCGACATCAATTCGTCGGGGTAGGCCTTATTCACTTCGCCGGTGGCGGCGATGGTCTTGTGCAGGGGCGCGAGCACCCCGGTCGCCAGCACGCCGCGACCGGCGTCCGACAGGAACTTGCGACGGCTGTAACCACCGTCGAACTTGATGATCCTCACTGAATTCTCCTTAGCGTCCTGACTTGCGAGTGATTCGCTTCCTTCCTGCCACATCCGACGGATCGCGCCTGACGGCGGAGCTCCGTTGTAACGGCGCTCGGGCGGCGCCTTCGTGAAACCGGCAATTCGCATGCCCGCGTGCGGCTTGCCTCGAGTTGCTCGAGGAATCGAACGACAAAAAAACGGCCCCCGGGTTACCCCCGAGGGCCGCCTGAGTGGCTATAGGTACGTCGGATCGGGGTCGGCGGATGCCGCCGCCCCGATCTTCGGTGCCAAATGCTTAGAACTGGTACGCGGCGCGGATGAAGAATTCGTCGGCCCAGTCGATGTTCTGCAGGGCGTTCTCGTTCGCGTCACCCCAGGCATTGCCGTTGATGTGGTTGTAGATGAAGTCGAACGTCAGGTCGTTGCCCGGGCTCCAGCGGAAGCCGCCCTGGGCAAGCAGACCGCCGTCCGGGTCGACTAGCAACGCACCATGCATGCGATAGATGTAGTTCGGGAACGGCTGCAGGAACGCGAACACCACGTCGTTGCTGCCGCCCTTCTTGTTATCGCCGCAGCGCTTGGTGGCGCCGTTACGATCCGCCGGCGTCGGCCCGTTGCCGCCCGTACCGCCCTGGCATCCCAGGTTCTGGCCGAACAGGTTGGAGTCCGACTTGTGGATCGCCTGGAACACCATGTAGGTGGCCGGGAAATCCTCGAACCAGCGGTGGTACTTCTCCATCACGAGGTCGGTGACGCTCTCATCCGACTCGATGGTTTTCTGACCCAGGCCCTTGTCGGTGAACTGACGCTCCGGGATGTAGCTGGTCTCGACGTTGATGATCAGCTGATCGAGCAGCGAGCCCGGCTCGGCCTCCACGACGTAGCTGATGCCGGCGCCGTAGATCTCTTCCTTGTGATAGTCGTGCGAGATGTGACCACGCAGGCCGCCGCTGTTCAGGCTGCCCGCGGCCGCACCGCCCGCCACCATGAAGAACAGATCGAGTTCACGCGCCGCAGCGACGATGTTGTCGCCCACTTCCGATCCGCCCAGCGTGCCGGTGAAGGGCTGGAAGTCGCCGACCAGGCGGTTCACGCCCTCGACACCATCCAGTCGCACCTGTCCCGCGTAGGTGAACCACTCGTTGGCGCTCCATACGCCCGTCGGATCGACCTCGAGCGGAGTCTGCGCGACGATCTGACCGGTTCCCGGCAGACCCGGCAGGTCACGCACGACGCCCGACTTGATCCAGCGGAACGTACCTTCGTGGTTGTAGCGCTGGGTGGCGATGAACTGCAGACCCCAGTTGCCGAAGTTGGCACGCAGACGCAGACCGTAGTTGAAGTCTTCGTTCTTGTGCTCGCTTTCCCAGGTCTCATGCACTGAGAACTGCGCCGGAATGACGTTGTACGGCGTGTTCGGCGTCGGGTAGATGGTCGGCGTGAACATCTGCGCGTACGCGTCCGCTTCCCACTGGTCGGTGAACTGCCACGTCACGCGAACACCAGGGGCCGAAACACGTTCGTCGGCGTACTCCTCGAGTGCGTCGTCGAGAATCAGGTGGCGACGAAGATCGAGGCCGTTCGGCACGTCGAAGATGCGGAAGAACAGCGCCTGGCCCCACGCGATCTGCTGCTGACCGACGCGGAGGAGCACCGGACCCATCGTGATGTCCAGGTACAGGGCGGTGAAGTCCGCCATGTAGTTGTCGCCGCAGAGCTCGAGATAGTTCAGGCAGGACTTGCCGCCGTCCTGATAGTTCTCGTACTCGAAGTAGCGGACTTTTCGCTGGTTGAAACCGTCCGGATTCGAATCGTTGCCGAGGAAGTCCTTGGCATCTCCACGCTTGAACTCGTCGTAATTGCCGAAGTCGTAGATCGTTCGAATGCTCGAATACAGCTGCATGTTCGAACCGAAATTGACGCTCAGGTCGAACTTGCCGCGAAGCTGGTTCAAGTTCCAGTCGTTGTGACCCTTCTTCGTGTTGCGGGTCGCGGTCGTCGGCACACCCAGCGGGTCAAGGGCGATCAGATCTTCGATCGCATTGCCCAGCGCGTCGCCGAGAAGCGGAAGACCTGGAGTACCACCAACGCCAGGGAGGGTGCTCAGTGCGGCAGCGCCCTGAGCCGGGAACGCGCTTCGGCCGTTGAGTCGGCCGTTGAACGGATTGGTCCGAAGATTGCTCGGGTTTTCGTCGTGATCCGTTCGGAATGCCGAATCGAATCGCACGAAACCACTAAAAGCGAAACCGATGCTGCTGTCGCCGCTGCTGTCGGCCATCGCCACGTCACCACCGCCCTCGTCCTGGGCCAGCACCGGCGTTGCCGCGAAGACACTCGCGGCAGCGAGCGCCATAGCGCCCAGCCGGAATTTCCCGTCCACCCTTTTCATGTTTCTCTCCTTCCTAAAGTTATGTCGCTGTACGGGCTATAGGTCACCCGCACGCCCTTCTCAGCCTTTTTGCGTTGGCTGGGCCCCGCAAATTCTCCTTAGCTTCCCACGCGGATGATGCGACCCGCCTGTCCCACGGCGAGAACGTCGGACCCAGGAGACCCCACGCCAACGTACCACACGGTCGTGACCTCGGGATTGTCGATTGAACTCCACGTGGCCCCGTCGTCCGTGCTCACCATCATCTCTCTCATAGCCGTCACCGTGACCCGGCCGTCCCCCGAGGAATGCACCCCGTTGAGGATGGCCTTACTCCCGATGTCGATGCAAGTCCAGGTGACGCCCCCATCCGTGGTCTTGAGGGCGTAGCCGTCCTGGCCCACCGCGAAGCCCACGCCGTCATCACGGACCTTCACCGAGAACAGCGAGGCGGTCGACTTGTTCTGCACGCTCCAGGTGCGACCGCGATCGGTCGAGCGCAGCACCAGGCCGAATTCGCCGACGACCGACATCGTGCCGTCGGCGGCAACGTAGGCGCCGTAGAGGTGCGGCTCGGCGCCGCCGTCGGTTCCCACCTGCATCCAGTCCAGCGTCAGGGAGTGCCAGGTACGGCCGCCATCCTCCGACAGCAACAGGGCGCCGAACTCGCCGGCGGCCACGGTCAGCCCACCGACGTTGCTGCTGACGCTGAACAGTCGCTTGGTCGTACCGGTATCGACCTTCTCCCACTCACCACCGTTGTTCTTCACGAACGCGGTGCCGCTCTGACCCACCGCGATGGCGCGCGCGGCGTCGACGTGGATGCCCAGCATGGCCAACTCGGTGGGCAGCTTGCTGACCTTCCAGGTCTTGCCGCCGTCCTCGGTGGACTGAACCTCGCCGTTGGCACCCACCGCATAGCCCTTCTGCCCATCGAATCCGATGGCGAACAGCGTCTGGTGGACGGTCCCCTGCAGAACGATATCGATCTCTTTCTTCACCGCGGCGGCGTCGGCTGCAAGCGCCGTGAGCGCGAGGGCTGCGCCCACACCGATGGAAATGGCGGCCTTCAACCGCAAGCTGGTAGTCACGAAACGAATCCTCCTGTTGCTGCTCTTTCCCGACACGGGCATGCGACCCGTTTCGGCATCCAATTGACGCCACCCGGGCGAATGCCCGGGTGGCCCCTCGTCACGTTTGAAACTTGCGCCAAATCCCGCCGACCTGTCGCCTGACTACTTGGCGGCCACCAGCGTCTTGTCGTCTTCGTCGTCGTCCGCCGCGGTGAAGAGCGACAGATCCACGCCCTCGCCAACGAACAGGTCCTTGCGCTTCACGAAGTTCGGCTTGATCAGATAGACCAGCAGCGGAAGCACCACGAGCGCCAGCACCATGTTGATCGCCATGACCATCATCAGCAGCAGGCCCATGTCCGCCATGAACTTCAGCTCGGACAGGAAGTACCAGGGTGCGATACCCATCAGCATGATGATCGCGGTGAACATGATCGCCTTGCCCGTCGTGGTCAGCGTCGCCGTGATCGAACGACCCCAGTCCTCATCCTGCGCGTGGTATTCCTCGCAGATTCGGGACAGCAGGTAGATGCCGTAGTCGATACCGACACCCACACCGATTGCCGCCACCATCAGGGTGTTGATGTCCAGACCCAGGCCGATCAGGTGAATGGTCGCCTGCAGCGTGAAGTTGGCAAGGTTCACCGGGATCAGCAGGATGATCGCGGCCAGCACCGACCGATACGCCAGACTGCAACCCAGGCCGATCACGAGCGAGAGGCATCCGATGATCACGTAGTGGTAGCGGTCGACCACCTGGTTCATGGCCTGCTGGAGCGCAATCGTTCCGGTACCGAGACGGATGCGGAAGGCTTCGTGATCGAGCTTGGCGTCCTCTACCGCCTTCTTCGCGGTCTCGAGCGCCTTGTCGACGGTGTCCTGCTTGTTGTTTGCGTACCACAGCGAGATGGTGGAGTGCTGCAGCTCGAAGTCCGTGACGTGCGAATAGGCCTTCGGGCTCGAACCCGCCAGCGACACCATGGCGGCCGCGCTCACCGCCTCGTCGGTCGGATCCACCGGCACCCACTTGGGGTTGCCGCCCGCGAACAGGCGCTGCGCTTCACCCAGGTAGTCGCCGTAGGACAGCGTGGCGCGCGGCGGGAATTCGCCGTTTTCCAGCTGCCTCTGGATCTGCCGTGACGTAAGGAACGTATCGGCGAGCTTGGCCACGCGATCGGGGTTCTTCGGATCCTTGGCCTCGAGCACGATTTCGAGCGTGTGCCGGGGAAGTTGGCATTGATCTGTCGGATCGACTCGTTGAACTCGGAGTCGTCCCACAGCAGGCCGCTGCCTTCCACCGGGTTGCCGATCTTGATCTGCAACGCGATCACCACCGATGCGATCGCGAAGATTACGACCACCGGGGTCGTGATGCGTGCCTTCTTGCCGTACGACAGCGATGCGACCCAGCGCAGCGTTGCCTGGAAGCCCTTGGCGAACCAGCCCGCTTCCTTGCCGTGTCCGACCAGGTCCTCGACGTTCTTCGGGGCGGGCAGCGCGGCCAACAGCAGCGAGATCAGCACGACGCCGGTCGGGATCAGCCACACGCACCACATGCCGGCGAACAGTGCGAAGCGCTCCATCGCGGGAATCGGCGCGAGGGCGATCAGGAACACGCCCACGATGTCGGTGAAGATGCCCAGGATCGACGGCGCCATCATCACGCCCATGGTGATCTCGGCGGCCTTCGCCTTGTCTTTCACGTGTGCATAGATTTCGTAGTAGCGCTCGGTGAACTGCACGCAGTGCGAGAACGAACGTGCCACCAGCAGCAACGGCACGATCATCAGCAGCGGTTCGATCGGCAGCTTGAGCCAGCCGGCGAGACCGAAGCCCCAGATGGCGGCCACGCTGCTGGTGATGATCGGAGTCAGCACGCCCACCAGGTTCCGCATGTAGATGATCAGCAGGAAGATCATCAGGCCCAGCGTGAAGGCGAAGATGTACGTCATCTGCTCCTGGTAGAAATACACCCAGCCGGTCAGCGCGGGCTGGCCAGCGAGATAGACGTCGTGGTCCGCGTCGCGATTCTTGACCACCAGGTCCTGCACGAAATCGAACGCGGTGCCGTAATCGAGTTGCGATTCGATGAACGTTGCGTTGATCAGCGTCGCGCTTTCGTCGGTCGAGATCAGGAACGTGCGCGAGCCGGGCGACTTGTCGACGCGGGTCTTGAAG
>NZ_JAJFBP010000015.1 GCF_020697055.1 Panacagrimonas sp. | reverse complement strand
TCGCCGACCTCGTTCGATCGTCCGATCTACGCCGGCAACGCGATCACCACGGTCGAGGCCCCGGCCTCGCCGTGCATCGTCGCCACGGTGCGCCTGGCCTCGTTCCAGGCCGCGGCCCAGGGTGGCAGCGCGCCGGTGGAATCGGCCAGCGTGTCGGCCACGCTGCCGTCGCACACGCGTTTCGTGAAGCTCGAGGCGCAGAAGTCGGAGCGTCCGGAACTGCAGTCGGCCAACCGCGTCGTCTCGGGCGGCCGGGCGCTGGCCAGCTCCGAGAACTTCAAGATCATCTACGACCTCGCCGACAAGCTCGGCGCCGGCGTCGGTGCGTCGCGTGCGGCGGTCGACTCGGGCTACGTGCCCAACGACATGCAGGTGGGGCAGACCGGCAAGATCATCGCGCCGGAGCTGTACATCGCCGTCGGCATCTCGGGCGCGATCCAGCACCTGGCCGGCATCAAGGACGCGCGCACGATCGTGGCGATCAACAAGGACGCCGAGGCGCCGATCTTCGAAGTCGCCGACTTCGGCCTCGTCGGCGATCTGTTCCAGGTCGTGCCGGAGCTCACCGGCAAGGTCTGATCGATCGGGTCGCAGTACCTGCAGCAGCGCGAGGGCCGGGAAACCGGCCTTCGTCGTTTGGGAGGCCCTAGACTTCGGCGATGCGCATCCTGCTGGTGGAAGACGACGCGATGATCGGCGAGGCCGTGCGCAAGGCGCTGGCCGAAGGGTCGCACGCGGTCGACTGGGCGCGTGACGGCGCGGACGGCATCGCGCACTGGCGCGACACCGCCTACGAGCTGGTGATCCTGGACCTGGGGCTGCCGCGCCGCGACGGCCTGAGCGTGCTCAAGGAGGCGCGACGGGACGGGCTGTCGACGCCGGTGCTGATCCTCACCGCCCGCGATGCGGTGCAGGACCGCGTCGGCGGCCTCGACGCCGGCGCCGACGACTACCTGCTCAAGCCCTTCGATCTCGACGAGTTGATGGCGCGCGTGCGCGCGCTGGGCCGACGCCAGGCAGGACAGGTGCAGCCGCGCATCGAGCACCTGGGCCTCGCGCTCGATCCTGCGACGCGCGACACGACGTTCCAGGGCAGGCCGGTGGCGCTGACGCGCCGCGAGTTCGCGCTGCTGTCGGCGCTGGTCGAGCAGCCGGGCCGCGTCTGGACGCGCGAACAGCTGGTCGAGCGCCTGTACGGGTGGAACGAGGAGATCGCGAGCAACGCGCTGGATGTCCACGTGCACGCGCTGCGACGCAAGCTGAGCGCGGATTTCATCCGCAACGCGCGCGGCGTGGGCTACTTCGTGCCCAAGGAATGAACGCGTCCAGTTCCGCCGGCTCGCTGCGCCGACGCCTGGTGCTTGCGCTGCTGGCGGTGCTCGTACTGGGCGGTGCGCTGGCGTCGGCCGGTCTCTACGCGCTGGCGTTCCGGCAGCAGGGCGAGGTGTTCGACGAGCGCCTGCGCGCGCTGTCGTTCAACCTGCCGGTGGAGGCGATGCTGCAGATGCCGCGCTCGGTGGAGGACGAGACCGCCGAAGGCATCGTGGTGCAGATCTGGCGGCGCGACGGCGTGTTGCTGTGGTCGTCGGGGCGGCGGCCGGCGCCGATCTCCACACAGATCGGCATGGTCGACCTCGAGATCGCGGGCGAGCGCTGGCGCAGCTTCACCCGCCTGGTGCGCGACGACCTGGTGCTGCAGGTGAGCCAGGACCTGGAGGCGCGCGAACGACGCGCGGCGGCCGAAGCGCTGCGCCTGCTGGTGCCGCTGCTGGTGCTGCTGCCGGTGCTCGCGCTGGTCGGCGGATGGATCGTCTCGGTGCAGCTCGAGCCGCTGCGCCGGCTCGCGACGCTGGTGCAATCGCGCGGCACCGACGATCACGCGCCGGTCGTGCTCGCGCAGGCGCCGCGGGAACTGTCGCCGGTGCTGGCCTCGCTCAACGACCTGCTGTCGCGCCAGGCGCACGCGAGGCGCCGCCAGCGCGAGTTCCTCGCCGACGCCGCGCACGAGCTGCGCACGCCGCTGGCGGCGGTGCGCCTGCAGGCCCAGCACGCCGAGGCCGCCAGGACGGCCGATGAACGCGGCCAGGCGCTGGTGGCGCTGCGCGGCGGCGTGGACCGCGCCACGCACCTGGTGGCGCAGCTGCTCGATCTGGCGCGCAGCGAGGGCAAGGCCGGCGGCGGCGAACGCGCCGAAGTCGCGCTCGATCGCCTCGCGCGCGAAGTGGTGGCGCAGCGTCATCCGCTGGCCACCGCGCGCGGCATCGACCTGGGCGTGGAGGACGCGCAGGGCGCGACGGTGCTCGGCGAGCGCGAGGCGCTGGCGAGCCTGCTGGGCAACCTGGTCGACAACGCGATCGCCTACACGCCGGCACCCGGGCGGATCGATGTCGGCCTGCGGCGCGACGGCGCGTGGGCCGATCTACGCGTCGAGGACACCGGTCCGGGCATCGCGCCGGAGCGGCGCGCGCACCTGTTCGACCGCTTCGCGCGCGGCGGTCGGGGCGACGTGGCGGGCACGGGGCTCGGCCTGGCCATCGCGCTGCGCGTCGCGCACGCGCATGGCGGCACGATCGAATTGCGCGATCGAAGCGACGGCGGCAGCGGGCTGTGCGCGGTGGTGCGTTTGCCGCTTGTTTCCAGCGGTTCACACGTGCTGGCCGATCCGTAGCCCGGGCTACGCCTTCACGCCGTGACGACTTAACGGACTCCTAAGAATCGATCGCGAGGATGGTGCGGTCGCCGGCTCTTCCGGCAATCCGCAACAGGAGTTCCTCCGTGACCGTCACCCGTTTCGTGCGCAAGCCGATCGTCGCCGCCGCGCTGGGCGCGATGCTCGCGGCGCCCATGACCCTGGTCCTGGCCGAGCACCCGCAGTCGGCGGCCGTCACCGGTTCGCCGTCCGAGCCGCCCGTCGCCGCCGCCACGATGGCGTTGCCCGACTTCGCCGCGCTGGTGCGCCAGTACGGCCCGGCGGTGGTCAACATCACCGTCAAGGAAAACGTGAAGACCTCGGCGCGGGGCAATGCGATGCCGCCCGGCTTTCGCGGTTTCCCGCCGGGATACGGCGGCGGCGACGCCGATCCGTTCGCGCCGTTCTTTCGCGGCATGCCGCCGGGTGGCGGGTCTCCCGGTCCGACGCGAGGCCAGGGCTCGGGCTTCATCGTCAAGAGCGACGGCCTGATCCTGACGAACGCGCACGTCGTCGCCGACGCCAGCGAAGTCACGGTCAAGCTCACCGACCGGCGCGAGTTCACCGCCAAGGTGGTCGGCGTGGATCCGACCAGCGACGTCGCGGTGCTGCGCATCGAGGCCAAGGGCCTGCCGACGGTGCGCATCGGCGATCCGTCGCGGGTCGCGGTCGGCGAATGGGTCGTCGCGATCGGCGCGCCGTTCGGGTTCGAGAACAGCGTCACGCAGGGGATCGTCAGCGCCAAGGGCCGCACGCTGCCCGACGGCTCGTACGTGCCGTTCCTGCAGACCGATGTCGCGATCAATCCGGGCAACTCCGGCGGCCCGCTGTTCAACCTCGCCGGCGAGGTCGTGGGCATCAACTCGCAGATCTATTCGCGCAGCGGCGGCTACCAGGGCGTGTCGTTCGCGATCCCGATCGACGTGGCGATGAACGTGGGCGACCAGCTTCAGGCCACCGGGCACGTCGCGCGCGGACGCCTGGGCGTCACGGTGCAGCCGGTCGACGCGGCGCTGGCGAAATCTTTCGGTCTGAAATCGCCGCAGGGCGCGCTGGTGTCCGACATCGACGACGACGGTCCGGCCGACAAGGCCGGGCTCGAAAGCGGCGACGTGATCCTCGGTCTGGATGGACAGCCGGTCGACGAGTCCTCGCAGCTGCCGGCGCGCGTGGCCTCGCTCAAGCCGGGCCAGAAGTCGACGCTCAGCGTGTGGCGCGACGGCAAGACCCGCGAGCTGAGCGTGCAGGTCGGCGAGATGCGGGCCGATGAGGTGGCCGATGCCGGCGATGCCAAGGCTGCGCCGCAGGGTCGCCTGGGCCTGGCGGTGCGTCCGTTGAGCAGGGACGAGCAGCGCCAGATCGACGCCGAAGGGCTTCTGGTGGAAGACGTCGCGGGCAACGCGGCCGATGCCGGCATCCAGCCGGGCGACATCGTGATCTCGGCCAACGGGCATGCGGTGAACGACATCGAGCAGCTGCGCAAGGCGATCGACAAGGCCAGCGGCAGCGTGGCGCTGCTGATCCAGCGCGAAGGCCACCGCTTGTTCGTGCCGGTGAACGTGGGGTGATCCCAGGATCGCGACGCTCGGCTGGTGCTCCCTCTTCCCATGCGGATTCATCGCGTGGGGAGAGGGAGCTCCTCTCCCCGCGAGCGGGGAGACGGAGTAGGGCGGCGCGTGGCCTGCGCATGCTGTCGATCGTCGCGCTGTTGTCGCTGCTCGGCGTGCTGTCCTTCGAGGCGTTGCGCGGCCTGTCTGACGAACTGAGCTACGCCGCGGTGGTCGACGCGATTCGCGCGACCTCCGGCCTGGATCTGCTGCTGGCATTGCTCGCGACGGGAATCAGTTATATCGCGCTGACCGGTTACGACCATTCGGCGCTGCGCTACGTCGGCGCGCGTGTGCCGTATCGCGTGGTCGGACAGACCGCATTCATCGCCTATGCGCTGAGCAATTCGGTGGGACTGGGCGTGCTCACCGGCGGTGCGGTGCGCCTGCGCCTGTATTCGGCCGCCGGCGTTGCGCCCGAACGCGTGGCGCAGGCGATCGTGTTCAGCGCGCTGGCGTTCGGTATCGGCATGGGGGTTGCCGGCGCGGTCGCGCTGCTGTGGTCGGCTCATGCGGTTGGACCAGTGGTGAGGATTCCCGCCGCGATGCTCTCGAGCATCGCGGCGGGCTTTCTCATGGTGATTTCCGGCGCCGCGGTGCTTGCGTGGCGACGCGGCACAATTCGTCTGCCCGGGGGCCGCACGATCCGTGCGCCGTCGCCCGCGCTGACGATGCAGCAGCTGCTGTGGTCGGGCATCGACATCGTCGCAACCGCGCTGGTGCCTTTTGTGCTGCTGCCCTCCGGCGCGATCGACTTTCCGACGTTCCTGGGATTCTTCTGCGCCGCGACGGTGCTGGGCATGGTCAGCCACCTGCCGGGCGGCATCGGCGTGTTCGAGGCGGTGATGCTGCTGGCGCTGGGCGGTCGCGTTCCGGCCGGTGAACTCGCCGGCGCGCTGCTGCTGTATCGGGCGATCTACTTCGTGCTGCCGCTGGTGCTCGCGCTCGGCTGGCTGGTGTCGCACGAACTACGCAAGGTGCGGCAGTCGGCCGTGGTGCGCGCGATGGTGGGACTGACGCCGTTGCTGATGGCGGCGCTGACGTTCCTGGTGGGTGTGATGCTGCTGGTGTCCGGCGTCACGCCGGCGACCGACGATGCGACCGCGCTGCTGGCGCTGCACGTGCCGCTGATCCTGGTCGAGGCGGCGCACTTCCTGGGTAGCGTGGCGGGGCTCGCACTGTTGTTCGTCGCGCGCGGCATGGTGCTGCGCCTGGACGCGGCGTGGTGGACCGGTGTGCTGCTCGGCCTGGCGAGCCTGGTGCTGGCGCTGCCCAAGGGCATCGCGGTGAGCGAGGCCATGGCGCTGTCCGGATTCGTGCTGATGCTGATCGCCTCGCGCCGGCAGTTCACGCGCCGCGCCTCGCTGTTCGCGCAGCCGTTCGACGCGGGCTGGACCGTGGCGGTCGGCGCGGTGGTGGCGGCAATGGTCGCACTGATGTTCCTGGTCTATCGCGACGTCGATTACGCGCGCGAACTGTGGTGGCAGTTCGCGTTCGATGCGCACGCGCCGCGATCGCTGCGCGCGCTGGCGGCGGTGAGCGTGCTCGCGCTGGTGATCTCGCTGCGCCAGCTGTTCCGCCCGGCCGCGCCGCCGATCGAACGGGTGCAGGCGGCGACGCTCGAACGCGCCGCGCCGGTGGTCGATGCACAGGATTACGCGGACAACCAGCTCGCGATGGCCGGCGACAAGCAGTTCCTTTTCTCGGAAGCCGGATCGGGATTCGTGATGTACGGTCGCCGCGGACGCTCGTGGATCGCGCTGTTCGATCCGGTCGGACCGGCGTCGCAGGCACCCGAGCTGATCTGGCGCTTCCTATCGCAGGCGCGCGAGGCCGGTGGGCGCGCGGCGTTCTACCAGGTACGGCCCGACTATCTGCCGCTGTACCTCGATGCGGGCCTGCGGCTGCTCAAGCTGGGCGAGCATGCCTCGGTGCGGCTGCCGGAATTCACGTTGAAGGGCTCGCGTCGCGCCAACCTGCGCCACGGCGTGAACCGCGCGGAGCGTGAAGGCCTGCGCTTCGATGTGGTGCCGCGCGAGGCGGTCGCCTCGCGGCTGGACGAGCTGCGTGCGGTTTCCGACGCGTGGCTCGCCGGGCACAGCGCGGGCGAAAAGGCGTTTTCGCTCGGCGCGTTCGAAGCCGGCTACATCGGTCGCCAGCCGGTCGCGCTGATCTCCCAGGGCGATCGTCTTGTTGCGTTCGCCACGCTGATGACCACCGGGTCGAAGCGCGAGGCCAGCGTGGACCTGATGCGGCATCGACCCGATGCACCCAACGGCACGATGGATTTCCTGTTCGTGCAGCTGATGCTGCATTTCCAGGCGCAGGGCCACGAGCGCTTCTCGCTGGGCATGGCGCCGCTGTCGGGCATGGCCGAGCATCCGCTGGCGCCGAACTGGCATCGACTCGGGCGGCTGCTGTTCGCGCACGGCGAGTCCTACTACAACTTCCAGGGCCTGCGCGCGTTCAAGGAGAAGTTCGATCCGGAGTGGCAGCCGCGCTATCTCGCGGCGCCCGGCGGCGTCGCCCCGCTGCTGGTGCTCGCGGATACCGCGGCGCTGATCGGCGGCGGACTGCGCACGGTGATCGCGCGATGAGGGTCGGTCCGCTCGCCGCGCTGCTGGTGTCGCTGCTGGCATCGGCCGTCGCGTACGCCGCGCCCGAGAAGATCACGCACGGATCGTTCGACGACGTGCGGCTCTACCGGCCGCAGGGCGAGGTGCGCGGCGCGGTGCTGCTGCTGTCCGGCGACCAGGGCTGGGAGGCGCGCGCCGAACGGCTGGCCACGACGCTGGCGGCGCAGGGCGCGCTGGTGGCCGGCATCGACACAGCGCAGCTGTATCGCAAGCTCGAGGCCGACCCGAGCGCCTGCGTGTTCCCGGACGGCGATCTGGAGAACCTGTCGCACTTCGTGCAGGGCTATGCGCGCCTGCCGACCTACCACCGCCCGCTGCTGGCCGGGCAGGGCGAGGGCGCCGCGATGGCGTACGCGCTGGTCGCGCAGGCGCCGTTCGGAACCTTCGCCGGCGCGCTGTCGATCGGCTTTCGTCCGCGCCTGCGCCTGCACAAGCCGTTGTGCCGCCGCGAGGGCGTGCAGGTGCGCTGGCATCACGATTCGCGCACGTCCGAACTGCTGCCGGTGGTGACGCGCAGCGGCACGTGGAGCGTGCTGCAGAGTCCGTCCGATCCGGCGTTCGATCCGGCCTCGGTTCGAGGTTTCGTCGAGGCAGTGCCGGGCGCGCACCTGCAGTCGCTGGCCGGCGTCGGCGCCGATTACGCCGCGCCCGAGACCTGGTTGCCCGCGGCGCTGGCGCAGGTGCACGCGCTGGAGATCGCCGAGACCGCCGTGCTGCCGTCCCCACCGGCGAGCCTTGCCGATCTGCCGCTGGTGGAAGTTCCCGCGGTGCCGGCGGTGGGCGGCGACACGTTCGCGATCCTGCTGTCCGGCGACGGTGGCTGGGCGGGGCTGGATCGCGACGTCGCGGCGGCGCTGGCCGCGCGCGGCATTCCGGTCGCGGGCTTCGATTCGCTGCGTTATTTCTGGACGGCGCGCACGCCGGAGGGTCTGGCCGGCGACCTGGATCGGGTGCTGCGCTTCTATGCGCAGAAATGGCACCGGCATCGCGCGCTGCTGATCGGCTACTCGCAGGGCGCGGACGTGCTGGCCTTCGGCGTCAATCGCCTGCCGGCGGCCTCTCGCGCGCTGGTGGCGCGCACCGTGCTGATGGCGCTGGGCGAAAAGGCTTCGTTCGAATTCCACCTGGACAACTGGATCGGCGGCGATCGCGGCGCGATCCCGATCCTGCCCGAGGTGCGACGGCTCACCGAGGGCGGGACCTTGTGTCTGTACGGCGCGGACGAGACCGAATCGCTGTGCCCGAAGATCCCGCCCGGTCACGTGCGCGCCGAAGCGCTGCCGGGCGGACATCATTTCGACGGCGATCACGATGCGCTGGCGGCGCGCATCGTGGCGGGGCTGCCGTAGAGCGCCGCCGGTTGACGCATCTACGCCCGTAGCCCGGGCGCCGCCCGGGACTGCGCGACCTGCTGCAACTGGAGGTCCCGGGCTGCGCCCGGGCTACGCTGCTGCAGTGCGCCGCTCGGTTACAAGACCCGCCGTCGCGCTCAGCTGAACTTCGTGAAATCCGGCTTGCGCTTCTGCAGGAACGCGCCGATGGCCTCCTGCGCCTCGGGCTTGGACAGCATCGGGCCGAAGTGGAACGCCTCGAGCGGGATCGCCTCGATCACCGTGTTGTCGGTCCAGCGCTTCATCAGCTTCTTGCAGGTGCGCAGCGCGTTGGGCGGCTGCGCCGCGAGCTTCTGCGCACGCTCCATCGCGCGAGCCTCGAGCTTGTCGGTGGGCAGCACCTCGTTGACCAGGCCGCATTCCTTGGCGTGCGCGGCGGTGAACGGCTCGCCGAACAGCACCAGTTCCATCGCGCGCGCGTGACCCATGATGCGCGGCATCAGGTAGGTCGAGGCGTACTCCGGCACGATGCCGATGTTGACGAAGGGCATCTGGAAGCGCGCACCTTCGCCGGCGTAGACCAGGTCACAGTGCAGCAGCAGCGTCACGCCCACGCCGATCGCCAGGCCGTTGACCGCGGCGATCACCGGCTTGGGGAAACCCGCCAGCGCGTGCATGAAGCGGATCACCGGCGATTCGCCGCCGCTGCCGCCGGTCTGCGCCGCCTTCATGAAGTCGACCATGTCGTTGCCGGCGGTGAACGCCTCTTCGCCGCCGGCGATCACGACCACGCGGACCGAGGGATCGGTCGCCGCGGCATTGAGCGACTCGGCCAGCGAGGCATACATCACCTGCAGCAGCGCGTTCTTCTTGTCGGGTCGGTTGATCCGCAGCGTCAGCACGGCGCCGTCGCGCGTTGACAGGATCGGGGTGGCGGCGGGTTCGGACATGGGAGTCACCGATGGAGGAAAGAGGATCGGGCGAGTGTAGCCAAGCCCCGCCGGTAAGCGGTTTTGTTCTGGCCATCCGGCCACTGTGGTCCGGCGACGATCCTTTATGCTGCCCGGCCTCCATTGGTTGCCAGCCGGAACCGTCTCCATGCAACAGCTGCTCGGACGTCCCATCGGTCCTGAACACCCGATCTTCCTGATCGCCGGACCCGACACGCTCGAATCGCAGGAATTGGCGATCGAGGTCGCGGGCCACATCAAGGCGCTGGCCGACAAGCTCGGCGTGCTCTACGTGTTCAAGGGCAGCTTCGACAAGGCCAACCGCAGCTCGCACAAGAGCTATCGCGGTCCGGGTCTCGAAGGCGGCCTGAAGATCATGGAGAACGTCAAGAAGCAGATCGGCGTGCCGGTGCTCACCGACGTGCACGAGGACACGCCGGTGAACGAGGTCGCGGCGGTGATCGACGTGATCCAGACGCCGGCGTTCCTGTGCCGCCAGACCAACTTCATGCAGAAGTGGGCGATGAGCGGCCGGCCGATCAACGTGAAGAAGGGCCAGTTCATGAGCCCGTGGGAGATGGGCAACGTCATCGAGAAGATGACGGCGGTGGCGCCGCACCAGTTCATGCTGTGCGAGCGCGGCTTCAGCTTCGGCTACAACAACCTGGTCGCGGACATGCGCGGCCTGGCGATCATGCGCAAGTTCGCCCCGGTGGTGTTCGACTCGACCCACACCGTGCAGCTGCCGGGCGGGCAGGGCAACGCCTCGGGCGGGATGCGCGAGATGATCCCGGTGCTGGCGCGCGCGGCGGTCGGTGCCGGCATCTCGGGCCTGTTCATGGAGACGCATCCGCACCCGGACTCGGCGCTGTGCGATGGCCCGAATTCGCTGCCGCTGAAGGAGATCGGCGGGTTGCTCGAGACGCTGGTCGAGCTCGACCGGGTGGTGAAGAAGCGGCCGCTGCTGGAGACGCGGTTGGGCTGACCCGGGCTACGGGCTGCGGCGCGGACCCTTCCGGTAGAATGCGCGGGCCCTTTGTCCGCCCATTTCGCCGAGATTCAATGTCCATCATCACGCGCGTCACCGCCCTCGAAATCATCGATTCACGCGGCAACCCCACGGTCGAAGCCGAGGTGATGCTGGAATCGGGCGCGGTGGGACGCGCGGCCTCCCCGAGCGGTGCCAGCACCGGCTCGCGCGAAGCGGTCGAACTGCGCGACGGCGCGCCCAAGAAGGGCAAGAACCGCTACCTGGGCAAGGGCGTGGCCAAGGCCGTCGCAAACGTCGAGGGCGAGATCGCCAACGCGGTCGAAGGCATCGATGCGCAGGACCAGGCCGGGCTGGACCACGCGATGATCGAGCTCGACGGCACCGAGAACAAATCGCGCCTCGGCGCCAACGCGATCCTCGCGGTGAGCATGGCCGCCGCCAAGGCCGCGGCGATGGAGAACGGCCTGTCGCTGTTCCGTCACCTGGGCGGCATCAGCGCCAACGTGCTGCCGGTGCCGATGATGAACGTCATCAACGGCGGCGCCCACGCCGACAACAACGTCGACATCCAGGAATTCATGATCCTGCCGGTCGGCGCGCCGAGCTTCGCCGAGGCGCTGCGCTGGGGCACCGAGGTGTTCCATACGCTCAAGAAGGTCTTGAAGGATCGCGGCCTCAACACGGCGGTCGGCGACGAGGGCGGCTTTGCGCCCAACCTCGAATCCAACGTCGCGGCGCTCGATGCACTGCTGCAGGCCATCGAAAAGGCCGGCTTCAAGCCGGGCAAGGACATCTACCTGGGGCTCGACGTGGCCTCGAGTGAGTTCTTCGAAAAGGGCAAGTACAACCTGCACGGCGAGGGCAAGACGTTCACGCCCGACCAGTTCACCGACTTCCTCGCCAACATCGCCGCCAAGTACCCGGTGATCTCGATCGAGGACGGCTGCGCCGAGAACGACTGGGACGGCTGGGCGCTGCTGACCAAGAAGATCGGCGCCAAGGTGCAGCTGGTCGGTGACGATCTCTTCGTGACCAACACCAAGATCCTGTCGCGCGGCATCGCCCAGGGCATCGCCAACTCGATCCTGATCAAGCCCAACCAGATCGGCACGCTGACCGAGACGCTCGACGCCATCCAGATGGCCACCGACGCCGGCTACTCGTCGGTGGTGAGCCACCGCTCGGGCGAGACCGAGGACGCGACCATCGCCGATATCGCCGTGGGCACCGCCGCCACCCAGATCAAGACCGGCTCGCTGTGCCGCTCGGACCGGATGGCCAAGTACAACCAGCTGCTGCGCATCGAGCGCGAGCTGGGCAGCCGCGCGCGTTATCCCGGGCGTGGTGCGTTTCCTGTCATCATTGGATGAGCGGAACGAATCCCGGAGCGCGTTACATGCTCAAGCACGCCATCACCGCCGTCCTGGCCATCATGCTGGTGGCCCTGCAGTGGCGTCTCTGGGTATCGGACGACGGTCTGCGCAGCCGCACCAAGCTGCGCGAGCAGGTCGAGGCGGCGCAGGCCGAGAACCAGCAGCTGGCGGTGCGCAACGCCGAACTCGACGCCGAGGTGCAGGACCTCAAGTCCGGCCTGGCCGCGATCGAGACCCGTGCCCGCACCACGCTGGGCATGATCAAGCCCGACGAGACCTTCTTCCTGGTGGTCCAGTAAGCGACGCGTTGGCGCGACCCATCCGATGGCTTCTGCGGTAAAGGGCAACGGCAAGAGCCCGCCCCGTTACTGGGCCGTGATCCCGGCTGCCGGCGGCGGCGCGCGCATGGGACTGGCCAAGCCCAAGCAGTACCTGAACCTGCGCGGTCGCGCGCTGATCGAGTGGAGCGTCGCGCCGTTCCTCGACTCGGGCTGGATCGACGGCGTGGTGCTGGTGCTGGCCAAGTCCGACCAGGACTACCCGAAGCTGCCGATCGCGCGACATCCCAAGATCGTGCTCACCACCGGCGGCTCGGCGCGCGCCGAATCGGTGCTCGCGGGACTCGAGGCGGTGGCCGATCGCACGCGCGGTTTCGACGAGGTCTACGTGCTGGTGCACGACGCCGCGCGGCCCTGCCTGGACTGGTCGGACCTCGAGCGCCTGCGCGACGAGGCCGACGACAAGCACGGCGGCCTGCTGGCGATGCCGGTCACCGACACGCTGAAGAAGGCCAAGAAGGGCAAGGTCGCCGGCACGCTCGATCGATCGCTGATGTGGCGCGCGCAGACCCCGCAGCTGTTCCGGCTCGATCTGCTGCGCCAGGCGCTCAACGATTGCGAGGAGCGCAACCTCGAGGTCACCGACGAGGCCAGCGCGATGGAACGCGCCGGCTACAAGCCGCGCCTGATCCGCGGCCGCGAGAGCAATCTGAAGGTCACGTATCCCGAAGACCTGCTGCTGGCCGAGTTCTGGCTCGCGCACGCGGAGAGCCAGCCGTGAGAGAACAGCCGGTAGGCGTTAGGACGCTCGCTTTGGGCGTTGAGGCTTTCCAACGCCTAACACCTGACGCCTGACGCCATGTTTCGCATCGGTCATGGTTTCGACGCACATCGCCTGGAAGCGGGCGACGGTGTGACGCTGGGCGGGGTGCACATTCCCTGCGCGTATCGGCTGATCGCGCACTCCGATGGCGACGTGCTGATCCACGCGCTGTGCGACGCGCTGCTCGGTGCCTGCGCGCTCGGCGACATCGGCAAGTTCTTCCCCGACACCGACGCCAACTACCGCGGCATCGACTCGCGCGAACTGCTGCGCGAGGTCGTGCGTCGTGTGCGTGACCCAGCGGGCTACGCGGTGGTCAACGTCGATCTGACCTTGATCGCGCAGGTGCCCAGGGTCGCGCCGCACGTGGTCACGATGCGCGAGCGCCTGGCGCAGGATCTGGGCGTCGACATCGGTGCCGTCAACGTCAAAGCCACGACCAACGAGGGCATGGGCCACATCGGGCGCAAGGAAGGGATCGCGGGGCACGCGGTGGTGCTGCTGCAACGCTCCTAGTTCCCCGTCCCCGCTTGCGGGGAGAGGGAGTGGCGAGTCAGGGCGGCGCCACCGGATTCCGCGGCGCTTCACCCGCCAGCACGCGGATGACCTCGCCGAACGCGCGCTCGCGAAGTTCCTCGACCGACGCCGGCGACGAGAACGCCACGTGCGGCGTCGCGATCACCTTCGGGTGCGCGGTGACGAAGGCCGGCGGTGAGGGCTCGCCGTCGATCACGTCGAGCGCGGCGCAGCCGATGCGGCCCGCGTCGAGCGCGTCGATCAGATCCTCGTTGTGCACCAGCGGTCCGCGGCTGATGTTCACCAGCAGGCTGCCGGGTTTCATCCGCGCGAAGGCGCGCTTGTCGAAGATGTGGCGCGTCTCGGGCGACAGCGGCAGCAGGCCGATCACCGCGTCGCTGCGTTCGAGCAGCGTCTCGAAATCGACCCATTCCACGCCCGGCACGTCGCGCGACGGCGTCCGGCTGTAGGCGAGCACCTTGCAGCCGAAGCCCGAGAGCTTGCGCGCGACCAGCCGCCCGATGCGCCCGCATCCCGCGATGCCGACGGTCAGATTGCGCATGCGCCGCGGACCCAGCCGCGACGGATCCCAGCCGCCGGCCTTGACCTCGCGGTCGTACTCGACGGTGCGACGTGCCCAGCTCAGCAGCAGCGCGATCGCGTGGTCCGACATCTCCTCCATGCAGTAGTCGGGCACGTTGGTGACGATCGCGCCGCGCGCCGCGACGGCGCGCCGATCGATGTTGTCCAGGCCCACGCCCACGCGCGCGA
Source organism: Panacagrimonas sp. (assembly GCF_020697055.1). Lineage (GTDB taxonomy): Bacteria > Pseudomonadota > Gammaproteobacteria > Nevskiales > Nevskiaceae > Panacagrimonas. The sequence goes on along the minus strand of NZ_JAJFBP010000015.1, from coordinate 122,602 downwards.
CGATCTTCAGATCCTCGCAGTGCGCGATCGCCTGCTGGTTGACGATGGCCCAGACCGTCATCACCGCCTGCGGTCGATGCTCGGCGCACAGCGCGGTGATGACCTCCGGCGACGGATGCGCCTTGTGAAAATTGATCAGCTGGTGGCCGGCCGCCTCGATGCGGGCGTACTCGGGCGCCAGGTCGTCCCAGGCGTAGTCGGTGAGCAGGATCTTCTTGCGCTGCGTGGTCATCAGGCGATGGAGGGGATGCCAGGGAGGAATGCCGGCCAGCCCTTCAGGCGTGGTGCTTGTGTCCGGGGTGATCGATCAGGTAGCTGGACAGCGTCGGGCTTCCCACCTCGTCGACGGTCTGGAGCGAGGCTTTCTCCTCGTCCTTGAAGTACTCCTCGAAGGATTTCCCCCACGTACTTTGCGCAGCTTCGAAGACGCTGGTCTTCTCGCCGAATTTGGAGGTGAACGCGGCTGGGAGCTTGCTGCTGTCCTTGAAGTACGCGATCGCAGCCTGCAGATGGCAGTGTTCGTGGAATCCGATCGACGTGTCGTTGTTCTTGATGTCGGCATCGGTGGTGCCGCGGCCGTAGGCACTGCGATCGCTGGTGCTCACCGAAGGGCCGTACATGATCTGGAGCGTCACGGTCGGGGTGAATTTGTTCTTCCCGGTCGGGTCCTTGACGATCTTGGCGCCGACCTGTTTGGCGAAGCTGGTCACCGTCCGTTGCGACTCGTCTTTCTCTTCGGTTTCCATGATGGGCGGTGTGACCGCATCCTTGTTGCTGACGGAAACCTTGAGGTACGCCCTGCTGCCGGCGCTGCTGTCGACACCGTCAGCCACCACCTTGACCGTCACCTTGATCTCCTCGTAGGTCCCGCTACGGGATGCACCGGTGATGGTTTCGACCTTGGTCTTGGGAGGCGGATTGGGTTTGGTCGATCCGCTCACCGGCACGTTGGTGTCGAGCGCGACGCCTACTTCATCCAGCGCATCGACGTGGTTCTGGACCAGAAGCAGATGGCGTCCCGTCGGCGACAGCGGATGCGGCACGGCGCTGTCATCGTTTCCCGGTGCGCCGGTGATCCGATTGCCCGTGACGAAATTGCCGGGGCCGCCACCGCCGACGGGCGAAGTCGGGTGGGCCGGAAATCCGGTCGACCCGACCCAGGGGCTCGAGCCGGTGTTGGGCGATTCAGGCGTGTCCGCCATGGGCAATTCTCCCGTTCGATGTCCGGCGACGCTAACGGCCCTTCGAAGGACCGGCAAGCCTCGATTTCAGCGCGGCGTCCGACGCAGCAGCACGTAGATCGCACCACTTCCGCCGTCCTGCGGCCGCGCGGCGCAGAACGCGAGCACGTCGCGCAGCTTGCGCAGCCAGCCGTCGAGCAGGCGCTTGATCACCGGGCCGCTGTTGGGCGAACCGTTGCCCTTGCCGTGGATGATGCGCACGCAGCGATGGTCGCGCACGCGGCACTCCGCGATGAACGCGACCACGGCGGCGCGCGCTTTGTCGCGGTTCAGGCCGTGCAGGTCGAGTTCCGAGTCGAGCCGGAATGCGCCGCGGCGCAGCTGACGCAATACGCGGTCCTGAACCCCTGGCGCGGCGAACGTCATCGTCCCGTCGGACTCGAATTCCTCGGCGTCGGGGCCGGACAACAGCTCCGCGAGCACGGCGCGTTCGTCCGCGACCGAATGGCGTGGCTCGGCCGGCGGACGCGGCGCCGCGCGCGGCACGCGCTCGTTGGGCGCCTTGCGCCGCACCCCGGCCATGGCCGCCCCAAAGGCGACGGCATCGTCATCGGCGGTGTTGTCGGACATGGAGAGATCGTAGACCAGGCACTTGAAAGTTAAACTAGCCGCTTCGTGGTCCCCAATCCCATGCGCATCCTTCTTTCCAACGACGACGGCTGCATCGCCCCCGGCCTGGTCTGCCTTCGCGACCAGCTTCGGCGGCATCACGAGGTGACCGTCGTTGCGCCCGACCGCAACCGCAGTGGGGCCAGCAATTCGCTGACGCTGTCCAAGCCGGTGCGCGTGCAGGAGCACGCCGACGGCACGATGTGCGTGGACGGCACGCCCACCGACTGCGTGCACCTGGCGCTGACCGGCATGCTCGACACGCCGTTCGACATGGTGGTGTCGGGCATCAACTGCGGCTCGAACCTCGGCGACGACACGCTCTACTCGGGAACGGTGGCCGCGGCGATGGAAGGCCGGTTCCTCGGCTACTCGGCCGTGGCGGTGTCGTGCTGTTCGCCCGCGCCGGAGCATTACGAGACGTCCGCGCGCGTCGCCGAGCGCATCGTCGAGCGCCTGCGGACGCACCCGCTGGCCGAGAACGTGATCCTCAACGTCAACGTGCCCGACGTGCCCTTCGAGGCGCTGGCCGGGTACGAGGTCACGCGCCTGGGCAATCGGCATCGCGCCGAGCCGGTGATTCCGACCACCGATCCGCGCGGCCGTCCGATCTGGTGGATCGGCGCGGCCGGCAGCGGCGGCGACGCAGGTCCTGGCACCGATTTCCATGCCATCACGCAGAACCGCGTGTCGATCACGCCGCTGCTGGTGGACCTGACCCGTTACGCCGCGATGGAGAGCGTCTCCGTCTGGGCACGCAATCTCACCTGATCCCAAGACTTGAACGACCGAGCTGGTTTCACCTCCCATCACCACAGCCGCGGCCTGGGCATGACCTCGTCGCGCGTGCGCGAGAACCTGATCCAGGAGCTGCGCCTGCAGGGCATCCATGACGAGCGGGTGCTCGAGGTGATGACGAAGATCGAGCGTCACCAGTTCGTCGAGGAGGCGCTCAAGAGCGAGGCGTACAAGAACCGTGCGCTGCCGATCGGCCACGCGCAGACGATCTCGCAGCCCTACATCGTGGCGCTGATGACGCAGGCCGTGATGGGCGGCGCCACGCCGACCAAGCGAGTGCTCGAAGTCGGCACCGGCAGCGGCTACCAGACCGCGGTGCTGGCGGCGCTGGTCGAGACCGTCTTCACCGTCGAACGCATCCGCGCGCTGACCGAATCGGCGCGCCTGCGCCTGGCGTCGCTGAACATCCGCAACGTGCACTTCGGATATGCCGACGGCACGCTCGGCTGGCCGCCGTACGCGCCCTACGACGGCATCGTCGTGACCGCCGGCGGCACCGAGATTCCGCAAGCCTTGATCGACCAGCTCGCCCCCGGCGGTCGCCTGGTCATTCCGGTGGGGCCCACCGGCGCGCAGTCGCTGCGCCTGATCGAACGCACGATGCGCGGCACCACCGTCGAGCAGGATCTGGGCGGCGTCACGTTCGTGCCGCTGCTGACCGGCAAGGTCTAGGGCGCCCCAATCCATGGAAGCCTTCGCGTTGTGGGTCAAGGAAGTCGTGGCCCACCTGGGCTACACCGAGATCGTGTTCCTGATGGCGCTCGAGTCGAGCCTGTTCCCGGTGCCGTCGGAGCTGGTGATGATTCCCGCCGGCTACCGCGCGGCGCAGGGCGAGCTCAATCCGTTTTTGGCGACGCTGTGCGGCGGCCTGGGCTCGCTGATCGGGGCGTCGGCGAACTACGCGCTGGGCAAGTACGTGGGCAAGGTCTTCCTGCTCGCATACGGCAAGTACTTCCTGATCAGCCCGAAGACGTTCCACGACGCCGAGCAGCTGTTCCTGCGCAACGCCAACGTCGCGACGTTCGTCGGCCGTTTCATTCCCGGCATCCGCCACCTGATCTCGATCCCGCCCGGCGTGTTCGGGATGCGCCTGGCGCCGTTCATGCTGCTGACCACGCTGGGCGCAACGCTGTGGTGCGGCGTGCTCACCGCGCTCGGCTACTACTTCGGTCAGCCCGTGATCGAGGCAGTGATGGCGTACACGCACGAGGCGGCGTTGCTGGCGCTGGTGGGCCTGCTGGTCTTCGTCGTCTGGTTCGTGATCCGGCATCGCGCGAAGCGCAACGCCGTCTCGACGCAGGAGCCGATGCCTTGAACCGGATCCTGCGCGCGAACCTGCTGCTCGTGGCGGCGCTGTGCGCATCGGGCTGCCAGAACATGCTGTCCTGGGACGAGCCGCCGCAGCGCCAGTCGGCCAACCAGTCGGCGGTGCGCATCGCGGCGCCGGAACCTCCGGTGGGCCCGCAGGAATATCGGGTCCGTCCGGGCGACACGATGTACTCGATCGCCTTTCGCAACAGCCTGGACTTTCGCGAACTGGCGCGGTGGAACGGCATCGGCTCGGATTACCTGATCCGGCCGGGACAGGTGTTGCGCCTGGCGCAGCCGCCGCGACCGGCGCTGATCGAAGGCGACATCGTCTCCCACCCGGACGACACCACGCCCGCGCCGTCGACGCGGCCGATGGCGCTGCCGGCCGAAGGCCTGGGGGTACCGCCGCCGCCGTTGCCGCCCGTGGCATCTCGCGGTCGCGGCGGCGTGGCACCGTCGCCGGGTCCGCGTCCCAAGCCGATCGCGCTGCCGACCGAGTCGATGGGCACGCCACCGCCCCCGCTGGGCATGGGCGGCTCGATGCCCGCGCCACCACCCCCGTCGCCGTACGGCTCGACACCGGGCGGCGCAAGCGTGGCGATCGCACCGCCGCCGGCTCCGGTGCTGCCGCCGCCGCCGATCACCAGCGAATCCGGCGGGCCCTATCGCTGGCAATGGCCCACCCAGGGTGTGGTGGTGCGCGGCTACAACCCGGGCGCCGGATCCAAGGGTCTGGATTTCAGCGGCTCACTGGGCCAGTCGGTGGTCGCCGCCGCGCCCGGCAAGGTCGTCTACAGCGGCTCGGCGCTCAAGGGCTACGGCGAGTTGATCATCATCAAGCACGACGATCTGCGCCTGTCGGCCTACGGCTACAACCGCACGCGGCTGGTCAACGAGGGCGACATGGTGCGCGGCGGTCAGCCGATCGCCGAACTCGGGCTGGGTCCGGAGAACCGCCCGATCCTGCACTTCGAAATCCGCGAGCGCGGCCAGCCGGTCGACCCGGTGCCGTACCTGCCGGCGCGCACCGCGAGCAATTGACCCACCCGGGCTCCGCGTCCTGCCGCAGCCCGGGGGGTGCCGCCTACTTCGGCTTGCGCAGCATCAACGCCGAGCGCTTGCAGTGGCCGACCAGCTCGTTGCGCTGGTTGTAGCAGCGGTGAATGAAAATCACGATGCCGTTCTGCGGGCGGCTCTTCGACTCGCGGATCTCCAGCACCTCGGATTCGGTGCGCAGCGTGTCGCCATGGAACACCGGCTTGGGGAACCGCACCTCGTCCCAGCCCAGGTTGCCCACCGTGGTGCCCAGCGTGGTGTCCTGCACCGTGACGCCGACCATCAGGCCCAGCGTGAAGGCGCTGTTGACGATGCGCTGGCCGAACTCCGAGTTCTCCTTGCAGTACTGTTCGTCGATGTGCAGCGCCGCCGGGTTGTGGGTCAGGGCCGAGAAGAAGACGTTGTCCGCTTCCGTGACGGTGCGCCGCACCGAGTGAACGAACTTCTGGCCGACGGAGAATTCCTCGAAATAGAGACCTGCCACGCGACGCCTCCCGGAAGGGTTATGGAAAAAAGCGCGCAAGTTTGACCGAAAAATCGACCGCAGGTCTCACCCGCCGAGCGGGCCAGATGATAAGTTTGCGCGTCGCATGCGAGAGCCGCCGATGAAAGAAGTCGATTCCCTCCGCGCGCCCCGGCGCGAACGCGCCAGCCGGGACAACGAGTCGCGGGGTGATGGTGCCGCCCTGGGGCTGGTGATCGCGCTGGGCCTGTGCGTGCTCGGCGCGATCTGGTACGTGCACCGCCATCCGATCGACGACGTGCCGCCGGGTGGCTCCGCCGAGATGTCCGGCCTGGTCGCGGCCGATGGCAGCAGCCCGATGGCAGGGCGCTTCGCCGTCGAATCGCGCAAGGAGATGCGCGAAGCCCCGTTGGAGAAGGCCAAGCCGCTGGTGATGGACAAGTTCGCCGGCCCGGTGGTGCACGCGACCGAGTCCGATGCCTGCAAGTCGCTGCGCGTGGCGCGCGACCGCGCGCGCGAAACGATGAAGCAGCGCCATTCGGACTGGGAGGCCGCCGATCTCAAGCGCGACCTCGACATCATCATCAGCCAGGGCACCGAACGCGGCTGCTGGAGCGGCGGCGCAGGCTGACGTCGTCGGCCACGTCCCGACGGGGTACCCCCTCGAGCCCTGATTCAAAGCTGGAAGAATCACGCAAAGTCGCAAAGACGCAAAGGTCGCAAAGAAAAAATGGATGAAGTGTCCGCTCGTGGAACGTGAGCGTTCTTGCCTCGCTTTTCTATGCGTCCCCTGCGTCTTTGCGCCTTTGCGTGATTCTTGTCTTTAGAAGGCCGGGATCCGGCACCCACCGCCCATGCGCCGCACGGGACCGATCGTCCCGCCGTGGCTTTTGCGGCGGGCCTGGCGCGCCGATGATGTTCGTGTCACCCCACACACCCCGATGCATCCAGGAGCAGTACGCACGTGAGCGGATCCAAGGACGATGTGACCCTGCAGGACGTCTCCGAGAAGGTGTTGCAGGAGCGCATGCGCATCGAGCGGGCCGTCGACAACGGTCAGCTTCCAGGCTGGGTCCTGGACGTCTGCGAACGCTGGGAGAAGGCGGCGATGGGCTACGGCGCGCTGCTCGCGCGCCAGGCCAGTTCGCGTCCGCCGACGGTGCTGCCGGCGAGCGCCACCATTCACTGAGCCTGGGTCGGCGGTGAGCCTGGCCTCAAACGGGCAGGCTCATCCGGAACTCGCTGACGCCGTAGCCGGCGGCTTCCGGGATCTTCAGCACCGCGTTCGGCGGTCCCTGCACCAGTTCGGGCTGCACCGTGACGATGGGCTGCGTGCGGGCGGCCTCCAGCGCCGCTGCGACCGAATCGCTGCGTCCGAGCTTCTTGACGTTGAGCATCGTGGCCGGCACCAGCGTGCGCCGGCCCGCCGCCTCGTCCACCACGATGTCCGCCGGGCGCAACCATGCCGAGTCGACCGCCTCGTGGCCGTCGTGCACGCCGAGCTGATCGGCCGGTGCCTTGGCCACGTAGAAGAAGGTGTCGAAGCGCTTGGGCATGAACGTCGGCGTGACCCAGTGCGCGAACGGCACCAGCGCGCCGCAGTCCAGCACCAGGTCCTCGGTCTCGAGCATGTCGGCCATCGCGATCTCGCCGCGATCCAGGCCGCGCCGATAGCGCGCACCGAGCGTCTCGAGCCGATCGGGCGCGATCGCGCCGCCATCGCTGCCGCGATGCGCCAGCAGGATGCCGGACTCCTCGAAGGCTTCGCGGATCGCACCGACGCGCAGCGCGATCTCGTCGGTCGACAGCGCGTCGATGCCGCGGCACCGTGCGTGCACGCGCGCCTCGCTGTCGCCCGGCGCGAGCTTGCCACCCGGAAACACCATTGCGCCCGAGGCGAAGTCGATCTGCTGGTGGCGCACGACCATGAACACTTCCATCCCCTGCGCACCGTCGCGCAGCAGCAGGATCGTGGCGGACAGTCGCGGCGAGGGCGTCGGCTTGGTTTGGGACGAGGCGGACATTGTGTAAAGGACGTTGCGGTCGCAGAGGGAGTCCGCGAGCCTAGCCCATGGCCGCGAGCGCTGGCCAACATTGAAGTTTCGTATAGCGCTCGACAACGTGAAGCAAGGTGGCCGTCCGTAAGGTGGGCGTCGAGCAATGACTCGACACCCTCACCCCAAGATGGAGACACAGATGAAAACCAATGCAAAGAAGTGGATCGCGCCGGTTCTGGTGCTCGCAGGCCTCGGCGTCGCGGGCGCGGCGATTGCCGACCGAGACGATGTGCGTGCGCTCAAGGGCGCCAAGATCACGCTGGTCCAGGCGATCCAGGCGGCCGAGACCGCGCAGGGCGGACAGGCCTACGACGCGGGGATCGACGACGACAGCTTCAAGCCCGAGTACGAGGTGTCGATCGTTCGCGAAAATCGCTCGTACGACGTGCGCGTCGATGCCGTGACCGGCGAGGTGCTGGGCGCGCGCGAGGACAACGATGATTGACGCCGGCCGCGGTCCGGTCCGCGGCAGCCGTCCATGAGGAGGTAGAGCGTCGTGCGCGTGCTGCTGCTCGAAGACGACGTCGAGATCGCGGACTACATCGTTCGAGGATTTCGCGAGGACGGCGCCGTCGTCGACCACGCGTCGCGCGGCACCGACGCCCTGATGATGGCCACCGGCGGCAGCTACGACGTGCTGATCCTCGATCGCATGGTGCCGCCGCCGGATGGGCTCAAGGTGCTCGCGATGATCCGCGCCGGCGGCGACAGCACGCCGGCGCTGTTCCTGACGGCCGTGGGCACCGTCGAAGCGCGGATCGAAGGATTGGAACTGGCGGACGACTACCTCGTGAAGCCGTTCGCGTTCTCCGAACTGCGCGCGCGCGTCGGCGCGATCCTGCGACGACACCGCGCGGGTGCGACGACCGAGTCGCGCCTGGTGGCCGGCGATCTCGAGATCGACCTGCTGCGCCGCTCCGTGCAGCGCCAGGGGCGGACGCTGCAGCTGCAGCCCACCGAGTTCCGGCTGCTCGAGTACCTGGTGCGGCACAAAGGCGAGGTGGTGACGCGCACGATGCTGCTGGAGCACGTCTGGGATTTTCACTTCGAGCCGCGGACCAACATCGTCGAGACCCACATCAGCCGCCTGCGATCGAAGGTGGATCGCGGGTTCGAGCGGGAACTGATCCGCACCGTGCGCGGCGCCGGCTATCGGCTCGATGTCGAAACCTAGGCGATTCCACGCCGCGAGCTTCCGCTTCACCGCGCTGACCGCGGGGGTGTTCGCGCTCGGTGCGCTGCTCTACAGCGCGGTCGTCTACCAGGCGGTCAGCTCGCAGATGGAGCAGCAGCTGCGCGCGCACGTGGCGGCGGAGACCTCGCAGCTGCTCGGCGATTACGAGGATCACGGCGTCGAGGAACTGCGCCACGACATCCGCGAGCGCCTGGAACGCGCACCGACGCCGCGCCTGCTGTACACGCTCGCCAATCCCGACGGCGTCCGGGTTTTCGACCGGATCGCGCTTCCCGCCGAACCGGGTTGGAGCCGAATCGAGCGGGCCGGTGCGCCGGACCTGATCCTGCTGACCACCGACCTGCCGGACGGCTTTCGCCTCGCGGTCGCGGCCGAGGCGCGCAGCGTGTCGGAGTTCGCGCTTGCGCTGCGCAAGACCACGATCCTGCAGCTGTGCGCGCTGGCGGCGATCGGCCTGGCCATGGGCATGGTGCTCAGCCGGCGGTTCCTGACGCGGGTGGAACGGCTGCGACGTGCGGCCGAGGCGGTGGGCCGGGGCGAGCTCTCCGCGAGAATCCCGGTGCGCGGCGCCGGCGACGATTTCGAGCAGGTCGCACTCGAGATCAACCGCATGCTGGGCCGGATCGAGGCGCTGGTCGGCGAGGTGCGCCTGGTCTCGATCAACATCGCCCATGACCTGCGCACGCCGCTGGCGGCGGTGCGCCAGCGGCTGGAGCGGTTGTCGGAATTGCAGGCCGACGAGCCGTCGCGGCGGCTGTGCGCGGATGCACTGCAGTCGCTCGACGATGCGCTGCAGATCTTCTCGGCGCTGCTGCGCATCGCCGAGATCGAATCGGGTCGGGCGCAGATGCGATCGGAGACGCTCGATCTGGCCGAGCTGCTGCGCCACCTGCACGACACGTTCGAACCGGTCGCCGAGGAGCACGGACAGAAACTGGAGCTCGAGGCCGCGTCCGGCGTGATGGTGCGCGGCGACGCCGCGATGCTCACGCAGCTGTTCGTGAACCTGGTCGAGAACGCGATCCGCCACAACGCACCCGGCGTGCGCATCCGGCTGATCGCGCGCGAGAGCCCCGCCGGACCCGTCGCGGAGGTGATCGACGACGGCATCGGTATCCCGGCATCGGCGATCGAGGACGTGGTGAAGCCGTTCTTTCGTGTCGAGCGCAGCCGACAGGCGCCGGGCAGCGGCCTGGGCCTGTGCCTGGCCGCGCGGATCGCCGAGCGCCACGGCACGCACCTGGAGTTGGGGACTGCGCATCCGGGGCTGCGGGCCCGCGTTCAATTCGCCGCGCTTCCGATCGAACAAGTGTCGGTTTGAACTGCGGTTCGCCGACGTGGCGCGATCTTGAAGATCGGCCGGCGGCTCGGCAGCGGCTGCTGGATTGAGCGAGGTCGGCGCGCCCGATGGGCAGGCGTCGACCCGTTGCCGTTGCCGTTGCCGCTTGCCGCCGCCGCGGGCGGACGCGCAGGTCCGCCGCGATCGCAATTCTCCGGAACGTTCGTCAAGGGTGACAACACGGCGTCCGTCGGATCCGGACGTTGTTCCGGGATCGAGACTTGCTGGGGCGCTCGGCTCTCTGTTCGCCGGAATACACACGCCATGAACCAGCCGTTTCGGGCTGAAAAATCGGTCTTGATCGTCGCCGTGCTCATATCGGGACTGGCGAGCACGCCGTTGCCCGCCGCGCCGGTGCACTACAACCAGCTTGAGACGATCGCGCCCGAGCCCCGGTCGGCGGGCGACGCGTTCGGATGGACCCTCGACATCGACGGCGATGTGACCGTGATCAGCCGGGTCGACTTCACTCCGGCAGATGGCGTCGACGCATCCGGCGTTTTCGTCTACCGCCGGATCGATGAGCGGTGGGCCTTCGAGGCGCAACTCAAACCGCGCGACACGGTCCCGGTGAACCTCGGTGTTGCGGCGGTTGCCGTCAGCGGGGATTTCGTCGTGATCGGTACCCCCTACGGCGGCTCGAACCGGGAAGGGCGTGCCTACCTATGGGGACGGGACGCCGCGTCGGGCAGGTGGCAGCAGGTCCGTGTCCTGCGTTCGAGCCGCCCGGCCCCGGACGCGGCTTTCGGTGGGGCGGTCGATATCGACGGAAACACGTTGGTGGTCGGCGCCACCAATGAGGCGGTGTCTCCGGGAGTGCTCGGCGCGGCGCACATCTTTCAGCGGGGAAGCACCGGCTGGCGACATCAACGGCGCGTGACCGCGGTCGGCAGCAGTCGATCGATTGGGGCGTTCGGAGACGCGGTCGCCCTCGATGCCAGTCGCCTCGTCGTCGGCGCCCCTTTCAGTACCGCAGACAATGGCCGTGAGGATGCCGGCGTGGCGTTGGTGTTCGAGCGCAACGCGGGCGGCAGTGGACGCTGGGGGCAGGTCGCTCGGCTGCAGAGTCTGCAGGCGGACGAGGCTGACGCCTGCGGCGCGTCGGTCGCGGTTTCCGGGAGCCTGGTGGCGTTCGGATGCGACACCGCCAAGCAGGTGTGGGTATACGACGCCGCCACGCCGAACCGTGCACCGTTTTTGATCAAGGATCCCACCCAGGACGCCCACGGTATCGGGCGCAAGCTGGATTTCGAGGGAGGACGCCTGGTGGCTGGCGCGCCCGCGGAGTATCCGGACGTTCCGGGTCTGGTTTTCGCATTCGACTGCCGGGCCCTGCCGGTGTTGACGTGCTCGCTCTACGACACCCTCGAACGCAGTCCGGAAGACACTCGCTTCGGTTGGGAGGTGGCGATCGACGATGCGGGAAACATTGCGGTGGCCGGCGCAGACCCGGAATCCGAGACCAGTCGCCTGGGTGGCGTGTTCGTGCTTCGTGAGCCTTGAGTGTCGTCCGACGGGTTCGCCCGGCCGCGCTGGATAGGTGACGGGATCCTCCGCACCGCGCTTGACCGCCGCGCTGAGCTCGACGATGGGAACACCGAACACGGGAATGGGTGGCAGAGAAAGGAGCCCACCATGATCATCCATCACCGCTTCCCCGCGCTGTGACAGGCGGGCTGCCGCGAGAGGAGACGGTTGCCGTCCGATCCTAGGGCCCGGGAACGATCCTTCGGTCGATGAAGCTTCGAATCCAGTATCGAAACATCGCTTCGGTATCGACGACCTCCGCAAACCCGGCCTGGCGCAGTTTTATCGCGCTGATGAAGGCCGGCGGAGGCGTCTGGGCAGCGCCGCTCGCGAAGCAAAAGTCCGCGACGTGGTGGGATTCCCCCAGCAGCGCAGGCAGCGCAATCCGTCGGAGTCCTCGCTTGGCCACGATCCGATCCCAGATCGCGGCCTGCGTCGGCAGGTAGCGTCCCAGTGACATCGGTCGATCGGCAGCCGGAGGCACACCCAGCGTGTCGGCGATGGCAGGCCAGAGGCTGCGCCACTCGAAGACGTCGCCGTTGGTGACATTGAAGGTCTCGTTGCGTGCCTGCGGTGAACGCGCAGCCCATTCGAGCGCGTTGCCCACGATGCGGGCATCCGAGGCCTCCCAGACGAACGACGGCCCGCCCGGAAATCCGAAAGGCTCGCCCAGTTCTCGACAGAGCGCGGCATACACCCCCAGCACCGGCGCCACGTTCATCGCCGCGCCATACGCCTGTCCGACCACCATCTGCGGCCGGAAGATGGTGTAGGTGAAGCCGTGGGCTGCGGCCTTCTCGCGCAGGTAATCCTCCTGCAGCCAGTAGAAATTCGGATGAGGGTCGCGTGGGCTGCGCTCGCGTGCAGGAATCTCCATCGGGTGCAGATGAAGGCCATAGGCTTTCGTGCCCTGCATGATGCTGACGTGCTGGAGCGGGCCGGGCTTGGCGGTCAAGGGATCGATGACGTGGCGCAGGAGATCGAGATTGATCTGCATCTGCGCCGGGTCGTTCCAGCCCGCGACGAGGCCTGGTAGTTCCGACAGCGCGGCGAACACCACGTGCGTGATCGGCCCGAGCGTCTGCAGGCGGTTTGCGGCATCACTCGTGTCGAGGAGATCGATCGACACGTGCCGGAAGCGCTCGACAGGATCGATTTCCGGGACGCGTCGGGACACCCCGACGACATTCCATCCCTCGCGCAGGAAGGAATGGATGGCGGAGGTTCCGACGACTCCACTGGCGCCGACGACGAGGACGGTCTGTTGCATGCGGTGCTCTTTGCGAGTTGTTGCGAGTTCTCCGGGAACGCGCGCGCTCAGTAGCGGGTCCGGATCGCGTCACGATGACGCGTGAGATAGGCGCGGCTGAGTCCCATCTGCTGCACACCGCGGCCGATCCGCCCCCGATGGCACACGCGCATGTAGGTCTGCAGGTAGGTGTTGGAAGGATAGGGAGCCCAATAGGCCGAGTTCAGGGCGGAGTACGTGAACTCGAACGTCTTGCCGCGAACGTCGGTGACCGCCAGCTCGCCACCCAGCGGCACGGCGCGGCGATAGTCCTGGGTGCCGCGCGAATCCGCGAGGCCATACACCTTGCCGTTCTCGAGAACGTAGCCGCTGATATGCGGTGCCATGGCGCTCGTCCGCGCGATGTCGTGCCCGGTGAAGAGATGGACCGTCAGATCCTCTCCCCAGCTCGCATGCCACCAGATCACCGACGAATTGTCCCGCTCCACGCGCGGGCCCCAGCTGCGATCGCCCGTGTCGACGCAGTCCACGGCGTAGCGCTTGCCACGGGCGACGAGTTCCCCCCGGACGCGGTAGGTCACTTCGTAGTGACCCGACCAGGAGGAGTCCCACGCCGGCCCCGTGCGCTTGGCGGCCGTCGGGTCCATCTCCGGGTCGTTGATGTCGTAAGGCTCGTGCAAGGCTTCGAAGGAGAGATCGAAACGCGTTTCGTCGATACCCTCGTAGGTCGCGTGATAGCGCTTCACCGGGTCCAGCGCCTTGAGCTTGAGGCCGTTGGGCAGATCGATGTCCAGCAGCGACTTGGGGCAGGGCAGGTGCTGCTGGTTGTCGATGTAGAGCTGCTCTTCCCACAGATCGGTGAGCCGGTCGTGAAGCGAGATGTCGCACATGCAGACGCCCATCATCGGTCGCGCGAGCACGTAGATGATGCCGTTGAGGTTCGCCTCGGGAACGTGGAACGGCAGCGCAATGGTCTCCGCCCACTGCCAATGGGAGTCGGACTTGAAATGGAACTGCGCGTCGTGCGGCTTGATCATGGCCGGTCCTTGCGTGGGTTGGATGATGGCGTTTGGAGGTCAATGCGGTGAAATGGCGCTTGCCGCGGGCGCGCAACGAACAAGGCGGTCAGCCTTCGCTCGCCGCGATCCGCACCTTGAGCCCGTCGAAGTCCGCGCGGACCTCGACCTGGCAGCTCAATCGCGACGTCGGACGCCGTTCGAGGCTGTACTCCAGCAGGTTCGTCTCGTCTGGCCCGGCCGGGCCGACCCGCTCCGTCCAGGCCTCGTCGACATGGACATGGCACGTGGCGCACGCGGCACTGCCGCCGCAGATGGCCTCGACATCGCCTCGCTCGCGCAGCACTTCCATGAGCGGGGTGCCGATGGCCGCATCGACGCTGTAATCCCGGCCGGCGCGATCGGTGACGTGAATGAGCGGCACGCGGACGTCCCGGATCAGAGCGTTTCTTCGGTCAGGATGCGGACCGTGTCGGGCCAAGGGGCGTTGGGTACGCGGGCACTGCCTTGCACCTCGACCGCCATCGAGGCCTGGGCCAGCGACAGAACGAGGCGCATCAGCCGTGCCTCGGGACCCGGCATGTCGCGAAGCGGGAAGCCGGAAAGATGCTGCATCGCCGCGTCGGCGCGCGGCAGCATCGCGTCGTAGAAGCGGCGGATCTCTTCGAACGTCGTGTCGCATCGCTGGTGGCGCCGCTCGTTCTGGCCGGCGACGGCCCAGTAGGTGACGAAGGGCTCCAACGATTCGAAGCCCGCGGGCAGTGGGCGTTCCCCGGACGGAACGGTGGCGACGATCCTCATGCCACCGGCTCCAGCGCAGGCTCCGCGGTGTCAGGACTGTCCGCCCACGCGCAGCGCTTCAGCGCTTCTTCGAGTGTCGCGGACTCCTCGAACTCCTCGTGCAACTTCAGCATGCGGCGGATCAGCACCTCGTGCTCCTGGAGGTGCATCTGCTTCTTCACACCGGCGGCCACGCCCTTGTGCGTACGCTCGACGTTGGCCAGATCCTCGAGAACGACGTCGGCCAGCCGCGCGATGTAGTGCTCCTGGTGGAACGCCTCGCGCACCGTCTCCGGCTTGGGCACGAAGAAGCGCATTTCGTAGCGCGAAAAATCCTGCGTGATCGGCCAGATCTCGTGTGTCCAGAAGCCGCCGCCCGCCACGTCCAGATGGAAGTTGGGAAAGATCTCGTTGATGTCCATCGACCAGGTCTGCGACTTGGCGGGGTTGACGCTGCGATGGGCGCGAAGATCCATCGTGTCCTGGCTCTGGTTCGCCGCCAGCACGTTCTCCGACACCATTCCCGCGTACGCGAGCTTTTCGACGAGCGCCGCCTCCTCGGGCTTGTAGTCCGGATTTCCGAACAGCGAGATCGAATGGTGGGGTCCGAAGAACTCCGCGTTCTGCAGATGCGACATCGGGTTGATCTTGCCGGAGAAGGTCGGGCCGATCGTCTTCGAGTGCAGCACCGGGATGTGGTACGACTCACTGAACGCATCGATCAGGAACTTCCAGTTGCACTTCAGATAGGCCTGGATCCTGATCGAACGGTGCGCGTTGGGGTACGGGATGCCGGAAAGAAACTCTCCCATCGATCCGAGATATTCGCGTAGGGATACGCGGTTGTCCGGGTTCAGGTTGATGAAGATCCAGCCGTCCCAGACGTCGCATTGCACCGAATCCAGGCCGCACTTCTTCTTGTCGAGATTGAAGAACATCTTTTCGTCACTGACGGCGAGCAGCTTGCCGTCGTTGCCGTAGGTCCAGTTGTGATATGGGCAACGGAACATCGTCTTGCGTGTGCCCTTGGTGTCCCAAACCACCTGGTTGCCGCGATGCGAGCAGATGTTGTGGAAGGCTTTCACCGCGCCGCTGGCTTGGCGCGTGATCAGGATCGAGGCGTTGCAGATCTCCACCTCTTTGACGATGTAGTCACCGGCGTTCGGGACATCTTCGATGCGACCCATGATCAACCACGTGCGGCGGAAGATTCTTTCGCGCTCCAACTCGAAATGAGCTTGCGTCCGGTACGGCTCGAACGACATCGGACCGGTACCGAGGCCGGCGGCCTGGGTGAAGTTGGCGCGCATGGTGTCTCCTCCTTGCGACGTGGCCCGAAGACGCGAGCGTCTCCGATGCCGGACAGATTAGAAGGCATGCTAAAACGCGTTCCAGAGGGACAGCAACCACCGCCCGTCGGCCTTCCGATTCAGGCAAGCTTCGGCGTCCACGCCCAGATCGGGCGACAGGGAAACCCTCCGAGAACCGGATGTCGATGCAGAAGCCGATGATGTGGCCGGCCGCCAGAGAGCGGCAGAAGGAAGGCCGCCGGGACGCCATCCTTGCGGCCGCCGAAGCGCTCGTGCGCGAGACCGGATCGACCGATTTCTCCGTTGGGGTGCTGGCCGCGCGGGCTGGCGTGAGCATCGCCACGCTCTACAACCTCATCGGATCGAAGGGCTCGATTCTCTATGCATTGCTCAACCGGACGATGGATCAGCTCGAGGCGGCCACCCGGACGACGCTGGCCGCCAATCCGTTCGATCAGGCGCTGGCTGCCGCCGAGGCGGTCGCCCGCGTCTACACCGACGACACCGATTACCTCAAGCCGCTCTGGCGATTCGAACTGGGTGTCGTGGAGCCGGAACACCGGCCGGTCCTGATGAACCGTGCGCTCGCGTTCTGGGCCAGCCGGCTGCAGGGCCTGGAGCGCGCGCGTCGCCTGCCGAAAGGCATCGAGCTCGGGGATCTCGCACGGGAGTACCAGATCTTCTTCGCCGGCGTGCTGGATCTCTGGGTGCAGAACGAGCTGAGCGACGATCGGTTCCGCATCCAGGTGCGATATGGAATCCTGCTCAGGCTTCTCGCGCTCGGCGACACGACGGAACAAGAGCGGCTCATGAAGGACCTGCGTCGAACGCATCGGCAGCTCCATCGAATTTCCAACCCGGACGCGGGCCCAGGAAGCCGCTTGTGATTCCGATCCCCCGTCCCGATGAGGTCGACGCCGATTGGATGACGCATGTCCTGCGCGCACGAGGACGCCTTGCCACGGCGGCCCGCGTGGTCGAATTGGAGAAGAGCACCTGTGGCACCGGTCAACTCGGCGACTCCTTTCGCTTCACCTTGCGCTATGCGCCCGACAACGCCGGGCCGCCGACGCTCGTGGGCAAGTTCACCAGCCAGGATCCGACGAGCCGCGAGTTCGGTCGCAGCTCGGGCTACTACCGCAGCGAGATCCTTTTTTACCAGGAGCTGGCCGGGCATCTGCCCGTCGCGCTGCCGACCGCGGTCCACGCGAGGCTGGGGGAGAACGAGACGGACTTCGTATTGCTGATGGAGGATCTCGCGCCGGCGCGACAGGTGGATCAGCTTCAGGGTTGTAGCGCCGAGGAATCGGCGCGAGTCCTGGGTCAAGCCGCCGCGCTGCATGCCGCGACGTGGCGGCGTGCAGACCTGGCGTCAAAAGCGTGGCTCGGCGGTCCGGTCGGCATCTTTCGACACGTCACGAACACTTTCGCGGACGTGGTGGGTGGCTTCCCGGCGCTGTGCGGCGACCTCGTTGCCGGCGCAGACCTGAAGGAAGCCGCCAAGCTGATTCCTCGCGCCGGCGCATGGCAGCGTGTCTTCAGCCAGCCACAGTGCCTGTGGCACAGCGATCTGCGCGCGGACAATGTGCTGTTCGATGCGGGAGCAGGACGCCAGCCCGTCGTGCTGCTGGACTGGCAGGGAGTCGGGTATGGCTGCGGTGCCATCGACGTGGCGTACTGGCTGGGAACGAGCATGAGCGTGGAGCAGCGCCGAATGCACGAACGAGATCTGCTCGACCATTACCGCCGATCTTTGCTGAGTCACGGAGTGCGCGATTACAGCGCTTCGCAGTGCTGGGAGGACTATCGACTCCATGCCATACACGGATTGCAGGTGGGTGTATTCGGGCTCGGTGCCGTGAAACGGACCGAGCGCGGCGATCGGATGTGGAAGGTGTGGATCGAGCGCACCGCTGCGCAGGTTCGCGATCTCGAGAGTTATGCCGTCCTCGACGCGCGGTAAGCCGCGACGACCCGGCTCTGAACAGAGGCGTGGCGCAATTCCCGAGCGTTTGCACCCGGAGCGTCGGCACATCGCGACCCGTCACGTGCGCTCGCAGGCCAGTCGGATGTCCGGCGATCAGGCGTAAACCGTCGAGGCCTGGGCTCCGACGCGGCGGACATGGCACCTCGGTGAACAGTCCCGTCGCCTGCGACAGAGCGCCTTCGCACGACGCTTGTTCGTGGGGCGCCGCGGCCATGGAACGATCCACTCCGCTCGCGTCACCGCATTGTTCCCAGGAGCCAACGGCGGCCGCCCTGCGTTCAGGCCTCGTCAGAGCGGCGCGGCGCATTCGAAGCGACGCGCCAGATGCTTTGGCCCTCGCGGGCTATCGCCGAATTTCCGACATAATCGGCGCCGTGATGCCAAAAAAGACCACGATCGATGACGAGCGCCTGGATCGGGTGGTCGCTGCCGCCAGGCGCGCCGCTGACGAACGCGCGATGACCTATCGCGAGCAGGCGATGAAGATGTACCCGTGGGTCTGCGGACGGTGCGCGCGATCGTTCACTCATGTGAACCGGCACGAGCTGACCGTGCATCATCGCAACCACAATCACGACGACAACCCGGTAGACGGCAGCAACTGGGAGCTCCTTTGCCTTTACTGTCACGACAACGAGCATCAGCGGGCGCTCGAGGCGCGCAGCGGCCGCGCCACGCATCAGGCCGGTTCTTCGGCGGCCACAGGAAATCCGTTCGCGGGCCTGAAAGATCTGCTCAAGGGACGCTAGCCGCGACGTCAGCCTAGCTGGCTGTCCTTGCTCCCTCGGCGCTCGTAACCGCCGAAAACGGTGTCTCGTTCGTCCTGGGCAGCCTGGGTGTTCGCCGTCGGTTTCGGGTCCCGGTCATGCCTGCGCCGGAAGCCTGCGTGAGATCCGATGAATTGGCGCGCCCTGAGAGATTCGAACTCCCGACCCTCAGGTTCGAAGCCTGATGCTCTATCCAGCTGAGCTAAGGGCGCGTGGGCCGGCATTGTACGGCCCGACCGGGCCCGGCGTGCACGAACGCGTCGCCTAGAATCGCGCCATGAACAAGAAGGCCCAGCTGCATCTCGGCGCGTTCATGCGCCCGGTGAGCATCCACACCGGCGCGTGGCGCTATCCCGGCGCGTATCCGGACGCGAACTTCAATTTCGCCCATCTGCGCGAGTTCACGCGCACGCTGGAGCGCGGCTGCTTTGATGCGTTCTTCATGGCCGATCACCTGGCCGTGCTGAACATGCCGGTCGAGGCGTTGCAGCGCAGCCACACGGTGACCTCGTTCGATCCGCTGACGCTGCTGCCGGCGCTGGCCACGGCCACCGAGCGCATCGGGCTGATCGCGACGGCTTCGACGACCTTCGAGGCGCCGTACCACGTGGCGCGCAAGTTCGCGTCGCTGGACTGGATCAGCGAGGGCCGCGCCGGCTGGAACATCGTCACGACGTCCAATCCCGATGCCGCGCTCAACTTCGGCATGGACGATCACATGGAGCACGGCGAGCGGTATCGCCGCGCGCGAGAGTTCTACGACGTCGTGACGGGTCTGTGGGATTCGTGGGCCGACGACGCGTTCGTGCGCGACGTCGACAGCGGCCGCTACTTCGATCCGGACAAGCTGCACGTGCTCGCGCACAAGGGCGAGTTCCTCTCGGTGCGTGGGCCGCTGAACATCGCACGACCGGTGCAGGGCTGGCCGGTGATCGTGCAGGCCGGCGCCTCGGAGGCCGGCCGGCAACTGGCGGCCGAGACGGCCGAAGTCATCTTCGGCGCGGCGCCGAACCTGCAGGCGGCGCGCGAGTTCTACGCCGACATCAAGTCGCGGATGCGGCAGGTGGGGCGGCCGCCGGATCGCCTCAAGATCCTGCCGGCCTGTTTCGTCGTGGTGGGCGACACCGTCGCCGATGCGCGGCGCAGGCGCCTGCATCTGGACAGCCTCGTCCACTACGACTCGGGCCTGGCATCGCTGTCGATCATGCTCGGCACCGATGCGTCGAGGTTCGATCCCGACGCGCCGCTGCCCGAGATCCCCGAAAGCAACCAGAGCCGCACCTCGCGCGCGATGATCGTGGCCGCCGCACGGGAGGAGAACCTCACGGTGCGCCAGCTCGCGCAGCGCGTCGGCGGCTATCCGGGACTGTCGATGGTCGGAACGGCCAAGACCATCGCCGACGAGATGGAGGAGTGGCTGGAAACGCAGGGCTCCGACGGTTTCAACGTGATGTTCCCGTACCTGCCTGAAGGCCTGAACGACTTCGTCGATCGCGTCGTGCCCGAGCTGCAGCGGCGCGGCATCTTCCGTACGCGCTACGTAGGCCGCACGCTGCGCGAGCACCTGGGACTGCCGCGGCCGCCGAACCGGTTCTTCGAAAAAGCCTGAGCGGCCCGACGTGCGACTCAACAAGTTCATCAGCGAAACCGGCGTGTGTTCGCGCCGCGAGGCCGACACCTGGATCGAGGCCGGTCGCGTCAGCGTCAACGGACAGCGCGCCGAGCTGGGCACGCGCGTGGGCGAGGGCGACGCGGTGGAGGTCGACGGCAAGCCGATCGGCGCCAAGCGCAAGCCGGTCTACATCGCGCTCAACAAGCCGGTGGGCATCACCTGCACGACCGAGCGCCACATCGCCGGCAACATCGTCGACTTCATCGGCCACCGCGAACGCATCTTTCCGATCGGGCGCCTCGACAAGGAATCCGAAGGCCTGATCCTGCTGACCAACCAGGGCGACATCGTCAACGAGATCCTGCGCGTCGAGAACGAACACGAGAAGGAGTACGTGGTCACGGTCGACCGTCCCTTCGACGATGCGTTCCTCGCGGGCATGGCCGGCGGCGTACGTCTGCCCGAACTCGAGGCGACGACCAAACGCTGCAGGGTCGAGCGCATCGCGCCCAAGGTCTTCCGGATCGTGCTGACGCAGGGCCTGAACCGGCAGATCCGGCGCATGTGCGACGCCTTCGGCTACGACGTGCGGCGCCTGCAGCGCGTGCGCATCATCAATCTGCGGCTCGGCGAGCTGAAGGTGGGAAAGTGGCGCGACCTGAGCGAAGCCGAACTCGCCGGGCTGCTGCCCAAGCGGTTCGGCGCCCCCGATCCGGCTGCCCGCGGGTAGCAAGTCCAAACATCCAGATGGGTCGCTGGCGTACGATCATCTCCGTTCGCATCGTCCACCCCCAGGAGGAAGCACACCGTGATCACCGCCAAGGACATCGAGTTCCACCACGCCGCGGGTGTCAATCACGAGTGGGCGGAGACCAACTTCTTCAGCTTTTACGTTCCCGAAGAACGTCTGCTCGGCAGCATCTACACGGTGGCACGTGCCGGGCTCGGCGCGTGCGCGTCCGAGGTGATCGTCTACCGCGGCCTGTCGGCCGACCGGCTGAACGTCGTGCATCACGACGTGCAGGAGCACCTGCCGCTGCCCAAGAGCTACACCGACTACAAGCTGCCCAACGGCATCCACGTGAAGTCGGTGAACGCGCCGCGCGACTATCGGATCGACTACGTCGGCCACAACGGCAACGAGCTGCACATCGACTACCTCGGGTTGATGGATCCGTTCGACATCCACGACGCCAGCCAGAACACGCGGGCTCATTCGACCGAAGCCGCGCAGGTCGAAGGATCCGGATTCGGCGAAGGCTACAAGGGGCATTTCGACCAGACCGCGCACGTCAAGGGCGAGCTCAAGCTCGGCAAGCGCACCTACAAGATCGACTGCGTCGACACGATGGACCACAGCTGGGGGCCGCGCGCCGAGTACGGCATGCGCACGCTGTGCTGGATGCACGCGAGCTTCGGCAAGGAGCTCACGGTGCACCTGATCCTGCACTTCAAGCCGTTCGCACCCCGCGACCAGCAGTACGAGCTGGCGCATGGCTACGTGCTGCGCGAGGGCAAGGTCACGCCGATCGCCAAGGCGCGGATCCGCGCGGATCGCAGCGGCATGCCGGGCGTGGCGATGGAGGTGGAGGTCACCGACGCGAGCGGCCAGGGTCTGACGATGCGCGGCGGCGCCATCGCCGGCGGCGCATGGCCCTGCTACCTGTGCCTGCACATCCAGAACACGCTGCACCAATGGACCACGAACGACGGCCGCATGGGCTACGGCGTGGTGCAGGACGCCTGGACCATGGAAGGCCTCGCGGCCCGCAATCTCGCGGCGCTGGAGGCCGGCGCCGGCTGAGCCGGTGCGCGGCCGCATCGGGCGCCGGCCAGGTCGTTCGTGACGAGCTTGACGCCCAGCCCGCTGCTCGCGCCGATGGCGGCGCTGATCGGATGGACGCTGATCGTGCTGCTGATCATCCCGTTCCGGCGCATCCGTGCGGGACTGGCCGGCGAGCTCACGCCCGACGACTTCCGTTACGGCGAGTCCGCGCGGGTCTCGGGCGAGGTGGGCATCCCCAATCGCGCGTGGATGAATCTGCTCGAGGCGCCGGTGCTGTTCTACGCGCTATGCCTGGCGTCGATCGCCGCGCACGCGGTCGACGGGTTCGTCGTCGGCGCGGCATGGACCTACGCGGGGCTGCGCGTGGTCCACAGCCTCATCCACCTGGGCTACAACCGCGTCGTGCATCGCCTCGTGGTCTTTGCCGTGAGCAACGTGGTGCTGACGCTGTTGTGGATCAAGCTCGTGGTGGCGCTGCTGCGGACCTGAGCGGAGCGCGGGTCACGATGCGGCGCTGCCGTCGACGATTCCCCCTTCGATCAGCAGCAGCTTGCCGTAGCGGGTGGGCAGCGCGAGCCCGCGCTCGCCCCATCGCACGAGGCGGTGCGGTTGTCCCGACTGTCGCAGGACGGTCGAGCCGATGCGGGCCAGCGAGTCGAGGTCGTATGCCGTGACGCGTGCGTCGCCGGCCTCGTCCGTGCTCAGCGTGTGCAGCACGTACACGCGGCGCAGCGTTTCATCCACCGCCAGATCCTGCACCTCGCCGGAGGCGCCGGTTTCCACGCCCAGGCGTTTCACCAACGCGCCATTGCCTGCACTGCGCACGGTTCCGTCCCGATGGAAGATCCGGCCGGTCGATTCGCGCATGCCACGCGAGCAGTTGAAGCCGTTGCCGCCCGCGGCCGCGGGTGCCAGGCCCGAGGCCGACACGGCGAGCGGGACGTAGCCGGGATCGAACGTCGAAGCGAGCATCGAATTCGCGTCGTCGGCGCGCCAGGTGAACGAGCAGATGCGGCCCGATGAGAGCGTGCCGGCGGGGATGTAGCGGTCGGCGCGCGTGCTCATGCCGTCCATCAACCGCAGGTCGACGCCGGCGGGGCTGGCGCTGAGCAGATCGTCGGCGGTCAGCAGCGCGAGCGTTCCGTCGGGACCGTACTCGAGGTCCAGCACCTGGACGCTTTGCGCCCACGGCGACGGATCCGCGGGGTCGGCCTGCACCTGGAGGCGGTCGCTCTGCGTCAGGTCCTGGCGCGCGAACCGGTAGAGCGTGCGACCGCGGCCATCGTCGGCGACGAACCACTGGCCATCGGGCGACAACGACAGGTTGTGCAGCGTCGGTCCGCCGGTGGGGTCGAAATACAGCGTCCCGGTGTTGGGCTCCATGACGCCACGGTTGGAATTCATCGAGAAGCTGCCGACGGTAGGCAGCAGGATCAGCCAGCGATGCACCGGATCCCAGGCCAGATCGCTGATCGGCAGATCGAAGCTCCGCACCTGCTGCACCGGCACGGCCGTCACCGTGTAGTCGACGTTCATCCGGGGATAGCCGACGTCGCGACCACGGCCGCAGTCGTCGGCGAAGCAGACCGTCAGAAAGGAGTTGGACGTGTGGCGCCCGAGTCCGGCCGACGCCGGCGCGCGCATCTGCAGGTCCACCTGGTATCCGCCGGGAAACGGAGCCGTGGAGACGGCGACGACCTTGCCGCCCGAGTAGTCGAAGTTCACGCCTTCGGCCGGAGGGTTGTAGACGCGCACCGTTCCATGCGCGATCGGGCCCGCCGGATCCGTCGTGACGCCGTAGACCGGCGACGGGTCGACGACCTCGACGCGCACCTTGCGCTCCTCGGGGCGCACGTCGTAGTCGACGGCAACGGTGACGGGACTGCCCGCGACATGTTCGTTGCAGGCCTCGTCGTAACAGAAGTTCAGCTGCACGCTCACCGCCCTGCGGCCCGCGCCCAGCGTCTGGCCCGACGCGAGCATCAGCGTGAAGCGGCCGGTCGTCGGGCCCGTGTCCTCGTACTGCGCATCGAGCAGGGCCTCGGAGGGCGATCCGATCTCGATGTTGATGCCGGCGCGCGGAATGCGACTCAGCGTGAAATCGACCGGGATGCCCGCGGGCGCCAGCATGCTGTCGTGGTGCGTCGTGACGGTGAACGCGCGCTCGGCCACCGCGACCGACGTGTCGTCGCCGCCGCCGCTGCTTCCACCGGTGCTGCCGCCGCCGCCACCGCAGGCGGTGGTCAGGACGCTGCAGATCAGCAGCACGAAGGGGTGAAGCAGGCGGCGCGTGGCCAACATCTGAAGGTCCTTGCCCAGACACGGTCGATGGGCGCGAAGTCTATGGACCTGCCACGTGATTCAATTGCCGCCTGCGACGGTATCCGGCCCGCTCGTCGGTGGCCCGGATCCGTGCCGTGCGACCGGCCGTCCGCGGCGGACGAACGGAAGCAGCAGGTCGCCACAGGCTCGCCGCATGCCGGTGGCACACCATCGTTGACCGCGGAAATGAACGCACGAGGAGAGATCGCATGAGCATCGAAGCCAACAAGAAGCTGGTCGCCGAATTCTTTGCGCACTTCAAGCGCAAGGAAGTGCAGCAGGTGCTCGACAAGCTGACGCCGGACGCGACGTGGTGGATCGGCGGCAAGGTCGAGCTGTTCCCGCTCGCCGGCACCAAGACCAAGGCGGAGATCGGCGAGATCCTGTTCCAGCTGGTGCCCAGCTCGAAGGACGGCCTCGCGATCACGCCGCACGGCATGGTCGCCGAAGGCGACAAGGTGGCCGTCGAGGCCGAGTCCTACGGCGTGCTCGGCAACGGGCGCACGTACAACAACCTCTATCACTTCCTGATCACCGTGCGCGACGGCAAGATTTCCTCGGTCAAGGAATATCTCGACACGATGCACACCGCGGACGTGCTCAAGGGCTGACCGGAGCCGAGCGGGCAGGGAATACTCCGGTGCGGTCGACGGTTCGCTGAAGCCCGCGAACCGTTGCGCACCACCGGAGTCTGACTGCCATGACGACCCGCAAGCGCAGAGCCGAACCCCCAGGGGCCGCCGAGCCTTCGTCCGACGACGAGCAGCTCGCGCTGCACGTGCCCGAGCCGGCCGCGCGACCCGGCGAGGCGCACGATTTCAGCGAGCTGCACATCGCGGCCGCCGGCACGATGGCGCGTCCCGCGGTCGACACGCCCGAATCGGCGCTCCGCGACTATCCCTACGGCCTGATCCGCGTGCTCGACGACGCGGGCAAGGCGGTCGGCCAATGGGATCCCGGGCTCGATCCCGACACGCTGCGGCGCGGCCTGCGCTCGATGGCGCTGACGCGCGCGTTCGACGACCGGATGCTCAACGCGCAGCGCCAGGGCAAGACCAGCTTCTACATCAAGTGCACCGGCGAAGAGGCGGTGGCGGTGGCGCAGGCCATGGCGCTGGATCCGGCGGACATGCTGTTCCCGAGCTATCGCCAGCAGGGCCTGCTGATCGCGCGCGACTGGCCCATCGTCGACATGATGTGCCAGATCTTCAGCAATCCGGCCGACCGGATGAAAGGCCGCCAGCTGCCGGTGCTGTACTCGGCGAAGCAGGCGAACTTCTTCTCGCTGTCCGGCAACCTTGGCACGCAGTTTCCGCAGGCGGTGGGCTGGGCGATGGCCTCGGCGATCAAGCACGACACGCGCATCGCGGCGAGCTGGATCGGCGAGGGCACCACCGCCGAGGCGGACTTCCACTACGCGATGACGTTCGCCGCCGTGTATCGCGCACCGGTGCTGCTGAACGTCGTCAACAACCAGTGGGCGATCTCCTCGTTCCAGGGCATCGCCGGCGGCGAGCGCGCGACGTTCGCACAGCGCGCGCTCGGCTACGGCATGCCGGGCCTGCGCGTAGACGGCAACGACTTCCTGGCGGTCTACGCGGCCACCCAATGGGCCGCCGAGCGCGCGCGCACCAACCACGGTCCGACGCTGATCGAACTGTTCACGTATCGCGCGGCGGCGCATTCGACCAGCGACGATCCGGCCGCCTATCGCCCGAAGGACGAGGCGGCGAACTGGCCGCTGGGTGATCCGATCGCGCGGCTCAAGCAGCATCTGATCGCGATCGACGCGTGGAGCGAGGAGCAGCACGCGGCATTGGCGGCAGAGGTCGAGCGCGAGGTGCGCGCCGCGCTCAAGGAAGCCGAAGCCATCGGCGTGCTCGGCGGTGCCAAGCCGCACCTGCACACGATGTTCGAGGACGTGTTCAAGGAACTGCCGGTGCACCTGCAGCAGCAGTTAGACCAGGTGCAGAGCGAGCTCAAGGGCGACGGGAACTGACGCCATGCCCGCGATGAACATGATCCAGGCGATCAACTCGGCGCTCGACGTGATGCTCGCGCGCGACGAGAACGTCGTGACCTTCGGCGAGGACGTGGGCTATTTCGGCGGCGTGTTCCGTGCGACCGCCGGATTGCAGAAGAAATACGGCAAGTCGCGCGTGTTCGACACGCCGATCGCCGAGGGCGGCATCATCGGCGCCGCGATCGGCATGGCGGTGTACGGCCTGCGACCGGTCGCCGAGATCCAGTTCGCCGACTACATCTACCCGGCGTTCGACCAGCTCGTCTCCGAGGCCGCGCGGCTGCGCTATCGATCCGGCGGCGAGTACGGCGCGCCGCTGGTGGTGCGCACGCCGTGCGGCGGCGGCATCTTCGGCGGTCAGACGCACAGCCAGAGTCCCGAAGGGATCTTCACGCACGTCTGCGGACTCAAGACCGTGATGCCGTCGAATCCCTACGATGCCAAGGGCCTGCTGATCGCCGCGATCGAGGACGACGATCCGGTGATCTTCTTCGAGCCCAAGCGCATCTACAACGGACCCTTCGACGGTCACCACGATCGCCCGCTGGTTCCGTGGTCGAAGCATCCCGCGAGCGAGGTGCCGGCCGACTACTACCGTATCGACCTGGGCAAGGCGTCGATCGTGCGCAAGGGCGCGGCGGTGACGGTGATCGCCTACGGCACGATGGTGCACGTGTGCCTGGCGGCGGCCGAGGAGTCGGGCATCGACGCCGAGGTGATCGACCTGCGCAGCCTGCTGCCGATCGACGTCGAGGCGATCGCAACCTCGGTGAAGAAGACCGGGCGCTGCGTGATCGTGCACGAGGCCACGCGCACCGGCGGCTACGGCGCCGAGCTCTCCGCGCTGGTGCAGGAGCACTGCTTCTGGAATCTCGAAGCGCCGATCGAGCGCGTCACCGGCTGGGACACGCCGTATCCGCACGCGCTCGAGTGGGAGTACTTCCCCGGCCCTGCGCGCGTGATCCGGGCGCTGAAGGCGGTGACCGAGACATGAGCGAATTCGTATTCAAGCTGCCGGACGTGGGCGAGGGCATCGCCGAGTCCGAGATCGCGGCGTGGCGCGTGGCGGTGGGCGACACCGTCGCGGAGGACCAGCCGCTGGTGGACATGCTCACCGACAAGGCGGCGGTGGAAATTCCGTCACCGGTGGCGGGCGTCGTTCGGGCGTTGCACGGCGAGGTGGGCGACAAGGTGGCGGTGGGGGCGCCGCTGGTGGTCATCGCACTCGCGGACTCCCCTCTCCCGCCTGCGGGAGAGGGGCGGGGGGAGAGGGTCTCGCAACCTGCGACCCCCTCTCCCGGCGCTTCGCGCCACCCTCTCCCGCACGCGGGAGAGGGAACCGCACGGGCCGCTGCCGCGCCGGCGGTGCGCAAGCTCGCGCGCGAGCGCGGCATCGACCTGCAACAGGTCAAGGGAACCGGCCCTTCCGGCCGCATCCTGCGCGAGGACCTCGAGCGTGCGGCGCGTCCGCCCGGTGACGACGACACCGTCGAACGCATCCCGCTGATCGGCGTGCGCCGCAAGATCGCCGAAGCGATGCAGCGATCGGCGCAGAACATCCCGCACTTCACCTACGTCGAGGAGATCGACGTGACCGAGGTCGAAGCGCTGCGGCGACACCTCAATGAACGCGAGCCGGATCGGCCGCGCCTGACGCTGCTGCCGCTGCTGATCCAGGCGCTGGCGCGCGCGTTGCCCGAATTCCCGCAGGTCAACGCGACCTTCGACGAGGAGCGCGGCGAGATCCAGCGCTTTTCCGCGCTGCACGTCGGCATCGCCACGCAGACACCGCAGGGCCTGATGGTGCCGGTGCTGCGCAACGCGCAACGGCTCGACCTGTGGCAGCGCGCGCAGGAGATCCGCCGGCTGGCGGACGCCGCGCGCGCCGGCAAGGCGCGGCGCGAGGACCTGTCGGGTTCGACGATCACGATCACCAGCCTCGGTGCGCTCGGCGGGATCGTCACCACGCCGATCATCAACGCCCCCGAGGTCGCGATCATCGGCGTCAATCGCATCGTCGAGCGGGCGGTGGTGCGCGCCGGCGCCGTGGTCGTGCGTTCGACGATGAACCTGTCGTGCTCGTTCGATCACCGCATCGTGGACGGCTACGATGGCGCCATCTTCGTGCGGCGGATCCGCGCCCTGCTCGAACATCCCGCCACGCTGTTCCTTCCGGACCCCGCTCCATGACGCCGATCGTCGACGCGCTGCGTGAAGCCCTCGGCGGCGATGCCGATGCGGTGCTCGAGCCGGCGCGCATCGCGCAGCGTCCGAGCAGCTACTGGGATGCGCGGCCGATGCAGGCCGCGGCGCTGGCCCGGCCGCGCAGCACCGAGGAGGTGTCGCGCGTGCTCGCCGTCTGCCATGCGCGCAACCAGGCCGTGGTCACGCACGGCGGACTCACCGGCTGCGTCGAGGGCGCCGTCGTCGAAGCCGACGCCGTGGTGCTCTCGCTCGAGCGCATGAACCGCATCGAGGAGGTCGATCCGATCGGTCGCACCGCCACCGTGCAGGCCGGCGTGGTGCTGCAGACGCTGCAGGAGACCGCGCGCGAGCACGGCCTGCTGTTCCCGGTGGACCTGGGCGCGCGCGGTTCGTGCACGGTCGGCGGCAACGTCGCGACCAACGCCGGCGGCATCAGCGTGATCCGCTACGGCATGACGCGTCAGCGCGTGCTCGGGCTGGAAGCGGTGCTGGCCGACGGCACCGTGATCTCGTCGATGAACCGCATGCTCAAGAACAACGCGGGCTACGACGTGAAGCAGCTCTTCATCGGCAGCGAAGGGACCCTGGGCGTCGTCACGCGCGTGGTCGTGCGCCTCGAGGAGGCGCCGGTGAGCCGCAACACCGCGCTGGTGGCGATGGCGGACTTCGGCAAGGCCGCGGCGCTGCTCAAGCGCCTGCAACAGGCGCTCGGCGGCCAGCTCAGCGCCTACGAGGTGATGTGGGGAGACTACTTTCGCGAAGTCACCGAACCCGGCTGGCACCGCGCACCGGTGGATCGTGGCCACGCGTACTACGTGGTGCTCGACGTCGAGGGCGCCAATCCGGAGGCCGATACCGAGCAGTTCCTCGCCGCGATGGGCAAGGCCTCCGAGGACGGCCTGGTGGAGGAGGTCGTGATCCCGCGTTCCGAGGCCGAGCGCAGCGCGCTGTGGGCGATCCGCGAGAACTTCCAGGCGCTCTACCAGCGCAAGCCGGTGTTCCTCTACGACGTGAGCCTGACGATCCGCGACATGGAGGCGTACGTCGCCGACGTGCAGGCGCGGTTGAAGCGGCGCTGGCCGGCGTCCCGCTGCGACGTGCTGGGCCACATCGGCGACGGCAACCTGCACTTCTTCGTCCATCCGGGCGTCGACGGCGATCTTGCGCGCCAGCACGAGGAATCCGACGAGGACGTCTACGCCCCGCTCGGGCACATCGGCGGTTCGATCTCGGCCGAGCACGGCATCGGCACCGAAAAGCGCCATCACCTGGGCATCTCGCGCTCGTCCGCCGAGATCGAGCTGATGCGCATGCTCAAGCGCAGCCTCGATCCGAAGAACCTGCTCAATCCCGGCAAGGTCATCTGAGTCGCGCGACAGGCTTGACTCTGGACTAGAGTCCAGGCTTTAGCCTGGGCCTGCCATGAATCGACTCACCATCGGACGACTCGCCGCCGCGGCAGACGTGGGCATCGACACGGTGCGCTTCTACGAGCGTGCCGGGCTGATGCCCAAGCCGCAGCGCACCGGCTCGGGCTATCGCAGCTACGGGCCCGACGACGTCAGCCGCCTGCAGTTCATCCGCCGCGCCAAGACCCTCGGTTTCGCGCTCGACGAGATCGCGGAGCTGCTGCGGCTCAGCCGTGGGCAGGGCGGACGCGAAGGCGTCAAGGCGCTGGCGCAGCGGCGACTGCGCAATCTCGACGAACGCATCGCCGAGTTCACGCGCATGCGCGACGTGCTCCTCGATGTCATCCCCTTCGCAAGAAAAGTCCTGCTGCGCGCCTGCCCCGCACGCGCAAGTAGCCGCATCGGCGCATTCGGCCCACGCGCACGCTCCCGGCGCGCACGGCGGATCGGCCGCGTCGCTCGCCACCGCCGCGACGCTGCACTGCCTGTCCGGCTGCGCCATCGGCGAGTTCGCCGGCCTGCTGATCGGCGTGAGCCTGGGTCTGCCGGCGGCGGCGACGATGGTGCTGGCCACGGTGCTGGGTTTCCTGAGCGGCTATGCGCTGGGGCTGCGTCCGCTGGTGCGCCGGGGCATGGGTGTCGGCGCGGCGTTCCGTGCGATCTGGCTGGGCGAGACCGTGTCGATCGCCGTGATGGAAGCGGCGATGAACCTCGCCGACTACCACGTCGGCGGCATGAGCGTGAGCTCGGTTCTCGCGCCGCGGTTCTGGCTCGGCTACGGCGCGGCGCTGATCGCGGGCTTTCTCGCGGCGTGGCCGGTGAACCTGTGGCTGCTGCGCAAGCAGTTCAAGAAGCCCTGTCACTGAGGGCGCGGCCATGTCGAAGCCAATGGCGCTTCCCGCGTTGGCGCTGCTCTGTGCGGCGTCGACGACCGAAGCTGCGATGCAAGGTGCGCTGGGTCCCTATGCGATGACGCGCGAGGCGTCAGGCACCAGCTGGCAGCCCGATGCCACGCCGATGGAGGGGCTGCATTCGCACATCGGCGCCTGGATGCTGATGGCGCACGGCTATGCCGACGTCGTCTACGACGAACAGGGCGGCGATCGCGGCGGCGACAAGACGTTTGTGCCGAGCATGCTGATGGTGATGGGCCAGCGGCCGCTCGGCGCGAACGGAACGTGGAGCCTGCGTTCGATGGTCTCGCTCGATCCGCTGATGGGAAGGCGCGGGTATCCGCTGCTGTTCCAGACCGGCGAGACTGCGGACGGGGAGCACGAGTTGGTCGATCGCCAGCATCCGCACGATCTGTTCATGGAGCTGGCCACCACCTACAGCATGCAGATCGGCGAGAAGCGATCGGTGTTCGGCTATGTCGGACTGCCGGGCGAACCGGCGCTGGGACCGCCGGCGTTCATGCACCGGGGTTCGGGCGTGTCGCTGCCCGAGGCGCCGCTGTCGCACCACTGGCTCGACTCCACGCACATCACGTTCGGCGTGGTCACGCTCGGCATGGTGCTGGGCAGCTGGAAGTTCGAAGGCTCGGCGTTCAACGGGAGCGAGCCGGATCAATCGCGCTGGAACATCGAGACGCGCAGGCTCGACTCGTATTCGGGGCGCGTGAGCTGGAATCCGGATCCGGAATGGTCGCTGCAGGCCAGTCACGGCTACCTGTCTTCCCCCGAGCAGCTCGAGCCCGACGTCGGCGTGCATCGCACCACCGCCTCGGTGAGCCACGCACGTCGCATGGAGGGCGGCGGTCGCTGGAACACGATGTTGGCCGTGGGCCTCAATCGCGAGCACGGACACACGCTGCCGGCGTACGCGCTGGAGTCATCGCGCGCATTCGCATCGCCCTGGACGGTGTACGGTCGCGCCGAGGTGCTGGAGAACGAGCACCTGGTGGAGGACGGCGGCAAGCTCCGCGTCGGCAAGCTGAGCCTGGGCGCGAGCTATCGCCTGGGAGGCTGGGGTCCGCTCGGATTTCGCATCGGCGCGCTCGCCAGCGCCTACCGCGTTCCGGCGGCGCTGGAGGACGAGTACGGCGGTTCGCCGTTTTCGGGGATGGTGTTCCTGCGCACGCAGATCGAGTGACGATCCAGACCGGGACGTGGCCCCGGGCACGAAGCTTGTTCCGTTCAGCTGAGCCGCGAACGCATTCTTCGTGGGGTTTGGGTCATGGGCATTTCGCAGGAGATCGAGCTGGAACGGGCGCCCGCGTCGCTGGAGCGGCGGTGGGCCTGGGTGGAGCGCATCTGCGTGCTGCTGATGCTGATGCTGCTGATCCTGGCCGTGCTCACCGTGCTTGGACGCGGACCGCTGGCGACCGCCTCGATCCGCCAGCCGGCGAGCGGCGTGGAGGTGTCCTACGAGCGCGTGGCGCGGCTGCGATCGCCGCAGGTCCTTGAATTGAAATTGGGCGAGGGCGCGCTGCCCGATGGCGCCGCGCGCTCCGTACGGCTCAGCCGCCAGTTTCTCGAGTACTTCTCGATCGAGCACGTGACGCCGATGCCGGTGTCGGAGCGCGCGCTGGCCAACGGCGGCGTCGAGTTCGGATTCGACGCCGACGACGGCACGCGCCGATTGGACTCGATCCGCATCGCGCTGACGGCCGACAAGGTCGGGCCGATGAAGGGGCGCATCACGGTCGGACCCCACAAGCGGGTCAAGTTGCGGCAGTTCGTGCTGCCCTGAGGTCCGCGGCGGCGCAATTTGCACCGCAGCGGCCTGCGCTGCGCAGGCTAGACGGGCGACTGTCCGCCGGTTGCGCCAAAGATCTCGCCGGTGACGTAGCTCGCATCGTCGGTGGCCAGGAACACGAACAGCGCGGCCTGCTCCACCGGCTGGGCGGGGCGGCCGAACATCGTGTGGTGGCCGAAGTTGCGCACCTTTTCGTTGGGCAGCGTGGAGGCCACCAGCGGCGTCCATACCGGTCCGGGCGCCACCGCGTTGACGCGCACGCCGCGATCCTTGAGCAGTCCGGCCAGACCGCGCGTGAGGTTGGAGATCGCCGCCTTGGTCGCCGCGTAGGCCAGCAGCTGGGGCGTCGGGTCCTTGGCCTGGATCGAGGTCACGTTGATGACGCAGGCGCCGGGACGCAGGTGTGCTTCGGCAGCCTGGGTCAGATAGATCGTGGCAAAGACGTTGGTGCGAAACGTGGCGTCGATCTCGTCGGGCGTGAAGTCCGCGAGCTTGTCGTGATGACGCTGGAACGCGGCGTTGTTGACCAGGATGTCGAGCGAACCGAACTCCGACACGGCGCGCTCCACGAGTTGGCGACAGAACGCCGGATCGCGCACGTCGCCCGGCATTGCGATCGCCTGGCCGCCCAGTTTTTCGATGGTCTCGACGGTGACGCGCGCGTCGCGCGCATCGTCCTCGAGGCAGGTGATCAGGACCTTGGCGCCTTCCTGCGCGTACAGCAGCGCCACCGCCCGGCCGATGCCGCTGTCGCCGCCGGTGACCAGTGCCACGCGATCCTTCAGGCGCGCGCGTCCGACGTAGTCCTTCTCGCCGTGATCGGCCGGCGGCTGCATCTGGTCGTCCTTGCCCGGCGGCGTTTGCGGCGGCTGCGGGAAGGGCGGCTTGGGTCCGCGCTCGCGCGGATCCTGGAGGTCGGTTTTGTTCATGCCCTGCTTTCGCAAGGCACGGGCCCGGGAGCGTTAGGCGTTAGGGAGCGGACGCCAACCGCCAACGCCTACCGCCTAACTTCCGCTTTCAGTTCTTCCGCGCCTTCCCAATCCGCTCGCGCAGGAAATCGCCGATCGCCTCGAACACCTCGCTGCTGCGCGGGATCGCCGCCGACATCCAGAACACGCCGTGGATCAGCCCGGGCAGCCGCACGTGTCGTACATCGACGCCGGCCTTGCGCAGCGCCTCGGCGTATTCGACGGCCTCGTCGCGCGACGGGTCGTACTCGGCGGTGAGGATCAGCGCGGGCGCGACGCCGGCGAGTTGGGCGTTGAGCGGCGAGGCCAGCGGATGTTCGATGTCCGACGGCTGGGCCAGGTAGTGGTCCCAGAACCAGTCGACCGCGGCGCGCGTGACCAGGTAGCCGTCGGCGTACTGCGTCTTGGATGCGCCCTTGCAGCGGCGATCGATGACCGGATAGATCAGCACCTGCGCGGCGAGCGCGATGCCCGCGTCGCGGGCGCGCAGTGCGGTGACCGCCGCGAGATTGCCGCCGGCGCTGTCGCCGACGATCGCGACGCGATTCGTATCGATGCCCAGGCGCTTGGCGTTGTCGTGCAGCCACTGCAGCGCGGCGAACACGTCATTGGTCTGCTGCGGGAAGCGTGCTTCGGGCGCCAGGTGATAGGTGGTCGCGATGACGGTCGCGCCGGTTTCGTTGGCCAACGCGCGGGCCGGCTCGTCGCAGACGCCGAGGTGCCCGCCGACCCAACCGCCGCCGTGCGTGTAGAGGATCGCCGAGCCGTTGGCGTTGGCCGGCACGTACACGCGCAGCGCCACGCCGCCCGGTGCGTGATCTTCGACCTTGGCGACCTCTTCGGGCGCGTTCTGCAGCGTCGGGAAGGTATCGATCACCGCGCGCGCCTGCGCGACGCTGAGCTGCTCGAAGGACTTGACGCCCTGCTTCTGCAGCGCGGTGAGGATGAACTGGCAGGTGGGATCTAGAGCCATGGACGATCTCTGTCGGATGTTTGGTCGTTGGACGTGCGTATGAGCACGGCGCACGGTCGCGGATTCCAGCATGCGGCCACAAGTCGGGCTTGTACCGACCTATCGGGTCCGAATCGCAGGACTAGAATCGGGGTGCGTCGGCCCATTCCTCGTGGCCTTGCCGTACGAAAGGAGCTTTCCATGAGCACGAAAATGACGACTTCCACGGCTCGATTTGCCGCCATCGAGGGCGCCGGTCCGATCAAGGTCCTGGTGTTGCACGGATGGGCGCTCGACAGCGGCGTATGGCTGGCGGCGCGCGCGCGCAGCAATACGCGCGATTTCACCTGGGCCTACTTCGATTTCCCCGCCTACGGGGTCAATCGCGCGCTCGAGCCGGCGGCCGGCATCGACGGCATGGCGCGCGCCGCGCTGGCGGCGGTCGACGAGCACCTGGGCTGGACCTCGTTCGCGGTGCTGGGTCATTCGATGGGCGGGGCCACCGCGATGCGCGTGGCCACGTTGCGGCCCCATGCGGTGACCGCGGTGGCGGCGCTCACGCCGGTGTCACCGGCGGGTACGCCGCTGGATGCCGCGACGTTCGCCGGATTCGACGGCGCGTGGGCCGATCCGGCCGCCGCCATCAAGGGGTTCCTGTCTCCGGGAATCGACGACGGCGATCTGCGCCGCCTGGTGGATCGCAATCGCGCGGCGATGGAGCGTCCCACCTGGACCGCCTACCTGAAGAACTGGACCTCGCCGGACTTCATGCCGGCGCTGGCCGACTATCCCGGACCGGTCACGCTGTTCTACGGCCAGACCGATCCGTTCGTGAACGAGGCCTACCTCGCCGAGACGGCGCGGAACCTCCGGCGCGGCCGGCTGGTCGGCATTCCCGTGGCCGGTCATTACCCGATGATCGAGACCGTCGAGGCATCGCAATCCGCAGTCGAGTCGGCATTGCGCACGACCTGATCAACACGCAGCACCCCAATTTTTGGAGGAAGGCATGAACGCTCAATCGTCCCCCTCGCAGTGCGACGCCGTCGTCGTCGGTGCAGGATTCGCCGGGCTCTACCAGACCCATCTGCTGACCAAGGCCGGCTACACCGTGCGCGCGATCGAAAAGGCGCCCGACGTCGGCGGCACCTGGTACTGGAACCGCTATCCCGGCGCGCGCTGCGACATCGAAAGCCTGACCTACTCGTACTCGTTCGACGAGGAGCTGC
Organism: Panacagrimonas sp.; assembly: GCF_020697055.1. GTDB lineage: Bacteria > Pseudomonadota > Gammaproteobacteria > Nevskiales > Nevskiaceae > Panacagrimonas. The sequence goes on along the minus strand of NZ_JAJFBP010000015.1, from coordinate 86,694 downwards.
AGCGCACCTGGAAGTGGCCGCAGAAATACGCCGAGCAGCCCGACATTCTGCGCTACATCCAGCACGTGGCCGATCGCTTCGACCTGCGCAAGCACTTCACGTTCGGTACCACCGTCGAGTCCGCGCATTTCGACGAGAAGGCCAACCGCTGGCGCATCCGCACGTCCGGTGGCGAGGAGCTGAGCTCGCAGTTCCTGGTGATGGCGTCGGGCTGCCTGTCGGTACCGCTCGAGCCCAGGTTCAAGGGCCTGGAGAAGTACAAGGGCCCGACGTACAGGACCAGCCGCTGGCCGCACGAGGGCGTGGATTTCACCGGCAAGCGCGTCGCGATGATCGGCACCGGGTCCAGCTCGATCCAGGCCACGCCGCTGGTGGCCAAGCAGGCCGCCCACCTCCACGTGTTCCAGCGCACGCCGCAGTTCGCGATTCCGGCATGGAATCGTCACTACACCGACGAGGAGATCAAGCAGGCGCACGAGAGCTACGACGAGATCCGCCGGCTGGCGCGCCAGTCCGAAGTCGGCATCTCGTACGAGGCTCCGTCGATCGGCGCCAAGGAAGCGGACAAGGAGTCGCTGCGCAAGCAGCTCGAGTTCGCCTGGCAGCGCGGCGGCTACCTGATGCTCGCCGCGTATCCGGACCTGGTCACCGACATCGAGTCCAACTCGATCGTCAGCGAGTGGGTCAAGGAAAAGATCCGCGCGCGCATCAAGGATCCCGACACCGCGCGACGCCTGATGCCGCAGTACCCGATGGGCGCCAAGCGCCTGTGCGTCGACACCGACTACTTCGAGACCTTCAACCGCGACAACGTGACGCTGGTGGACCTGCGCGACTCGGGGATCCAGGAGTTCACCGAAAAGGGCATCCGCCTGGAGAACGGCACCGAGTACGAGTTCGACGCCGTGGTGTTCGCGCTTGGCTTCGACGCGATGACCGGTGCACTCAACGCGGTGGACATCCGCGGTCGCGGCGGCCTGCTGCTGCGCGACAAGTGGAAGGACGGCGCGAAGAACTACCTGGGCGTCTCCACCGCCGGCTTCCCCAACCTGTTCATCATCACCGGCCCGGGCAGCCCCTCGGTGCTGTACAACATGGTCGCCAGCATCGAGCAGAACTGCGAGTTCACGGCGCAGACCATCGACTACGTGCGCAAGAACGGCTACGCAACGATCGAGGCCAAGCCGCGCGAGGAGAAGGCCTGGTCGCAATACGTCGACTGGATCTCGAAGCAGACGATCTACACCAAGGTGAAATCCTGGTACACCGGCGGCAACGTCGGCGGCAAGCACGTTGCGTTCATGCCGTATGCCGGCGGTGGCCTGACGTACTTCGAATACACCCGGCAGGTCGTCGACAACGGCTATCGCGGCTTCAAGCTCGCCGCCTGATCCAGACACCCACGTTCACACACTGGAGTTTTTCAAATGGCTGCCTATCTGGTTGCGTTTGCCAAGATCAAGGACGCGGGCCGCATGCCCGAATACGCATCGGCCGCGGGACCCACGCTCGCCGCCGCCGGCGGCACCATCGTCACGCGCGGCAAGGTGCGCAAGCTCGTCGGCGGCTTCGGTCCCGATTCCTGCCTGATCGTGAAATTCGCCGATGCCGCAGCGGTCGAGGCCTGGTATCAGTCGCCGGCGTATCAGAAACTCGTGCCATTGCGCGACGAGGTGATGGAGCCGAATTTCCTGGTGCTCGAGGAACCGGCGGCCTGATCGCGCGAAGCAGTACGACAAGGGAGGGGGGATGAGAATCGCAATCGGGGCGAACGCAACGCTGCGCGTGGCACTCGCGGGACTGGGTATCGTGAGCGGCGCGGCGTTCGCAGCCGGCGGGTTCGACGTCAAGGACGCGGGCGACGGCGCCAACACGCAGTGGCCGAGCTACAACGGCACGGTCGACGGCCAGCGGTACTCGTCGCTCAAGCAGATCACCACCGAGAACGCCGCGCGCCTGGGTGAGGTCTGCCGCGTGCAGGTCGAGGACGTCGGCTCGTTCCACACCGGGCTGGTGCAGGTCGACGGCGTGATCTATCTGACGACCTCGCTCGACACGCTCGCCATCGACGCGACCGACTGCGAGATCAAGTGGCGCCATCACTGGGAGCCCGAGCAGGAGCCGGTGTGGCTGGTCAATCGCGGCGTGGCCTACTCCAACGGCAAGGTCGTGCGCGGCACGCCCGACGGGCGTCTGCTGGCGCTGGATGCGTCGACCGGCAAGGTCGTCTGGCAGCACCAGATCGGCGATCCGCTGCAGGCCGAGTTCTTCAGCGCGGCGCCGCAGATCTTCCAGGGGCTGGTGATCATCGGTGCATCCGGCGGCGACTGGGGCATCCGCGGTCGCGTGATGGCCTACGACCTCGACGACGGTCGCGAGGTGTGGCGCTTCAACACGATTCCGCGCGGCGACGAGCCGGGCGCCAAGACCTGGAAGAGCGCCGGCACCTCGCGTCACGGCGGCGGCGGCACCTGGACCACGACCACGCTCGACATGGCCGCCGGCGAGGTCTACGTGCCGGTGGGCAATCCCGCGCCGGATTTCATTCCGACGCTGCGTCCGGGTGAAAACCTCTACGCCAACAGCCTGGTCGTGCTCGACGCGCGCACCGGCGCGTTGAAGTGGCATCACCAGCTGATCTCGAACGACGGACAGGATCTGGATCTGGGTGCCGCGCCGATGCTGTATTACGACAGCAAGGGCAATCCGATGGTGGTGTTCGGTTCCAAGGACGGCTACGTCTACGGCATCAACCGCGAGACCCACAAGCGCGTGTTCAAGCAGCCGATCACGACCATCAAGAACCACGGCGTGGCGCCGACGGTCGAAGGCGTCGAGGTCTGTCCGGGCGCGCTCGGCGGCGTCGAATGGAACGGCCCGGCGCTGGATCGTCTGAACCAGTCGATCGTCGTCGGCACCGTGGACTGGTGCGCGATCCTCAAGCGCGATCCGAACTACGTGTTCAAGCCCGGCCAGATCAACCTGGGCGGCTCGTGGACGTTCGAGAAGCCCGGCAAGGGCTGGATCGTCGCGCTGGATCCCGACACCGGCGCGATCCGCTGGAAGTACGAGACCGCGGGGCCGCAGGTGGCCGGCGTCACGCCCACCGCGGGCGGCGTCGTGTTCTCCGGCGACATGGCCGGCCACTTCCTGGTGCTCAACAGCAAGTCCGGCCAGGAGCTGTTCAAGAGCCAGACCGGCGGTGGCATCGCCGGCGGCGTGATCACCTATGCGCGCAAAGGGCGCCAATACGTGGCGGTGACCTCGGGCAACGTCTCGCGGCTGACCTTCGGCAGCGCCGGCAGTCCCTCGCTGGTGCTCTATGCGCTCGACGCGGACGGCAAGGCGCAGAAGGCGCCGAAGAAGCCGGTGACGCTGGCCGCCGCCGCGCCGGCGGACGCCGAGCGCGGACGCAAGTCCTACGAAAAGGTCTGCGCCGCCTGCCATGGCGCCAAGGGCGAGGGTGGGGTCGGTCCGTCGCTGGAGAAACTGTCCAAGCGGATGGACGCGGGCATGACCGCTGCGTGGATCAAGAATCCTTCATCGAAAATGCCGCGCCTGTATCCGTCACCGCTGGATGAACAAGCGGTCGCGGATATCGCTGCCTTCGTGCAGGGCCTCTAGCGAGCAGGGGCCTGCGCAGGTGGGAACGGGTTGGCGTCGATAACCGTCTGATGCTCATGCCCTGCCCACCGTCTCCCCGACCCGCGCTGCCGTGCGAACTGCACTGCGGAAACGCCGACAGTGGACGATAGACCGCTGATCGAAGCCGCGTTCGAGCCCTACCTCGAACTCGAGGCCGATGGCCGGGTGACCGCCATCTCCGATCGCGCGGCGAAACTGCTGCGGTTGGGCGGCAACCCGCAGGCGGCCGGAACGCGCTCGATCGCCGAAGGGTTCGTCGAATCCGATCGCTCGGCCTTGCTCGCCTGGCTCGGTACCGTGCAAGGCCTCAAACCGGCCGTGGCCTGCTTCGACGCGCTCTCGGACGACGGCACGTCCTTCGCCGTCCAACTGTCGGCCACGCGCGGCGAGCGCCTGCACGTGTTCGTGCACGACCTGCGCCGCGTCGACGAGCTGGTGCGTAACCGCGGGCTGCTCGCGTCGATCGTCGACTCCTCCGACGACGCCATCATCAGCAAGTCGCTCGACGGCATCATCACCAGCTGGAATGCCGGCGCGGAGCGCTTGTTCGAATACACCGCGGACGAAGCGGTGGGACGCAGCGTGCACCTGATCATCCCGCCCGAACGCGCGCGCGAGGAGGACCTGATCCTGCAGCGGCTGCGTCGTGGCCAGAAGGTCGACCACTTCGAGACGATCCGGCGCAGCAAGAGCGGTCGCGAACGGGAGATCTCGCTGACGATCTCGCCGATCCGCGACGAGGCCGGCCGCATCGTCGGCGCCTCCAAGATCGCGCGCGATGTCACCGAACGGCGCGTCGCCGAGCGCCAGGCGCGCGAAGAGGCGCTGCGGCTCGAACTGCTCAACGAGTCCGGCAAGTCGCTGGCGGCCACGCTCGAGGTGCAGCAGCTGCTGCAGATCGTCACGGACGTCACCACGCAGCTCGCCAAGGCGCAGTTCGGCGCCTTCTTCTACAACACGCAGGACGAGCAGGGCGATGCCTATCGGCTGTATTCGCTGTCGGGTGCGCCGCGCTCCGCGTTCGAAGGCTTCGGCCATCCGCGCGCCACGCCCATCTTCAAGCCGACCTTCAACGGCGAAGACACGGTCCGTTTCGATGACGTGACCCAGGACCCGCGCTACGGCCAGATGGCGCCGCATTTCGGTATGCCGGCGGGGCACCCGCCGGTGCGCAGCTATCTGGCGGTGCCGGTGATCGATCGTGACCGCCACGTGATCGGCGGCCTGTTCTTCGGCCACGCCAAGGCCGCGATATTCGACGAGCGCGCGGCGCGACTGGTGGAAGGCGTCGCGGCACAGGCCGCGGTGGCGCTGGACAACGCGCGTCTGTACGAGTCCGCGCAGCGCTCGATGCTGGAGCGCGAACAGCTGCTGGTGTCGGAACGCGCGGCGCGTGCCGAGGCCGAGCGCCACAGCGCGCTGAAGGACGAGTTCCTCGCGACGCTTTCGCACGAGCTGCGCACGCCGCTGAGCGCGATCCTGGGCTGGGCCGAGGTGCTGCGCCGATCGCCGGTCCGCGGGCAGACGCTGGAAAAGGGCCTGGAGACCATCGAGCGCAACGCGCGGATGCAGACCCAGCTGATCGAGGACCTGCTCGACATGAGCCGCATCACCTCGGGCAAGGTGCGCCTCGATATCCAGCAGGTGATCCCGATCCGCGTGATCGAGTCGGCGCTCGAGTCGGTGCGTCCGGCCGCCGAATCCAAGGGCCTGCGACTGGAAACCGCGCTCGATCCGGTCGCCGGGCCCGTGTCGGGCGATCCCGGCCGCCTGCAGCAGGTGATCTGGAACCTGCTGTCCAACGCGATCAAGTTCACCCCGCGCGGCGGCAAGATCCACGTCGTGCTGGAGCGGGTCAATTCGCACGTCGAGATCAGTGTCAGCGACACGGGACAGGGCATCGAGCCGGCGTTCCTGCCGCACGTCTTCGAGCGCTTCCGCCAGTCGGATTCGTCCACCACGCGGCAGCACGGCGGGCTGGGACTGGGTTTGTCGATCGTGCGCCAGCTGGTCGAGCTGCACGGCGGACAGGTGCGCGCCAAGAGTCCGGGCGCAGGGCAGGGCGCGACGTTCTCGGTGGAGCTGCCGGTGGCGGCCGTGCAGATCCAGAAGTCGTCCGCACAGCCGCGCCAACATCCGCGCGAGCCGGCGATGCCCGATGACGTCAGCTACGCCGGACTGGTCGGGCTGGACGGTGCGCGCATCCTGGTGGTCGACGACGAGCGTGATGCGCGCGACCTGATGCGCCACGTGCTCAGCGAAGCCGGCGCGGAGGTCGAGACCGCGGAGTCGGCCGAGGCCGGTCTGCAGAAGCTGAAGTCGATGCGGCCCGACGTGCTGATCAGCGACATCGGCATGCCCGATGCAGACGGCTACGAATTCCTGCGCCAGGTGCGCCTCGATCCCCAGCACAACGCGATTCCCGCGATCGCGTTGACCGCCTTCGCCCGCACCGTGGATCGCACGCGCGCGTTGCGCGCGGGATTCTCGGTGCACGTCGCCAAGCCGGTCGATCCGGCGGAACTGGTGGCGACGATCGCCAGCGTGCTCGGGCGCTGGAAGGTCTGACGCGGCGGCGATTCAGGGGGTCGTGCGACGCCGGGAGCGCATCGCACCGCCGGTCCATCGGCGGAACGATCGGCTCAGAGAACTCAGATCGGCGTAGCCGAGCAGGTCTGCGATCTCGGTGGCGCTCATGCCGGAGTGGCGAAGGTATTTCTCGGCCAGATCGTGCCGCACCGCGTCCTTGATCGAGCGAAAGCTTCGGCGCGACGCCGCCAGGCGCTCCTGCAGCGTGCGCACCGACAGCCCAAGACCCAACGCAACGTCGCGCGCGCTGCAGGGCGCGAAGGGCAACAGCGCGCGCACGATCGCTTCGACCTGCAGCGGCGTGCTCATCGGTGCGCCGTCCTGCAGCCGCAGCACGCTGCGCACGAGCGCGCGATGTCGCGTCTCGCCGCCGAAACGCAGCGGACGGTCGAGCATTGCGGCATCGATCTCGATCGCATTGGTCTGCGCGTCGAACCGCAGATGCGGGCCGAACACGCGACGGTGCAGACGCAGGTCGCGCGGCGCCTGGTGGCGGAATCGCACCGAAGCCGGCGTCCAGCCGGGCGTGCCGTGCGAACGGATCTCCTCGAGGATCACGGCGAGCGCGAACTCGGCGATCTGCACCTCGTTGTCCGAGGTCCCGGCCGAGGCGGTCCAGCTGACCAGGGCGCCGCCCGTCGCGGTCGGCTCGAAGCTCATCAGGGCCGCGTCGGTGTAGAGGTCGTAGTTGCGCGCGAGATCGGCGCACATCTCACGCACCGAGCGCGCGTTGCGCAGCAGGACCCACAGCGGTCCGATGAGCGTCGCGAGCTTCGCGCCTTCGGCCTGTTCGAGGCCCCAATTGCGGCGCCGGCACGCGCGGGCGGCCAGATCGAAGAAGCGCATGACGGAGGCGCCGCTCACCAGCAGTTCGGGATCGCGCAATGCAGCGACCGGGACACCGGCCTGGCGCGCGACCGCGGCCGGCTGGCGTCCGCAGGCGCGGATGCGCGCGCCGGCGCCGCCCAGGATCACGCTGCGCACCCAGCTTCCCGCCACCTCGAGCTCCGTTTGAATGGCCGCGCATTCTGGCAAGTCGGCCGCGTGAACTGCCAAGTCGCGATCTCGAACGCGGCGCATTCTGCGACGCGTTCCCAGGTCCCGACAGTGGAGTCCGCCGATGTCCATCCCTCCTCACGTGCCGCCCGACCTGGTCGTGGACTTCGACGTCTACAACCCGGCGGCGGACGCCGAACGCTTCCACACGGCGTGCGTGGAGTTCCAGCGCCGCACGCCACATCCGATGGTGTGGTCGCCGCACCACGGCGGGCACTGGATCGCGGTGCGTGGCGCCGACGTGTACGAGCTCTACGCGGACCACGAGCGCTTCAGTTCGCAGCACTACTTCGTTCCCGCTGCGCCGGGTCAGATGCCACTTGGCGCCTTCACGCTCGATCCACCCGAGCACGCGCCGTTTCGCGCCTTTCTCAGCGCCGGCATGTCACCCAAGGCGATCGCGGCCAAGACGCCGTTCGTGCGCCAGCTGGCCATCGACCTGACGCAGCGGCTCGCTGCGCGCGGCGGCTGCGAGTTCATCGCCGAGTTCGGCGACGTGCTGCCGCTGACCGTTTTTCTCGACCTGGTCGAACTGCCGATCGCCGATCGCGAGCGGCTCGGCCGCTTGGCCGACGCGGCCACGCGCGATCCGGAGCCGGCGGGTCGCGTGGACGCAATCAATGGCATCGCGGCCTATCTGCAGCCGCATCTGGCCGCGCGCCGAAGCCGACCAGGCCAGGACCTGCTGAGTCGCGCGGTAAACGCCGACATTGCGGGACGTCCGATCCGCGATGCCGAGGCACTGGGCGCTGCGATCCACATCCTCGGCGCGGGCCTGGACACGGTGTCCTCGCTCTTCAGCTTCGTGATGCTGTTTCTTGCACGCCATCCCGGGCACCGCAGGGCGCTGGTCGACGATCCGGAGCTGATTCCGCAAGCGGCGAGCGAGCTGGTGCGCCGCTTTCCGGTCGTGACGATGGTGCGCGAGGTGCGCCAGGACCTCGAATATCGAGGCGTGCATCTGCGCAAAGGCGAAATGGTCGCGATCCCGAGCGCGTTCTTCAATCTCGACGAATCGATCTACGAGCGACCGCTCGAGGTGGACTGGAACCGGCGCGTCGACAAGGTGCTGACGTTCGGCAACGGCGTGCATCGGTGTCCGGGCGCGATACTCGGGCGCAACGAGCTGGTCATCGGCCTGCGCGAGTGGCTCGAGCGCATTCCGGACTTCGACGTTGCGCCGGGCGCCCGGACACCGGTGGCCGGGGGCACGGTCGCCAAGATCCTCGAATTGCCGTTGGTGTGGTGAAAACCGGGAGGTCCCACCCGCGTTCCAGCGGCGCGGTGGGACCGCTATTCCTTGCGCTGCGTCTTGCTCACGGCGGTCATGATGCACAGGCCGAGCAGCACCGCCGCGCCGATGCCGATCCAGAACGCCTGCATGCCCAGCGCGGAGGCGCCGTAGGCCAGCGCGGCGATCACGAGGATGGCGCCAATGAGGTAGACCAGCATGTTCATCGTCAACTCCGGTTTGTGGATCCTCGCCGGAGCGGCAATCGACGTGCCCGGAAACCCCGTGGCTATTGGCTGGCGACGTCCCAGATGAAGGAGATCGACGCGCCGACCGCGACCAGCGTGCCCAGCACGAGCACCACCCAGGACGCCCAAGGGTTTTCTGTGCTTCGTTCGCGCGGCTTGGCGACATCGCGAATGGAATCGTCTTTCATGCGCATGATTTTTTTGCGGCGAGTGATCGACGCTAGGTACGGTCGATGAACGCGCGCTGTCCCGAATTCGCACCCGAATACTTTTTGCGTTCGAACGCTCGAACGGGACCGAGGCTTGCCGTGTGCTGCCTGGGCTGCACCACTCCAACAAGAGCGCCTGCGACGCGACGTCCACATGGCCTCTTTTGATGTGCGCGATCCGCCACACCACATGAGGCCATCCTCAGGTCATCGCGCCGCTGTGGTGTCGTCGACACCCTGATTGACGCCGACGTATCGGCAGGCAACAGTCGCCACAAATCAAGAACGACTTCATCCCAGCTCAGCGGCGGGGAACAGGGAATCCGATGCAGATTTGCGACGCGTGCAAATGCCTTGCGGCGGCGCCCGTGCGCCTGGTGCGGCCGACGCACCTGCGTCCGCTCGCGCTACCCGGCAACCGGATGTCGGGCAGCGGCGCGGGATCCGCGAGCGCCTATCACTGCGAGTCGTGCGAAAGCCGCTGGCACTGGGGCGTCTCGGGGAACTGGGTGCTGCTGCTGCCGGTGGCGCAGCTTGCGCGCCAGCGCAGCATGGAACGCCGATGGTGGGCGTCGATCGTCGAAGCGATCAGCCGATGGCGCACCCGGCGGCGGCTGCGACCGCAGGGCGTCGCGTACCGCCTGGACCGTCCGGCGGCAAAGCTGTCGAGGCCCAGACCGTGACGTGAAAGCGGCTCGGGGTTGCACGGGAGGTCCTGAATGCGCGGGGCGAGATTCTCTGCGGCCGCCTAACGCCTGATGCCTAACGCCGATGCGCCGTTCGAGCGCGCCATCCCAGCGCAGCACGGCGCCCCGTTCGTCCCGACTGCGAGATCGCAGATTGCACATTGCGCACGACGACGCAGTGCGCAGGCAGGCCATGCAGTGCGTGTTTCCCGCAGATTTTCGCGCGTCACGATCTCCCAACGCCCGGGCACGTAATTCGCTCTCCGCTCGTACCGGAGGGCGTCATGCACACCGCAATCGTCTGGGCAGTCGCGTTATCGATAGGCGTGATCGTCGCGCTCGCGATACAGCTCGTCGCGCCGATGACGGTGTTCGGGTGGATCATCTGCGTTGGCATGTTCACCGTCGTCATCGCACACGCGTTGTATCCGACGCTGCGATTGCGCCGGTGGTCGATCCGCGCGCGCCACGCGATCCGCCGTTCGATCAGGCAGGCGCGCTCCGATCGGGAGCGTGCGGGCGGCTTGCGTCGACTGACCGTCGGCGCCGTCGCGTGCTGCGTGGCGATGCTCGTCTACCAGACCGTGTGGCATCCGGAGGCGACGCACGCGGCCGCGACCGAGACCTCGCGCGCGGGATCGGCGGTCCGATTCGCCGATTGGTCCGCTTCGAGCCTGCCGGCATTGAAGGTGGCCGCGGCGGCCGCGGCCGATGCGGAGGCGGCGCCGGTCGCACGCGACGGCGTCATCGATGCGCACTCCTCCACGAGCCAGACCTCGACCCGTCCGGGATGGGCGTGGCTGGTCGACCTGATCTTCACGCCGCCCGAACCGGCCGCGTGACGACGAACCACATCGCGCCGCTCCCACCTCTTCACTCCGATCGCAGGTCCTCGCCATGAACTACCCCTTCACGCTCGCGGCTCCCGTCGGCTCGATCAATGCCGGTCTGCGCACGCTCGGCGCCACGCTCAAGGCGGCGCGGGTCCACCGCGGGAACACCGTCCGGCGACAGGCGGGACGCGCAGGCCTGTCGCCGGATGCGGTCGAGCGCATCGAACGGGGCGCCTGCAGCGTGTCGTTCGGCGAGGTCATGGCGCTGTGCATGTCGCTGGGCGTACGCCTCGGTCCGCAGACGCCACCGACGTCGATCGAGATCGACGCGGATGCGGCCGACGATCTGCCCGGATCCGGTCTGCCGAAGGACGCGGCCACGGGGTCGTCGCACCGCATGGTCTGAGCGGTTGCGTCCCAGGCAAGGGCGAGGGACGTGGCGCATCGCCTAAGATGCGCGCCACGCGCCCGTAGCTCAGTTGGATAGAGCATCGGCCTTCTAAGCCGAGGGTCGCAGGTTCGACTCCTGCCGGGCGCGCCACATCGCACGCCGAGGGCCCGCCCATGGCCAGCATCAACGGAATCGCGCACATCCAGTTGAGCGTCTCGGACATGGAACGATCGGTGCGTTTCTACCGCCCGCTGCTGACGTCGCTCGAGATGGTGGTGCTGCGCGACACGCCCGACTATTTCTACTGCATCGGCGGTCGCACCGGCATCGCGATCTCGCCGTCAAGATCCGGCGGCGCGACGCGGCCGTTCGAGCAGGGCCAGCCTGGCCTGCACCACTTCTGTTTCCGCGCCCGCAGTCGCGAGGACGTCGACGCCATCTACGCCATGGCGCTGGGCCTGCAGGCCCGGATCATCCGCGCGCCCCAGGAGGGCGCGTGGGCGCCGGGCTACTACTCGGTGCTGTTCGAGGATCCGGACGGGATCCGCATCGAGGCCAATTACGTTCCCGGCAAGGGGCATCTCGAGCCGTCGCGCGGAACCGGGACGCTATGATCGGCCTCGACGAACATCGAAACGGATCGGGAGACGCATCGTCGTGACCGCCCATGTTCCCTCCATCATCGCGGCGAGCCTGGATCCCTCGCGGCAGGCCCGCCTCAGGTCCCTGACCACGGCCCCGACGGTGGCCTGGCCCACGCTGTTCACGTGGGTGGCGATGACCGCGATCTATTTCGGTTCCACCGTGCTGGCGGTGCAGGGCGTGATTCCGTTGTGGCTCGGCATGGTCGTGAACAGCACCGCCGGATATCTGACGTTCACGATCATCCACGACTCGCTGCATCGGAACATCAGCACCCATGCGCGGTTCAACGACGTGGTCGGCCAGACCGCGGTGCTGATGATCGCGCCCTATGTCGACCTGCGCCTGTTCCGGTGGGGACACTCACTGCACCATCGGTTCACCAGCGGCGCCAAGGACCCGGACTACATCCTGCACGGCGCGTGGTGGACGCTGCCGGCACGCTGGGTCGTCATCGACTTCCTCTACCTGGTCCATGCGCTGCGCTTCGGCGACAAGATCTCCGCCAAGTACCTGCCGACGTCCATCGTGATGGGCGCGCTCACCGTGGCGGCGGTGATCGTACTGACGTGGCTCGGTCACGGATGGGAAGTGCTGATGCTGTGGTTCCTGCCGTCGCGGATCATCTTCCTGTCGCTCGGCTTCAGCTTCTTCTGGCTGCCGCACGTCCCGCACGACACCACGCAGGAGGAGAACTTCACCAAGGCCACGACCGTGCGCCTGGGCATGGAATGGCTGATGGCGCCGCTGCTGCAGAACCACCACGTGCACCTGATCCACCACCTCTATCCGGGCACGCCGTTCTACAACAACGCCAGGGTCTGGAAGCTGATCGAACCCGAGCTGCGTCGACGCGATCTCGCGGTCCAGCACGGCGCGGCGATCCGGCCGACGATCTATCCGGCGTCGTCGGCCGCGTCGCCAGGGGCATGAGCACGCACCTGCTGATCATCGATCCGCAGGTCGATTTCATGGACCTGGACGGTTCGACGTTGCCGGTGCGGGGCGCGAACGCGGACATGGAGCGGCTCGCCGCCTTCATCGATGCCGGCGACACGCGCATCGACCGCATCACGGTCACGCTCGACACGCACGAATTGCACGACATCGGCCACCCGGTGTTCTGGCGCCTGGCCGACGGGTCTAGGCCCGCGCCGTTCACGCCGGTGTCGCTCGACGACGTCGAGCAGGGGCGGATCGACGTCGCACAAGCCGAGCATCGGGAATACGTGCGTGGCTACCTGCGTGCGCTCGAGGCCGGCAAGCGCTTCGGTCACATGATCTGGCCGGTGCATTGCCAGATCGGCTCGCCGGGCCACGCGATCCATCCGGCGGTGCTGCGCGCCATCAACGCCTGGGAGACGCGCACGGGTACGCCGGCGCGGCGCGTGCTCAAGGGGCAGAACCGCTTCACCGAGCACTACTCGGCGGTGCGTGCCGAGGTGATCGATCCGCGCGACCCAGCGACGGGCACCAATGCCGACCTGGTCGCCTCGGTCGCGGGCTCGGCGCGCACGCTCGTGGCAGGCGAAGCGCTGAGCCATTGCGTCAGGGCGACCGTCGAGGACCTCGTCACCGAGACGAAGAACGCATCGAGCCTGACGCTGCTCACCGACGCGATGAGTCCGGTCGGCGGTTTCGAGTCGCAGGGGCAGGCCTTCCTCCGCGAGCTGGCGGCCCAGGGCGCCACGCTGTGCACGCTCGCGCAGTGCGCGCCATGAACACGCCGGTGATCGACAGCCTGCTCGAGACCGACCTCTACAAGCTGACGATGTGGCAGCCGATGCTGCATCACTACCCGTCGGCGCAGGCCGAGTACCGCTTCGTCTGCCGCAACCAGTCCGTGTTCCCGCTGGGCGAACTGGTGGCCCAGATCAACGAGCAGCTCGACGCGTTGTGCAGCCTGAATTTCACAGCCGCCGAACTGCGCTACCTGTCGGGGCTGCGCTTCCTCAAGCCCGATTTCATCGACTACCTGCACCTGTTCCGGTTCCAGCGCCGCTTCATCGAGGCCTCGAACCGCGACGGCACGCTCGAGATCGTCGCCAGCGGTCCGATCATCCACGTGATGGGTTTCGAGATCCACGTGCTGGCGATCGTCAACGAGCTGTACTTTCGCGAGCTCGAACGACGCACCGGCGTCGATCCGACGGCCGAAGGCGACGTGCGGCTGGATCGACGCATCGCGCGACTGCGCGCGCTGGCAAACGAAACGCCGCGCCGTTTTCCGTTCGAGCTGTTCGAATTCGGCCTGCGACGCCGCTACAGCGGCAGGTGGCACCGCCACGTCGCCCGGCGCCTGCGCGACGAGGTGCCCGAATGCTTCAAGGGGACCAGCTGCCTGAAACTCGCGATGGACCTGGGCATCACGCCGATCGGGACCATGGCCCACGAATGGCTGCAGCTGCACCAGGCCACCGGCGTGCGCCTGTCCCATTTCCAGAAGGCCGCGCTGGAGACCTGGGTGCAGGAGTACCGCGGCGATCTGGGCATCGCGCTGACCGACGTCGTCGGCATGGATGCGTTCCTGCGCGACTTCGACCTGTACTTCGCCAAGCTCTTCGACGGACTACGCCACGATTCCGGCGATCCGGTGGAGTGGGGCGAAAAGGCGCTGCGCCATTACCGCGCGCTGCGCATCGATCCGGCGAGCAAGCGCCTGGTGTTTTCCGACGGACTGGACATCGACCGCGCGATCGACCTGTGGCGGCACTTCGCCGACCGCGCGATGACCGGCTTCGGCATCGGCACGCGGCTGACCAACGATCTCGGACCCAAGGCGCTGAACATCGTGATGAAGCTGACGCGCTGCAACGGCACGCCGGTGGCCAAGCTCAGCGACTCGCCGGGCAAGACGCTGTGCGACGACGAGGGCTTCCTGCGATACCTCGCGCAGGTGTTCGGTCAGGCCGTGATGTAGTTGCCAACGCAGGCCGGACTGGGGCGCGAGCGGGATGCGCCGGGTGTTCCCGCCTCCTCCGGAGGCGTGGCCGGTCGTCGGGCGGGAACACCCAGCGCATCCCGCCGTCGGGGCGCCCACTGGGACGTCGGGCGGAAACGTCCCGCCGGCGGCACATCGCGACACCGCCGCACGCCGCCTTGCGAGGCGGCGCAAACCCTGCCTAGAGTCCGGCGTCATGCGCATGCCGGGAGCCTCGCCTCGATGAAGTCGGTCCTGTATGTGGAAGCCTCGCCGCGCAAATCGCGCTCGGCGTCGATCGAGGTGGCACGCGCCTTCACCGACACGCTGATGGCGACCGCGCCGGGGCTGCGCATCGACGTGCTCGACGTGTGGAACACGCCGCTGCCCGAATTCGACGGCGCCGTGCTGCAGGCCAAGTACGCGGGGCTCGAGGGACGCGAACGCACCGACGACGAAATCGCCGCGTGGCGCCGGATCAGCGCGCTCGGCGATCGCTTCAAGGCGGCCGATCTGCTGCTGTTCGGCATCCCCGCCTGGAACTGGTCGATCCCGTACAAGCTCAAGCACCTGATCGACGTGGTCTCTCAGAAGGACGTGCTCTTCACGTTCGACGAGCGCGGGCTCAACGGCCTGCTGACCGATCGCCGCGCGCTGTGCATCTACGCGCGCGGCGTCGACTACGGATCAGGCAGTTCCTTCGAAGGTTGGGACCACCAGAAGCCGTACATGGAAACCTGGCTGCGCTCGATCGGCGTGACCATGGTGGACACGATCATCGTCGAGAAGACGCTGATGGGCCCGGATGCCGACGGCCGCTCGCGCGAGGCCGCTTGCGAGCAGGCTCGCGGCCTGGCGCGGAGACTGGCGAACTGGGAACGCGCCGGCTGAATCCGTCTCAACGCATGTAGCGCTCGCGAAGGGGCAGCGCGTGCGGCAGCGGCATGCCGTCGGGTTCGGTGCGCAGGCGGCCTTCGCGATCGCATTGCCAATAGCGCTCGGCGCGCGGCTCGGCCAGTGTCAGGCGGCCATCGACCTTGTACGCGCCGGTGTCGAGGAACATCACGTTGCCCGATCGCGCGGGGCGCCGCGCCGGGATGATCGTGTGCCCGGTCATCACCAGGTCGATGCCGTCGACCGGCGTGACCATCCGCATCACGTGCTCGCGCTCGTCATCGTCCAGGCCGTCGGCCTCGGGATTGAGCGCCATCTGCTCGAGCGCGCCGAAGCGGCGGCGTCCCCACAGCAGGCTCGACTCGAGATTGGAATCGCGATCGTCGACCTGGTCGGCGGGTCCGGGTTGCACGCGCTTGACCGTCTCCCAGTCCAGCCCGGGCGGAACTTCGGCGTGGACCAGTCCGATGCGACGACCATCGCCCAGGTCCAGTTCGATCACCAGCGGCATCTGCTCGATCATCGCCGTCAGTTCGGCGAGTTGATCGTCGACCAGGTCATCGGCCCAGTCGCCGCCGTTGCGTTCCCACACCCGTCGGTAGACCGGGTTGTAGCGCGAGGCGAGCATCAGTTCCTCGTGATTGCCGCGGATGCAGAACAACGCCGGCTCATCGTGGAACAGGCGCAGCAGCTGCTCGCTGCCCGGACCGCGGTCGATCAGGTCGCCCAGCGAGAACAGCCGATCGAATTGCCGATCGAAGCCGACGGTGCGCAGCAGGCGCTGCAGCATCTCGATCTGGCCGTGGATATCGCCGACGACGAAATCACGCCCGGTCGGGTTGGGGCCGAAGGCGACGAAAGCCGGGGCGGCGGGGGCCGGAACGGTGTCGGGCATGAGGCGTGAGCCTACCGGACTGCGGGCCCGGCCGGGGTGCCCGCGACGCTAGCCGCCGGCGGTTTCGCGCTCGACGTCGCGGTCGAAGTCGCCATCGCCGTCCAGACGCGCCAGCCCCGGATAGCGCGCCTCGAACAGGGTGACCATGTCGGCCAGCGGCACGTCGGCATGCTCGCCGCGAAAGTCCAGGTATTCCATGTGCCGCTGCCCGGTCAGGTCGAACGGGTGGTAGATCGAGTCCTCGGTGCCGTCGAATTCCAGCGGTTTCAACCGGAATTTCTCGCACAGCGACAGATTGAACGCCGGCGTCGCCTTCACCCAGCGCCCGTCCAGCAGGATCGAGGTGTAGCCGTGGTAGTAGAAGACGTCGCTGCCGCCCATCGACTGGCGCAGGCGCTCGGTCGACAGGTGGTTGCGAACGTCGGCGTAGCCCAGGCGCGCCGGAACGCCGATCGCGCGGCAGCCGGCGGCGAGCAGCACCGCCTTGTTGATGCAGAAGCCGCGACCGTCGGCCAGCACTGTGCTCGCGCGCAGGCCGCGCACGCTCAGTTCGATGCCGTACGGGTCGTAGCGAAAGCCGTCGCGCACCGCGTAGTACAGGCGCACGGCACGCGTGCGCGCATCGTCCGATGCATCGCCCGCCGCCTCGCGGGCGAAGCGCGCGACCTCGGGATGATCGAAGTCGACGAAGGCGGTGGGCGAGAGGTCGGGGGACGTCATGGCGCTGCAGGCAGAAGGCGGTCGATGGTGATCATAGATTCTTCGGCCTGCTCAGCCGAGCGGCGGAGGCGCGCTGAAGGGTGCCTCCCTAGCATGCGCCGCATGACCGGCGCAGCGGCATGCGGTGATTCCGTACGTGCTGTGAGCGTCAGGGGTTCCCGGCTACGGTCCGCGCCGGCGTAGCCCGGGCGCAGCCCTGGACAACTCAGAGGAAACGTCGACTCTCGAAACGACGCGTGTGGCCGTCGATCGGATCCACGAACTCCAGCCTTCGCGCCAGCAGCTTCATCGGCGCGCTGAAGTCCTCGTCGTCGGTGTCGAGCACGTCCGGGTACAGCGGATCATTCGCGATCGGAATGCCCAGCGCATTCAGGTGCACGCGCAGCTGGTGCTTTCGTCCGGTGATGGGCTGCAGGCGATAGCGCGCCAGGCCGTCGCCGCGACGCTCGATCAGTTCGATGCGCGTCTCGCTGTTCGGTTCGGCGTCCGACGCTTCCTGCATGCGCATGAACGGCTCGCCCCGCACGATGCAGCTGCGTCGCACGCAGGGCAGCGCGAGGTCGGCGCGCAAGGGCGCGACCGCCTCGTACACCTTGGTCACCTCGCGCCGCGGAAACAGCGCCTGGTAGGCCGCGCGTGTCTCCGGATCCAACGAGAACGCCACGAGCCCCGCGGTGTGGCGATCGATCCGGTGCAGCGGCACGAGATCCACGAGCCCGAGGGCGTGTCGCAGGCGCACCAGCAACGACTCGCGCACCCAGCGACCGGCGGGAATCACCGGAAGGAAGTGCGGCTTGTCGACGATCAACAGGTGCTCGTCGCGCCAGATCACCTCGGCCGCGAACGGGATGCGCGGTTCGGTTGCGAGCTCGCGATAGTAGTAGAGGTCGTCGCCGGCGGTGACGCGCGCGTCGACCGCCAAGGGGGCGCCGTTGGCCGACAGGATCAGGCCGCGCTCGAAGCGCGCGCCCCAGGTCTGGCGCGACACCGACGGGAAATGCGCGGCGAGGAACGCCAGCGCCGCGGTCGCCGGGGTGCCCGCCGGTACCTGCACGTGGCTCGCGCCGACGCCGTCGCGGTCGGGCAGGGTGCTGCGCACGGCCCGGTCGGTCGATCGATCAGTAGTGCGGCGGAATCTCGTCCGCCGCCGTGCCCTTGAACACCGGCTCGTTGAGCGTCTTGACGCGTTCGAGCAGCTGCCGCGTCAGGCTTTCGAGCTGATCCAGCTGCTTCTGCTGTCGCGCGATCGTGTCACTGAGCGAACGGATCGCATCGTCCTGGTAGGCCAGCCGGGTTTCGAGGTCGATGAAGCGGTCTTCGGTCATGCGCGAAGGATACCGACCCCATCGCGGTATCCGTAGCCCGGGCGAAGCCGGGAGCTTTGGGATGTCCGAACCCGGACTTCGCCCGGGCTACGTCGGTGGGCCGATCTCGAGTCGAAGTCCGGCGAGTTCTTCGCTCATCGGGATCTGGCACGACAGCCGCGACGTCGATCTGACCTCGACGATTTCGCCGATGGCCGCGAGCATCTCGGCCTCGTCATCGGACCTGGCCGGCAGCCTGGCCATCCAGTCCGCGTCGACGTACACGTGGCAGGTGCCGCACGACATCATCCCGCCGCAGGTGCCTTCGACGCCGGTGTTGCCGTCGCGCAGCGCATCCATCAGCGCGCAGCCGCTGTCGGCATCGAGCTCGCGCTCGCTTCCGTCGCGATTCTTCACGTGGACCTTGGGCATCCCGGTCAGATCTTGGCCGAGTTCTCGTGGCCCGGATAGAACTGCTTGAACCACTTGCGGAACTGCAGCACCGGGCCGTCACCGTCGCAAAGCAGCGGGTTGGGGCGGTACTTCTTGTGGTTCCAGACGACGAAGTCGACGCTCTCGAAGCCCGCGCTCTCCTCGCCTTCGGCGGCGCCGATCATGTGATCGATCACCTTCTTCGAGGCGTGCAGCTCCGGGGTGCCTTCGGCGTAGTCGACGTGGCGGAAGCTCATGTTCATCTGCGTCTTGTCGGCCGTGACCGGCACCGAGTACGAGATCATCGTGGCGGTGATGCCGTGCTGGTTGAAGCGCATCACGTTCAGGCCGGGGCCGTAGGCGGTGCCTACGATGTAGCCCTGGCCGATGTCGAGCTGCATCACCGGACCTTCGTACGTCGCCGTGACCGGCGGAATGCCGGGCGCGCCGTGCAGGAACTTCAGGTGCGCGGTGTCGACGCCGTTCTCGGCGATCTCCTGGATGCAGGTGTTCGCGGTCCAGCTGCCGCGGCGCGTGCCGGCGTAGCCGGTGGCGTCCTCGATCTCCGGGATGTAGGGCAGCTCGAAGCTCGGCGGCTCGCACTGCGGGTGGTACCAGGCCCACAGCATTCCGTACTTCTCGACCATCGGCAGCGTGCGCAGGATCGCCTGCTTCTTGACGATCGGCGGCATCACCTTGGCGTAGGGAATGCTCTTGCACCAGCCGGAGGTGTCGTACTCCCAGTGGTGGAACGGGCAGCGCAGGTGCTCGCCGCAGACCTTGCCGCCATGGCCCATGTGCGCGCCCAGGTGCGGGCAGTACGGATCGCTGATGCCGGGCTTGCCCGACTCGGTGCGGAACAGCACCCATTCCTGCCCGAACAGTTCGACGTTGCGGATCTCGCCGACCTTGAGATTGTCCGAAAAGTCCACATGGAACCAGCCGACGGGAATCGGGAACGGGCAGCGTTCCAGTTCCTTGGATTCCAGCAGCATCTTCAGATTCATGGTGCCCATCTCGAAACATCCTCCTCGGCTGGCATTGCAGGCTGGCGCCGGACCTGGGGTCGGCGACGATGGACCGAATCGTCGCCGCTCGCGCTTCCCGCGTCTTAGTCCATTCAGGTGAAACCTGCGCGATTGCTAGACTCGACCGCTTTCACACACCTCTTCTTACTTCCCCAATACCCGCATGGCATCCCATACACCCAATCCAAATCCGAACACGATCCCGGCCAGGACCAAGTCGTCGCTGGAGCCGCTGCCGACCCTGATCTTCTCCTCGCGCTGGCTGCAGCTGCCGCTGTACCTGGGTCTGATCGTCGCGCAGGGCGTGTACGTGATCCTGTTCGTCAAGGAACTGTGGCACCTGATCCACGGGGCGTTTGCGCTCAACGAGCAGCAGGTGATGCTGATCGTGCTGGCGCTGATCGACGTGGTGATGATCTCCAACCTGCTGATGATGGTGATCGTCGGCGGTTACGAGACCTTCGTGTCGCGGCTGCGCCTGCAAGGTCACCCGGATCAGCCGGAGTGGCTCAGCCACGTCAACGCCAGCGTGCTCAAGGTCAAGCTGGCGATGGCGATCATCGGCATCTCGTCGATCCACCTGCTCAAGACCTTCATCGAGGCCGGATCGATCGGCGCGGTCCCGCTGTGCTCGGCGGTGGAAGCCGGCGTGCGCTGCACGTCCATCACCTCGGAAGGGGTCATGTGGCAGACCATCATCCACATGGCGTTCATCGTGTCGGCCATCGGCATCGCGTGGACCGACCGCCTGATCATGGGGCCGCAGGCCAGATCGGCGTCGCACGCCTAGGCGGCGCCCCTAATCGGCCACGGCGGGCACGACCGGTGACGGCATCGACCGGTCGTTGGTCTCCTTGAGCACGTACGTGGCCAGCAGCGTGACGACCGAAGCACCGGCGATGTAGCAGGACACGCCCAGGGCGCCGTAGGGCCCTGCCAGCAGCGCGGTTGCGATCAGCGGGGCCAGCGCACCGCCCAGGATCGCGCCCAGCTGGTAGCCCAGCGATGCGCCCGAGTAGCGCACCTTGGTGCCGAACATCTCGGAGAAGAACGCCGCCTGCGGTCCGTACATCATTCCGCAGAAGACCTGGCCGACGGCGATGGCGATCGCGATGTGGGCGAAGGATTTCGTGGCCATCAGCGGGAACATCACGAATCCCCAGAGGCCGAGCAGCAGCGCACCCAGCATGAAGATGCCGCGCCGTCCATAGCGGTCGGAGATCGCCGCCGACACCAGCACCGAGGGCACCATCGCAACGGCGCCGACCAGCACCGCGAACAGCATCGTGCTCTTGGGAAGTCCCAGGCCGATGGTGGCGTTGGTGCCGTAGGCGATGACGAAGGCGATGAGGATGTAGAAACCCACCTGGACCGAAAGGAACGCGCCCGCGGCGAGCGCGATGCGCCCCGGATACAGGCGCAGCGCTTCGAGCACCGGCGAGCCCGTGGCGGCAGCCGGCGCCACCGGGCCCTTCTGCGGCCGTGCCTGCTGCAGCTCGCGGAAGTCGTCGGTGTCCTCGATCTTGAGCTGCACGTAGATCGCGATGCCGATCAGCACCGCGCTGAACAGGAACGGCAGGCGCCAGCCCCAGTCCATGAACGCTTCCGGCGAGACCGAGGCCGTCACCGCCAGGAAGGCGAGGTTTGCGAGGACCACGCCGACGGGCGCACCGACCTGGGCGAAGCTGCCGTAGAAGCCGCGCTTTTCGGGCGGCGCGCTCTCGGTGATCAGCAGGACCGCGCCGGCCCACTGCCCGCCGATCGCCAGGCCCTGCACGAAACGCAGGACCACGAGCAGCACCGGCGCGGCGATGCCGATGCTCGAATACGTGGGCAGGCAGCCGATCAGCGTGGTCGAGATGCCCATCATCAGGAGCGCGACGACCAGCACCTTCTTGCGCCCGAGCTTGTCGCCGAAATGGCCGAAGACGATGCCGCCGACGGGCCGGGCGAAGAAGCCCACGGCGAACGTGCTGAAGGACGCGATCAGGCCCAGCACCGGATCCATGCCCGCCGGAAAGAACAGCGTCGGGAAGATCAGCGCGGCGGCGCTGGCGTAGAGGAAGAAGTCGTACCACTCGATGCTGGTCGCCGCCAGCGACGTCAACGCGACCTTGGTGATGGATTTTTCTTTCGACTTCCCGCTCATCCTGACTCCCCGCTCTTGATCGACGCGCCGGCGCATCGTATCCCTGACGACGAACGGCCGTGGCAACGACGCGGTAGATAGGCTGATCGGATGAGGCATCCGGCGCGCCCAGGACCGAGGATGCGATCTCCGCGCCCGTCGACTCCACATGCCAGCACGTCTTCCTGCTCTCGCCGCGCTGATCGCCGCGCTGTTGCTGTGCGCCTGCAGCGATCTCGACTCGTTGGGCGGCTCGGACCCTTCGCTGGAGACCGACGTCGCCAAGCTCGAGGCCGGCTACGAGTGCACGGCGTTCACGCATCCCGACAAGCCGCCGGTGCTGCTGGTCCACGGCACGTTCACGCACGGCCAGGAGCAGTACAACTGGACCTACAAGCCGCTGCTGATCGAACGGGGCTTCGACGTCTGCACCGTCACCTATCCGGACCGAGGCTTCGGCGACGTGCAGATCTCGACGGAGTACGTCGTGCATGCGATTCGGCGGATCCATGCGCGCAGCGGACGCAAGGTCGCGGTGATCGGCCACAGCCAGGGCGTCGCGGTGCTGCGATGGGCGATCAAGTGGTGGCCTTCGGCACGCGCCGCGGTCGAGGACTTCGTGATGCAGGCCGGCCCGAACCACGGCGGCGATGCGCTGGCGATCTTCACGCTGATGGGCCTGGTGCTGCCCGACGGCGCAGCGAGCACGTTCCCGCCCATTCCCCTGCCGACGGCGCTGCACCAGCTGGGCGGCGACACCGCGTTCATCCGCGCCACGAACCGCGACGACGAGACGCCGGGCGAGATCGACTACACCGCGATGTACACGCTGTTCGACGAGCTGATCCAGCCGGTCGTGCCGGTGCCGACCGCGGCGGTGGACTGGCAGATGGACAACCCCAGGGTGAGCAACATCCTGCTGCAGGACGTCTGCCCGGGCCGGATCGCCGATCACGTCACCATCGGTCTGACCGATCGCCTCGCGTTCGAGCTTGCGCTCGACGCGATCACCCATCCCGGCCCGGCGGATGTCGAGCGCGCCGGCGGCGCGGCGCTGTGCGGCCTGCTGCCGATCGTGCCCGACCAGGCAATATCCCCGACGCTGCTGACCGACATCCTCGGTCTGCTGCCGATCGAGATCGCCAACGGCGCGCCCGGTCTGCACCTGACGACGGTGGAGCCGCCGCTGAAGGACTACGCGCGGTGAGCCTCGAGGCGTAGACGCCTAGCCCGGGCGAAGCCCCGAGAAAACGACCCGGACTTGGTCCGGGCTACGGGACACGCGAGATTCGACGGTGTCCTGCTCAGCCCGGCATGCGCTCGAACGCCGGCATGCCGTCGGGCACGTACTGGTAGGGCTGGCGATCGATCGTGAAGATCGCCATCTGCGGCGCGCCGAAGGCCTTCGGGTCGTCGAACGTGCCGCGCTTGATGATCGCCGCGCCGGGAATGGCGGGCGAACGGCTCAGCAGCGGGGTGCCGCATTCGCCGCAGAACTCGCGCGTCACCGGGTTTTCGAGGTCCTTGCGCGCGAACTGCCGGGGCGTGCCCTGGGTGTATTTGAATCCGTCGCCGGGGATCACCATGCAGACGTTCGCGTTGCCGCCGGAGATGTACTGGCACTCGCGGCAATGGCACTGCAGGTTCAGCATCGGCTCGACGCTGATCTCGTAACGGATCGCCTTGCAGTAGCAGCCGCCTTCGACCTTGGTGCTCATCTTTGCACTCCTCCTCGGTTGTGTTGCGCGAGTTTACCCGTAGCCCGCGCGAAGTCCGGGAAGGGCCGTCAACCGTTGCGCAGGAAATCGAGCAGCATCCGGTTGAACAGGTCGCGGTGCTCGATCATCACCCAGTGTCCGCAGTTCGGGACCAGCACCATGCGACCATTTCGCAGGCCCTTGGCCAGTCGCAGGATGCCGCTCTCCGGCATCATCTTTTCGTTGAGGCCCCACAGGCTCAGCGTCGGACACGGGATCTCGGGAAGTCGCGCCGTCAGGTTGGGCACCTTGAGCGTCTTCATCACCTGCGGGATCTGCAGCTTCGCCAGCTCCGAGCGTTCGTGCACCAGGTCGTCGGTCACGACATCCGGATCGAACACGAACGCCTCGCGGAAGAACTGGCGCATGCGCTCCTCGCTCGGCGCCTGGCCCGAGCCGTAGAGCTGGAACATCGAGGCCATGCCGGGCATCGCAAGATAGTCGGGCAGATCGTTGAGTCCACCGGGCGCCATCAGCACCAGGCGCTCGACGCGCTCGGGGTGCGCCAGCGCCAGGCCCAGCGCGATCGCGCCGCCCAGCGAATTGCCGACGATCGTCGCGCGATCGATCCGGGCGGCGTCGAGGGTCTGGTTCAGGCAGTCGACGAAGAAGTCGAGCGTGTATTGCGCCTCGGGCGGCTTGTCGGAGTAGCCGAAACCGATCAGGTCCGGCAGCACCGCGCGGCAACCCGCCTTCACGACGTCCGGGTAGTTGTGTTTGAAGTTGCTATGGCCGCAGGCGCCGTTGCCCGAGCCGTGCAGGAACACCACGACCGGACCCTGTCCCCGGTCGAGCAGGTGGATGCGATGGCCGTTGGCCAGCGTCACGTAGCGGCCTTCCGGGACGGGTCGGATCGTCGGGCTGGACATGCGCGCGCGAAGGGTTCGGGAGTCGGAGGCCGCATCGTCGGCTTCGTCCGCCGGCCGGGCTTCATCCTTTCGGGTGACAGCACCGGTCGGCGCATGGCCTAGCATCCGCGACATGTCTCGTTCTTCTGCTCGAACCGTGCTGGTCACCGGCGGCGCCAAGGGCGTCGGCCGCGGAATCAGCGAAGCCTTCCTGGCCGACGGAGCGCAGGTGATCGTGTGCGGACGCGAGGCGCCGGCAGAGCTCCCGCGAGCGGGCGATCGGCCGGCGGAATTCATCGCCTGCGACGTGCGCAAGCGCGAGCAGGTCGACGCGATGTTCGAGCAGATCGCGCAGCGCCACGGCCGCCTCGACGTGCTGGTCAACAACGCCGGCGGGGCGCCGTTCGCGCTGGCGCAACAGGCTTCGCCGCGGTTCCACGAATCGATCGTCACGCTGAACCTGCTGGCGCCGCTGCACCTGGCGCAGAAGGCGCACCACCTGATGCAGGCGCAGGCCGACGGCGGCGTCGTGCTGTTCATCGGCAGCGTCAGCGCGCTGCGGCCGTCGCCGGGAACCGCGGCATACGGCGCGTCCAAGGCGGGCGTCCTGAGCCTGGTGCAGTCGCTGGCGGTGGAGTGGGCGCCGCGGGTGCGCGTGTGCGCGGTCAGTCCCGGCCTGGTGCGAACCGAGCATTCGGGTCTGCATTACGGTGACGAGGCGTCGATCGCCAGGGTGGCCGACACCATTCCGGCCGGTCGCCTGGCGAGTGTCGCGGAGATCGGGCAGGCGTGCGTGTGGATGGCATCGCCGGCGGCGGCCTATGCCACCGGCAGCAACCTGGTGCTGCACGGGGGAGGCGAGCGACCGGCGTTCCTGGCCGCGGCCGCGGTCAATCGTCAGGACGGGGGACGGGAATGAGCAACATCAAGCGCACGACGATCGCGACGATGCTGGTGACGCTGCTGCTGCTGGTCGGACTGATTTCCACCGCGCGTACGGCCGACGACCAGGTCGGCAAGGTGCTCGAGTGCATGCGCAAGAACGTGCCCAACGAGCTGCGCGCGCAGGACGTCGAGTTCACCACCGCCGACAAGGCCGGCACCGCCAGCACGCTCAAGGGCCGGCTCTTTGCCGCGCGCGAGCAGACCCCGGACGGTTCGCGTCACGTGCGCGCGATGCTGATGGTGTCGTCGCCCCCCAACCTGGCCGGTGCCGCCTACCTGGTCCGGGAAAAAGACGGCGACGCCAAGGACGGCATGTACGTCTACCTGCCCTCGGTGCGACGCGTGCGGCGCGTCACCGGCAGCATCGCCGACGGCGGGCTGATGGGCACGAGCTTCAGCTACGCCGACTTCAAGCAGATCCAGAACACGTTCACCGGCGCCCAGACCGCCTACGAAAGCGCCGGCGAAGTCGACCAGCGTGCCGTGCACGTCCTGACGTTCAAGCCGACGGAAGCCGGCGCGGGCGGATACAGCCTGGTGCGCAGCTGGGTCGACCAGAAGACCTGCGTGCCGCTCAAGGCGGAGTTCTACGAGAACAGGACGGTGCGCAAACGCCTCGTGACGCCGGCGTCGTCGCTCAAGCAGGTCGGCGACTTCTGGTACCCGGCGATCATCGAGATGCACGACCTGTCGGACGGGTTGCGCACGACGCTGAAGGTCAAGGCGGTGACGCCCGATCCCGAGCCGGGCCTGTCGGCGGGCACGTTCGATCCCAAGACCTTCTTCCAACGCTGAACCCACAGGCGATCGCGACCCATGGCCCTACCGCTCGAGGACTACGAGCTGATCCGTCAGCTCAAGTACCGCTACTGCCGCTGCATCGACACCGCCAACCTCGACGAGCTGCGCGAGCTGTTCACCGAGGACGCCGGTGTCTGCTACGTCGGCGGCAGCTACCGATTCGAGGCGCAGGGCCGCGACAAGATCCTCGAGGCGATCGGCTACGCGTTCCATTCCGAGGCGGTGGCCTTCCACCACGTGAACCATCCGGAGATCGCGCTCGATTCACCGACCGAGGCGCACGCGACCTGGTACCTCAAGGACTGGTTCTGCGACCTGCGCAACAAGATCGTCACCGACGGCTCGGCGTTGTACCGCGATCGCTACGTCAAGATCGGCGGCGAGTGGAAGATCAGGTTCGCCAGCTACGAGCGCGTGTTCGAGATCGTCACGCCGTTCACCGAGCCGCCGAACCTCACGGCGCATTGGCTGGCCAGGCACGGGCGCCAGTTGCCGGCGAGCTGATTCTGGTGGCCAGCCGAATCACGCAAAGACGCAAAGGCCGCACAGAAAAGCGTGATGGAAGGCCGTCACCTTGGGAGCGTGCTCTGTCGTTTCGAGCCGGCCCAAATCTGTTTCCTTTGCGTTCTCTGCGTCTTTGCGTCTTTGCGTGATTCTTGAAGTGGTAAATCTCTCCACCTGACAGTCCCTCTCCATCGCAAGGTCGGGCAAGGCCGTCTTGCGCCAGCTGCCCGCCCTCGGGTCTCATTCGGCCTTGATCCGATCGGGACCACAGGAGACGTGACATGAGCGCCGCCGCCGGGGTCGAATCGACCCGCGAATTCATCATGAGCCAGACGATGCTGCGGATCCGCGATCCGGAGAAGTCGGTGCCGTTCTACCGCGACGTGCTGGGCATGACGCTGCTCAACAAGTTCGACTTTCCGGAGATGAAGTTCAGCCTGTACTTCATGGGCTACCTGCGTCCGGAGGACGGCGCGCTACCGACCGATCCGGTCGACCGTGCCGAGTTCACGTTCAACCAGAAGGCGGCGATCGAGCTCACGCACAACTACGGCACCGAGAGTGACGCCGCGTTCGCGGGCTATCACAACGGCAACGCCGATCCGCGCGGCTTCGGCCACATCGGCATCACGGTGCCGGACGTCTACGCCGCGTGCGAGCGGTTCGAGAAGCTCGGCGTGGAGTTCGTCAAGCGCCCGGACGACGGCAAGATGAAGGGCCTGGCCTTCATCAAGGATCCGGACGGCTACTGGATCGAGGTCCTCTCGGCCAAGGGGCAGCGCAAGCTCGTCTCGGGTTGAGCGGGACGGACAGGAGCCCGGCGGCATGAGCCTGCGCATGCCCGCTCCCGATGCGTCCGTGCTCGCGGCGCGGGCGCAGATCGTCGCGGGATTGCGCCGCATCGTCGCCGGCGAGGGCGTGATCGACGACGGCGAGTCGCTGGTTGCCTACGAGAGCGACGGGCTCACCGCGTACCGCCAGCTGCCGCTGGCGGTGGTGCTGCCGCGCACGACCGCGCAGGTCGCGCAGATCCTGAAGTTCTGCAGGCAGCACGCGGTCAAAGTGGTCGCGCGCGGTGCCGGCACCTCGCTCTCCGGGGGTGCGCTTCCGCTGCAGGACGGCGTGGTCGTCGGGCTGTCGCGCTTCAACCGCATTCTCGAGGTGGATTTCGACAACCGGGTCGTCGTGGCCCAGCCGGGCGTCACGAACCTGGCGATCACCGACGCGGTCAGGGGCCAGGGCTTCTACTACGCACCGGATCCGTCGAGCCAGATCGCGTGCTCGATCGGCGGCAACGTCGCCGAGAACTCGGGCGGCGTGCACTGCCTGAAGTACGGCCTGACCACCAACAACGTGCTGGGGGTCGAGCTGGTGACGATGGACGGCGAGATCCTGCGCTTCGGCGGACGCACGCTGGACGCACCGGGCTACGACTGGCTCGGCGTCATCAACGGGTCGGAAGGGATGCTCGGCGTCATCACCGAGGTGACGGTGCGCATCCTGCCGCGGCCGCAGGTCGCACGCGCGGCGCTGCTGGGATTTCCGAGCGTCGAATCGGCGGGGCAATGCGTGGCCGACATCATCGGCGCCGGGATCATTCCGGCAGGCATGGAGATGATGGACCGGCTCGCGACGCTCGCGGCCGAGGAGTTCCTGCACGTCGGCTATCCGCTCGAGGTCGAGGCGGTGCTGATCGTCGAGGCGGACGGCGTCGCCGGCGAGTGCAACCACGTGCTCGATCGCGTCACCGAGATCGCGCGCGGCAACGGCGCCAGCGTGGTGCGCCTGTCCCGCAACGAGGACGAGCGCCTGCAGTTCTGGGCCGGTCGCAAGTCGGCGTTTCCGGCGGTGGGCCGGATCTCGCCCGACTACTACTGCATGGATGGCACGATCCCGCGCGGACAGCTCGCCAAGGTGCTGCACCGGATGAACGAGATGTCGGAGCGCCACGGGCTGCGCGTCGCCAACGTTTTCCACGCAGGTGACGGCAACCTGCACCCGCTGATCCTGTACGACGCCAACCAGCCCGGGCAGCTCGAGCGCGCCGAAGCCTTCGGCGCCGAGATCCTGCGCCTGTGCGTCGAAGTGGGCGGCGTGCTCACGGGCGAACACGGCGTCGGCGTCGAGAAGCGCGACCTGATGCCCGAGATGTTCGGCGAGATCGACCTGGCGCAGATGCAGCGCCTGAAATGCGCCTTCGATCCGGAAGGCCTGCTCAATCCTGGAAAGGTCTTTCCGACGCTGCATCGCTGCGCCGAGCTCGGTCGCGTGCACGTGCACGGTGGCCGGCTGCCGCATCCCGATCTGCCGCGCTTCTGATGACCTCGAGCGCCGCGCTGCGACCGGTGAACGTGCAGGAGGCGGCCGACGCCGTGCGCGAGGCCGCGGCCGCGAAGTCGATGCTGCGCATCGTCGGTGGCGGCACGCGACGACCGCTGATGTGCGCGTCCGACGGGAACACGCGCGAGCTGCACAGCAGCGCCCTGACCGGCGTGACCCGCTACGAACCCGAAGAACTCGTGCTGTCGGTGCGCGCGGGCACGCCGCTGGACTTCGTCGAGGACCTGCTCGCCGAGCGCGGCCAGATGCTGGCTTTCGACCCGCCGCGCCACGTGCACCTCCACGGCACGCTGCCCGCGCGTACCACGATCGGCGGTGTGCTCGGCAGCGGCTGGGCCGGTCCGCGTCGGCTGTCGGCCGGCAACGTGCGCGATCACCTGCTCGGGTTCGAGGCGGTGTCCGGCCGCGGCGAGGTATTCCGTGCCGGCGGGCGCGTGATCAAGAACGTCACGGGATACGACCTCTCCAAGCTGATGGTCGGATCGTGGGGGACGCTGGCGCTGCTCACCGAGGTGACGCTGCGCGTGCTGCCCCGACCGCAGCACGAGGCGACGTTGCTGGTCGATCCGCTCGAGGTCGACGCCGCGCTGGCGCTGCTGCGACGCGCGATGGCGCTGCCCCTGGAGGTGTCCTGCGCCGCCTGCCTTCCGGACGGACGCGCGGCGTTGCGGCTCGAAGGATTCCGCGCCTCGGTGGACGAGCGCCTGCGCCAGCTCGCGCCGGCGCTGGGCGTGCCGCGCGCGGCGCGCGCGATCCTGGCCGACGAGTCGGCGGCGCTGTGGAATGCGGTGCGCGACGTGCAGCCGTTCGCCGCCGACGCGCCGTTGTTGTGGCGGCTGTCGCTGCCTTCGACCGCGGCGGCCCGGACGGTCGCATCGGTGGTCGGCACGCAGGTCGGCGCCGCGCTGTTCGACTGGGCGGGCGCGCTGGTGTGGCTGGCGATGTCGGCCGAGGCCGACGCCGAGCGCGTGCGCGCAAAGGTGGACGAAGCCGGCGGACACGCCTGGCGGGTGCGCGCGCCCGAAGCGCTGCGCGCGCGTCTGCCGGTCGCACCGCCGCAGCCCGCGCCGATCGCCGCGCTCAGCCGTCGCGTCAAGCAGGGTTTCGATCCGTTCGACGTGCTCGGTGACGGCCCCTTCACCTCGATGAACGCCCCGGGAATCGGCTGATGCAGACGCGCTTCACCGCCGAGCAGTTGCGCGATCCGCACGTCGCGGCCTCCGAGAAGGCGATCCGCACCTGCGTGCATTGCGGCTTCTGCAACGCCACCTGTCCGACCTACGCGCTGCTCGGCGACGAGCTCGACGGGCCGCGCGGCCGCATCATGCTGATGAAGGACATGCTGGAGAACCAGCGCACGCCGAGCGCGCAGACGGTCAAGCACATCGATCGCTGCCTGTCGTGCCTGTCGTGCAAGACCACGTGTCCGTCGGGCGTGGACTACATGCACCTGGTCGACCATTCGCGCGCGTGGATCGAGCAGCGCTACCAGCGACCCTGGATCGATCGGACGCTGCGCGCGCTGCTGGCGTGGCTGCTGCCGTATCGGCAGCGCTTCGCCGTCGCGCTGGCGTTGGGACGGGTGTTCGCGCCGTTGCGCGGGCTGCTGCCGCGGCGCGGCGTGTTCCGGTCGCTGCGGGCGATGCTCGAACTCGCCGCCAAGCCCAGGGGTGTGGTGGGCACGCCCGTCATCGCCGGGACGGCGGTGCCGCGCGCGCGCGTCGCGTTTCTCGACGGCTGCGCCGAACCGGTGCTGCAGCCGGGCATCCAGCAGGCCGCGAGGCGGCTGTTCGCGCGGATGGGCATCGAGGTCGTGGCGGCGCCGGGGCAGGGGTGCTGCGGCGCACTGGTGCATCACCTGGGGCGCGAAGCGCAGAGCGTGGCGTTCGCCCGCGCGAACATCGACGCGTGGAGCCGCGTGATCGAACAGGGCGGGCTCGATGCGATCGTCGTCACCGCCTCGGGCTGCGGCACGAGCCTGCGCGACTATGGCTTCCTGCTGCGCGACGATCCGGCGTACGCCGAACGCGCGGCGCGGGTGTCGGCGCTCGCGCGCGACGTCAGCGAAGTCATCGCGCATCACGGACTGCCGCCGGTCACGCGTCCCGGCGGCGAGCTGCGCGTGGCCTACCACGCGGCCTGCTCGCTGCAGCACGGCCAGCGCGTGCGCGAACCGCCCCGCGCGTTGCTGACGCAGGCGGGCTTTTCGCTGACCGAGGTGCCGGACGCGCACCTGTGCTGCGGTTCGGCCGGCGTCTACAACATCCTGCAGCCCGAACTGGCCGGGGCGCTGCGCACGCGCAAGCTGACGGCGCTTGCGTCCGGGTCGCCGCAGCTGGTGGCCACCGGCAACATCGGCTGCCTCACGCAGCTGTCGCGCGGAACGGGCGGCCTGCCCGTCGTGCACACGGTCGAGTTGCTCGATTGGGCTACCGGCGGGCCGAAACCGGCGGCCATGCCGTCGCCGCCCCAGGTTTCTCCGTCTTGACGCCGCCCGCGACCCGGCATGTAGTTCGGTCTTCCCGGGCACCAGACCCGGAGCCACACGACAGACATACGAGGAGCCAAGCGATGAAGAGCCAGGTCAAAGAGGAATACCAGCAGATCGACCAGATGCCGTGGGCGCCGTTTCCGGAGGCGCTGTCCAAGGGTGGCATCCGCTGGAAGCTGCTGAACGTCGAGCCGGGCCTCGGCTCGTGGACGGCGTACTTCGACTGCCCGGCCGGGTCGTCCTTCAACGCCCACATCCACCAGGGTCCGGGCGAATACCTGCTGACCAAGGGACGCATGGACGTGCGCGGCGGCAAGCAGGCCGGCGGCGACACCGCGGTGGCGCCGGGCTACGGCTTCGAGTCGGCGGGCGCGCGTCACGACAAGACCGAGTTCCCGGTCGACAGCGAGTTCTATATGAGCTTCCTCGGGCCGCTGGTGTTCATCACGCCGGATGAAGCGCCGATCGCCGTGGTCGGCTGGAAGCAGGTGCAGGGCGCCTGGGCGG
The DNA here is from genome assembly GCF_020697055.1 of Panacagrimonas sp. Classification (GTDB taxonomy): domain Bacteria; phylum Pseudomonadota; class Gammaproteobacteria; order Nevskiales; family Nevskiaceae; genus Panacagrimonas. The sequence continues at coordinate 54,650 of NZ_JAJFBP010000015.1, read as the reverse complement.
CGTTCATGGAGACGCAGAAGAAGGCGGCGTGATCTTTCTTCTTCCCCTCTCCTGCGTGCGGGAGAGGGGCAGGGGAGAGGGACTTGTATCTGCGCACGCCCTCTCCCGGCGCTTCGCGCCACGCTCTCCCGCAAGCGGAAGAGGGGACGTCGAGTCTCACCCCAGCGAAATGACGCTGTTGAGCAGCAACCTCACCAGCATCGTCTGACGGGTCACGCCGGTCTTCGAAAAGATCGAGCGCAGGTGCGTGCGCGCGGTGTTGCGGCGCACGTTCATCTGTTCGGCGGCCTCGTCCAGCGTCAGGCCCTCGGTCAGCAGCAGCGCGAGCTGCGCTTCCATGCGCGTCAGGCCGAACAGGCGTCGCACGAGTTCCTGCGACGGCTGTGCGCCGCTGGATTCGGGATCGCGCAGGAACACCACGGTACCCGGACGCTGGCGGCTTTCGGACCACGGGCCCAGCGGGATCGCCCGGATCAGCACACCGAGCTTGGCGCGGCCCGACGGCCGCGTGATCGACAGCGCCTGCACCACGCCGGGGCCTTCTTCCTCGGCCGGATGGTCGGAGAACGCCTGCTTGAGCATGCGTTGCAGCTCGCGTCCTTCCTGCACGCTGTCGGCGGTGAGCGTGGTGCCGCTGAGCCAGATGCCGTCCTTCTCGCCGAGGATGCGCTTGGCTTCCTGGTTCATCTCCAGGATCTGGCCGGTCTGCGAAAAGCTGATGATGCCCAGCAGCATCCGGTTGATCGTGCCGGCGAAGAGCTGGCGTTCGCATTCGAGCGAATCCAGTCGCGCGTGCAGCTGGATCGAGCGCTTCAGGTGCGGCAGCAAGGCCACGCACAGCGACTTGTCGGCCGCGCTGAACGGCTGTGCATCGTGGCCGCGGGTGATGCGCAGGCGGCATTCGATGCCGTCGCGCGTGTACATGTCGGCGCCGAGCAGGTGACGGATGTCGAGCGGCTTGAGGTAGTCGACGTAGACCGGGCTCTCCAACCACTGCTTACCGATCAGCTCCTCGGCGGTGACCACCTGGCCTTCCTGCAGACGCACGAACGGATCGAGCGCGAAGAAGTGGGTCTCGTACGACTTCACCGCCTCCACCGTGGTGGTGCCGGTGTTGATCATCACGCCCGCGCTGTCCGGCGACGGCGGTCGCAGCATCAGCGTGACGTGCGCGGCCTGCAGGTGGTCGCGCAGCATCTGCAGGGCCGACTGCCAGGGTGGCGATTCGAGCGGGCCTTCGTAGATCGCCGACAACAGCCGGTCGAGCAGTGCCCACGGTGGGGCGCCGCTCGCGGGCGCGGCCGGCTGCTGCTGGGATTTCGCCACTGTCGCCATGGTCCTCCTCGCCAGCGTGCGGCCGGCGCGAGTGCTTCATCGTCGCGCGGCCGCTTTCTCTATTTGATCGATTCGTCGATGGGCGGAGTGTAGCGGGCGCGGACGGTAATGATCTTCGCGCCGGGCTCTTCTAAGATCGCCCGGACTTCGCGGCACGCACCGCGAGGCATTGCGCAACCGGTCGGGGGGAAGATGGCGTCGCACGTCAGGCACAAAACGCTGCTCAAACTGCAGCGTATGGAAATGGCGTTGGTGCGCGCCTGGCTCGCGCACCCCGGCCTGATGCCCGAGCGCGACCTGCACCGCCTGCGCTACATCCTGGGCTTCGCGCGGCTGCACCGGTTCGCGCCGGGCGCGGCGCTGCACCAGGCGCGGCGCATCGAGATCGAGGTCGATCCGGCCATCGTCGAGCCCTTTCGCGAGCTGGTGCTGCGGGCGCTGTACCGTCCGCTGCACCGCGAGGAGTCGCACAAGGAGCGCTTGACGCAGAGCGCGGCGGTGCTCGGTCCGTTGCAGGCGGCGCTCGTCGACGCGCGTCCGCGGCTGCTCGAGATCCACAAGAAGGATTTCTCAGAAGCCGAGCTCGACGGCGAAGTCGGTCGCAAGGCGCTGGTGACGATCGCCGGCGGCGGCGGCGGTGCGGGCTTCGTCTACATCGGTGCGGCGGCGCGCCTGCGGGCCGAAGGCCTGTCATCGGACTACCTCGTCGGGTCCTCGATCGGCGCGCTGATCGGCGCGTTCCTGGCCCGTTCGCGCCACCTCGACATCGACGCCCTGATGGCCTGGGCCAAGGCGCTGAGCCTGCGCAGCATCTTCGGACGTCCCTACATCGGCACCACGCACACGCTGCCGGGCCTGATGCGCCTGCACCTGCGCGCGATGCACAAGGTCATGCAGAACCCCGACGGCACGCCGCTGCGCTTGTCCGACCTGGAGATTCCGTACGAGGCGGTCGTCGGCGGCATCCGCAAGCGCGTGTACGACCATCTGCCGGCCACCGCGCGCAACATCGTGGCGCGCGAGCGCACGCAGGCGCGCTTCTCCAAGCTGCTCGCCGAACGCATGCTGCTGCTCGGCACGTTCGTGAACCCCAACGTGGTGCGGCCGCTGGTGCTCGGTCGCGACCCGGCGACCCGCGGCATTCGCGTGGCCGACGCGGTGGGCCTGTCGGCGGCGATTCCCGCGGTGCTGCAGTACGAGCCGCCGGCGCGCGACGCGCAGTCCGACGCCATCCTCAACAAGCTGCGCGAGGACCACGAGGTCGCGCTGTTCGTCGACGGTGGCGTGGCGGCGAACGTGCCGGCCCGCATCGCGTGGGAAGGCGTCGACAGCGGCCGCATCGGCACCCGCAGCGCGTTCTACCTGGCGCTCGACTGTTTCCATCCGCAGTTCGAGCCGCAGCACCTGTGGCTGTGGCCGGTCACGCAGATCGTGCAGTTGCAGCTGCCCGCGCAGCGTCCGTATTTCGACTGGCTGATGCGCTTCGAGCCGACGCTGTCGCCGGTGAACCTGCTGCCGCCGCCCGCGGATTTCGACAAGGCGTTCCAGTGGGGCTGGTCGCAGGCCGACGTGATGATCCCGTTCCTGAAGAAGGCGCTGGAGCCGGTGGACTGGATCCCGTAGCGGGACCCTACGCCATGCGGACGATTCGTCGCGTCCGCGCGCTGGCGAGCCTATGCGCTCCGTGACCGCGAGTGCAGCCGCCATGAGCAATCCGCAGCAGAAGATGAAGGACGCGATGCAGGCCTACATCGACGCGTTCAACCGCGTCGATCCCGACGGCATCGTGGCGCTGTACGCCGACGACGCGACGGTCGAGGACCCGGTCGGTACGCCGCCCAAGTCCGGGCGCAAGGCGATCGCGGAGTTCTACGCCTACGCGATCAAGAGCGGCGCCAGGCTCAAGCTCGCCGCGCCGATCCGCGGATCGCACGGCAACAGCGCCGCGATGGCGTTCGACGTCGAACTCAACATGCCGCAAGGCGACAAGACCGCGCGCGCGGTGATCCGCGTGATCGACGTGATGACGTTCAACGAGGACGGCAAGTTCAGCTCGATGCGCGCGTTCTGGGGCCCGAGCGACATGGAAGTGCTCGGCGTCTCGTGAGCCCCGCGCGCGCGGCCCTGCTGGCCGACCGGCTCGATCTGGCGCAGCTGGTCACCGATTACGCGTACGCCATCGACGAGCGCGCGTTCGAGCGGCTCGATGCGGTGTTCACGCCTGATGCATGGATCGATTACACCGCGATGGGCGGCATCGCGGGGCGCTATCCGCAGGCGCGCGCCTGGCTGCCCGAGGCGCTGAAACATTTCCCGGGCTACATGCATCTGATCGGCAATCTGTCGTTCGAGATCGAGGGCGATGCCGCGATCGGCAAGGTGGCGTGCTTCAACCCGATGGTGCTGCCGCGTGCCGATGGAGAGGGCAGCGACACGATGTTCCTCGGCCTGTGGTACCTCGACCGCTACGTGCGGACCGCGTCGGGCTGGCGCATCAGCGAGCGTGTCGAGCGCAAGAGCTACGACTACAACATTCCGCCGGCATTGAAGGCGGCGCTGGAGAAGCGGTAGCGCGGGAAAGCGAAGCGCATCCCGCCGTTCTCGGCCGACGTCGGCGGGATGCGCCGCCGATGAAACCGGCCGCTTTCCGCCCTGCCGGTTACGCGGTTTCGGCTTTGGCCACCGTCCAGCTGTCGCGCATCGCCTGCGGCGCCGGTTCCATGCCGCGCGCGCCGTGGATGCCCTCGACCTGCGCCATCAGGTCCGCTTTCTTCGCGCGCGGGTTGTAGAACTGGCTATACCACCTGCGCTGCTTGGTAAACGCACCATCGCCCTGCACGTACAGGCCCTGCACGTTGGGGCGCTTGTGCTTCCATACCTCGAAATCCTGCGCGAACGCCGCGAGCGCCATGTCCTGGTAGATCTTGGCGGTCGCCGCATCCTCCGGTGTCGCCACCGCAGAACCGCTCGGCGACTTCACGATCAGGTTGTGCCAGACGTAGGTCGTGCCGTCGTCCACCGGCGTGTGCGCGATGATGATCCACGAGTCGTACAGGCCGCTCATGCGCGTCAGCAGCAGGCTGGGGCCGTGGTAGGTGGCTTCGGTCACCAGCATCGGGCCGCCTTCGGCGATCAGCGTGCGATGTCCGCCACCCATGCGCTGCACCACGGCATGGCCGCGGAACTCGTTTTCGAAGAATTTGGTCTGCGAACCGTGCACCGGACCGAAGTGCGCGACGTCGGTGATGTTGTCGATGGCTTCCTGCGGATGGATCGGCACGACGCCCAGGTCGTCGTAGCTGCCGCAGACCCAGGCCGGATCGGTCCACTCGGGAATCTCGGGCAGCTCGTAGTCGGGCTCGCCGCCTTCGGGGTCGTGCCAGACGAACACGCCACCCATGTATTCGCGCACGCGCCACGAGCGGATCTTCGCCGCCGGCGGGATCGGGCCGGTGGAATAGGGGATCTCGTTGCACTTGCCGTCGGGACCGAAGCGCCAGGCGTGGTACGGGCAGCGGATGCAATCGTCCTCGATCGAGCCGTCCTGCGCCACGTACGAGGTCGTGTTGCGCGCCAGGTGCGTGCCCATGTGCGGGCAGTAGGCGTCGAGCAGCACGACGCGGCCCGACTTGCCGCGATACAGCGCGAATTCCTGGCCGAAGAAGTGCGCCGCCATCGGGCGATCGATCACCTTGGACGCGTCGGCGACCATGAACCAGCCGCGCGGGTAGGTGTGTTCTCCGAGTCCGTAGTCTTTCGTCGTCGCCATGAAGCCGCTCCAGGGGATGCGGGCAGTATGGGAGCGCGCACGGCGCTGGCTTCACCCATTCAGATGACCGTCGGGACCCTGCAAATCGCGGGCGACCGGCTTCGGGCAACCGGCCGCCCGGCGCTGGTGGGTCGGCGGCACGCACGCGTCCTGCTCCGGACAAGCGGCCAGCGGCCCGGAGCGCGGCGAACGGCCACGGGCGCCGCGCGGCGCGCGCGCGTGATGCGACGCGGGGCGAACCCGTCCGCGGTGCCATCGATACGCGCATTTCAGATGCGACCCGTACACCCGAATAGCAGCGAGGCGCCGGACACACAGGAGATCTCGAAATGAGAAGAAGATGCCTGCACCAAAACGGAACTACGACAGGCTCCTAATTCGTCCGGCCTACCCCGGGTGTCCCACGCGTGGGACACACGCGGCGCCACAGCGCGGCAAGTCTTATTGCAAAAGGGTCGACTGCGGCCATGGCAATTAACCCGGTCGACCTGCCCCGTCTTCGATCCTGCTCCCGTTTCTTCATCCCACGCGCGATGCGCGGACGTCAGCGATCGCACGCTGTGAAATTGTCGCGAAGCGCTGCAAAACTGCAGGGAAATGCAGATCCGATTCGGACGATGCGCCCGATCGATATCGGGCGCACGGCGCGTTGATCGCCGGAGCAACAGCGGATGAGCGCGCAACGGCGCCGACCGGCTTTGCCGCCTTTCTCCGATGCCGGTGCGTGATACCGCGCGACCGACAGCTTCCGCAGTATGCCGCCGTGCAATTGTGCAAAGCGAAGTCGACTGATGAAGTCATCAGAGCTTCATAAACTTCGACCGGCCGATCCGGACAAGTGCGCAGGTTTATGAGACGCGTGGGAACATTTACAAACGTTCTTGCACGAGTACCATCGCCCGGACCATGCTGCCTCGCGGCTCACCTCGGCTGTCCAAAGAATCTTTCGCTGCGGCGCTCGGCACGCGATGGCGTCGGCGCGAAAACCGATGACGGCGCCCGCTCCCGCGATGGTGGCGGTCCTCGACGCGCTGCCGCTGGCGCTCGCGGTCCTGGATTCGACGGGAACCATCGTCACGGTCAACGCGGCCTGGACCACGGCCTCCCGACGCAACGGCATGGGTTGGCCGCACGGCGGCATGGGCATGAACTATCTCGATATCGGCAGGCGGGCCGCAGCGCGTGGTGATGCCTACGCCGACCGCGCCGTCATCGGTCTGCTGGGCGTCCTTGCGGGAACCCATTCGCACCTGGCGTTCGAGTATCCGGAAGACCTGCCGGGACTGACGCGCCGGCTCCTGCTGCAGGGGACTCCGTGTGCGGTCGGTGGCCGCCGCGGACTGGTGGTCGTCCACGTCGACGTCACCGCGCACCACAGGTCCGACCTGGAACTGCGCCGACGCCAGGCGGATGCCAGGCAGGAGGACGCGCGGCTGCAGTTCATCCTGGACCTGTCCGTCGATGCGATCTGCTGCCTGGACGCGCGCGGCCAGGTCCTGTCGGCCAGCGCGAGTTCGGAAGGCCTATGGGGCCACCCGCCGCACGACATCATCGCCAGGCCGTGGATGGATCTGGTCGAGCGCATCGATCAGCCGATCGCGGCCGAGGCGTGGGTGGAGCTGCAGCGCACCGGCACGCCGCTGACCTTCAAAACGCGATGCGTGCATCGCGATCGTCGCCCCACATTCGTGCAGTGGACCGCGCAGTGGTCCGGGGCGCTGCAGATCGCCGTGGCGGTCGCGCGCAACGTCACCGACCTGCACGTCTCCAGCACCGAGCATCAGGAGGCGATCGCTGCGTTGCGTCAGAGCGAGGAGCGTTTCCGGCTGATTGCGCGCGCCACCTCGGATGCGGTGTGGGAATGGGACGCGGCGACCGGTCACGTTTGGTGGAGCCAAGGCTTGGGCGGTGTCTTTGGCGAGGTCGACGCCAATTGGCAGGACGGATTCAAGGCCTGGGAGCGCCGGGTGCATCCGGACGATCTGCCGCAGGTCATGCGCGAGTTCCGGCGCGTCGTCGAGGGCGGGGACCATGAATTCTCGATGGAGTACCGGTTTCGGCGAATGGATGCGGGCTGGGCCATCGTGCAGGCGCGCGGATCGATCGTTCGCGACGATCAGGGCGTGGCGGTGCGCGCGCTCGGCGGGCTCACCGACCTCACCGAGCTGCGGCGCGCCGAGGACGATGCGCGGCGCGCGGCCGAGGTGCAGGCCTTCATCGTCAGCACCCAGCAGGAGCTCGCGCGGCCGGGGCTCGGCTTCGACGACCTTTTGCAGCTGATGTGCGATCGGGCCGCCGCGATGACCGGCGCTTCGGGCGCCGTGATCGAATTGTGCGATGGTCCGGCACAGACCGTGACGCGCTTCGCCACCGCTGGGCACCAGGAGATGCTGGGCCAGGCGGTCGCGCTGTCGAACAGTTTTTCTGGAGAGGCGCTCGGACGCGGGGTGGCGCTGCTGTGCCGAGACTGCAGCCAGGACCCACGCGTCGACCCGCTGCTGGCCCGTCGCGCCGGCGCGGTCTCGATGATCGCGGCGCCGTTGCGGCGGGGCGAGGACCTCATCGGCGTCGTCAAGGTGCTGTCGGATCGTCGCGGCGTCTTCTCGCCAGCGAACGTCGATCACCTGCAGAGCCTGGCCGAAACGCTGCGGATCATCCTCCAGCGCCTGCGCAGCGAGTCGGAACTGGCGCGCATTCACCGCACCCAGCGCCTGATCAGCCTGGTCAACCTGGCGCAGGCGCGAATCGAGGAGGAGGCCGGATTCCTGGGCGAGGTCTGCCGGCTCGCCGTCGAGGAGGGCGGCTATCCCGTCGCCTGCGTGCTGTACCGCGAGGGGACATCGAGCCCAATCCTGCACTCCGTCGCCCACGCGGGGGCGTTCGCACAGGAGGCGTGCCGGTGGCTCGTGTCGGAGTCGGAGCCCTGTCGTGAAGCCGTGCTGCGCGCGTTGCGCACGGCGCAGGAGCAGCCGCTCACCATCACCGAGATCGAGGAGAGCCGTTGCCGCGAGGCCGGCGCGTCGCGCGGCATCCACGGCGTGATGGTGCTGCCGCTGCTGCGCGAGCGCGGCGATGCGTTCGGCGTGCTGGCGCTGTTCTGCGCCGACGAGGAACGCTGGAGCCCGGACGAGCTCGGCATGCTGCGCGACCTGGCGGGCGGACTCGCGTTCGGCATCCGCCACATGCAGGCCCAGCGCGACAAGCGGCAGCTCGAAGCCGCGGTGCTGAAGGTGGCCACGGGCGTTTCCGCCAGGACGCCGAGCGAGTATTTCGAACAGCTGTGCCGGGCGGTTGCCGACGCGCTGGAAGCGCCCGCGGCGTTCGTCGCGCGCATCGTCCGGCATTCGGGAACGCCGCGCGCCAGGACGCTGGCCGGCGTCGTGGACGGGCGCCTGATCGAGCCGTTCGAGTACGACTGCGTCGGAACGCCTTGCGAGCAGCTCCTGCAGAACGACGAAGCGCTGATCCCGCACGACCTGCCGCGGCTCTACGACATGCGTGCGATGCGCTTCGACGAGGGGCAGGCATACGCGGGGCGCAGCCTGCGGGATTCGCGCGGCGTGGTCGTCGGACTGCTGATCGTGTTGTGGCGCGCGCCGATGCGGCGCATGGATTTCACGCGCAGCCTGCTGGGCGTCTTCGCAGCCCGCGCGGCCTTCGAGCTCGAGCGACGCCAGACCGAGATCAAGCTGCGCGAACAGGCCTCGTTGCTGGACCAGGCCAAGGACGCGATCGTGGTGCGCGATCTCGACGGTCGCGTCCGCTACTGGAACAAGGGTGCCGAGCGGCTGTACGGCTGGTCTTCCGAGGAGGCCCTGGGCCAGCTGATGGCCGACCTTCTGGACGAGGACGTCCACACCGCGTCGATCGCGATCGGGCGCGTGCGCAGCGAAGGACAGTGGGCGGGGCAGGTGGACTACCGCCACCGCCAGGGACGCCGCGTGCCTTGCGAGGCGCATTGGACGCTGGTGGTCAACGCCGAGGCGCGTCCCCAATCGATCCTCACGATCAACACTGACGTCAGCGCGCGCCTGAAGGTCGAAGAGCAGCTGCGGCAGTCCCACCGCCTGGAGTCGGTGGGCCAGCTCACCGGCGGCGTGGCGCACGACTTCAACAACCTGCTCACGGTCATCCTTGGCAATGCGGAACTCCTGACCGAGGCGCTGGCCGGCCGCCCCGAGCAGCGCGAACTCGCCGAGATGGTGCGCGACGCCGCGCAGCGCGGGGCCGACCTCACGCACCAACTGCTCGCGTTCTCGCGGCGACAGACGCTGCATCCGCAGCCGGTCGACGTGGACCGCCTCGTGGCGGGGCTGATGGGTCTGCTGCGTCGCACGTTGCCGGAGACCATCACGGTGGAGCACGACGCGGGCGCGTCCTGGCTCGCGCTGATCGACTCCGCGCAACTCGAGTCGGCGCTGCTCAACCTGTGCCTGAACGCGCGCGATGCGATGCCGCGCGGCGGGCGCATCCGCATCCAGGCCCGCGACTGGACGGTCGAACCCAACGCCACGACGCCGGCCGCGGAACTGCGTCCGGGGTCGTACGTGCGCGTCCGGGTCATCGACGAGGGCACGGGGATCTCCGCCGAGGATCTGACCCGCGTCATCGAGCCGTTCTTCACGACCAAGCCGGTGGGCAAGGGCACGGGCCTGGGACTGTCGATGGCATATGGATTCGCCAAGCAGTCGCAGGGGCATCTGGCCATCGAGTCGCAGCCGGAACGGGGCACCACGGTGACGCTTTATCTGCCGCGCGCGCCGGCGGTGGTCGAGGGCGCGACACCGGCGCCCGCCGCGACGCCGCACCAGGGCGGGACCGAGTCGATCCTGCTCGTCGAGGACGATCCGATGGTGCGCCGCTTCGCCGAAGGCCTGCTGTCGGGTCTGGGTTATCGCGTCACGGCTGCCGGTGACGGCGCGCAGGCGCTGCGACTGCTCGACGGCGATCTGCCGGTGGACCTGCTGTTCACCGACGTCGTGATGCCGGGCGGCATGACCGGGCCGGAGCTGGTCGAAGCGGGGCGAACCCGGCGACCAGGACTTCGCGCGCTCTACGCGTCCGGCTATACCGAGAACGCCCTGGAAGACCTGACGTCGGCACGATCCGCACGCTTCCTGCAGAAGCCCTACCGCCGCGCCGAACTCGCCACGGCGGTGCGCAGGGCGATCGCGGAGTCGCCCGATGGATGACCCCGCGACGCGGCCACGCCTGCTCGTGCTCGACGACATCGAGGCCGTCGCGTCGACGATCGCGACGTTCGCCCGCGGCGTGGGATTCGAGTCGCGATTCGTCACGCAGCCGACCGAGTTTTTCGAAGTACTCGGCTCGTGGGTGCCCGAAGTGATCGTGCTCGACCTCGTGATGCCCACGATGGACGGGGTCGAAGTCATCGGTCGGCTGGCCCAGGCGGGGTGCACGTCGCGACTGGTCATCGCCAGCGGGGTGGGTTCGCGCGTGCTCGACGCCGCGCGCAGGGCCGCGAGCGAGCACGGTCTGCAGATCGTCGGAGTGTTGTCCAAGCCGTTCCAGGCGGAGGCCGCGCGCGCTCTGCTTCGCGCCGCCAAGGAAGTCTCACCGTCGGCGCGGCACGAGCGCGATGCGCGGGTGTTCGCGCCGATCGCGGAGTCCGACCTGATGGCGGGAATGCAACGGGGCGAATTCCGCCTGGTGTATCAGCCCAAGGTCGAAACCCGCACCGGACGCCTACGCGGATTCGAGGCGCTGCTGCGCTGGCAGCATCCGCAGCGCGGATCGATCGCACCCGACCGCTTCATTCCGGTCGCCGAGCACACCGGCCTGATCCGATCACTGACGGACCTGGTGCTCGAAATGGGGCTTGACTGGCTCGGCCGCACGTTCGGCGAATCGGAAGTCGAGCTTTCCATCAACGTCTCGGGTGCGCACCTCGATGGCGCCGATTTCGCGCACCGCGCGGTCGCGCTGTGCCGCGCACATCGGCTGCCGCCCTCGCGCATCACGATCGAGCTCACCGAGACCGCGGCGATGCAGGACGCGGTGGCGTCGCTGGCGCTGTTCACGCAGCTGCGCACGCAGGGGTTCGCACTGTCGGTCGACGACTTCGGCACCGGCTATTCGTCGATGGTGCAGCTCGTGCGACTGCCGTTCTCCGAGATGAAGATCGACCGCTCGTTCGTGATGACGGCGCTGCAGAACCCCGAGTCGCGGATCGTCGTCGAGTGCATCAGCCATCTGGCGCACGGCCTGGGCCTGAGCATCGTCGCTGAAGGCGTGGAGGATCGCGCGGCGGCGCGGTTCCTCGCCGAGCTGGGCTGCGACCTGCTGCAGGGTTATGCGATCTCGCGTCCGCTGGAGACCGACCAGGTGCTGCCCTGGGTCCAGGGCTGGCAGCAACGCCTGGAGAACGGAACGTGGCCCTGAGTGCATGGGTCGGGCCCCGGGCTTGCGCACATCGCGAGGCTTGCCCGCGCGTCGAGGTCGCAATTGCGACCGGCCTCGGGACTGAACGCCCTTACCGGAGAACGATGTGAAAACCTGGACCATTCGCGTGCGCGTGATCGCGAGCTTCGTGCTGATCGTCGGTCTGATGATCGCCAGTGCCGCGCTGGTCTACGACCGGCTGCAGCAGGTACGCGACGACGCGCGGCACACGCAGCAGGTCTCGTTGCAGCAGCTCGACCTGATCGCACGCGTGCGCGACGCCGCGTTCGGCCACCTCCAGGCGCTGGAGATCTGGATGGATGCGCCGGACGGCACGCGCCGGCAGCAGCTCGAATCGGCATTGCAGGCCTACGCGGCGACCCTGGACGAACTCGCGCGGATATCCGATTCGGACGCCACGTTGCGCGAGCGCGTCGCCGCGGTACGCCAGGCCACCGACGCCTATCAACGCGTGAGCCTGCAGATGCGCGAGCGCGCGGACATGTCGGCGCGTCAGCCCCTGCACCAGGCGTTCGAAGTGCAGCGTGCGGCGATCCAGGCGCTGGAAGGTGACCGCCGTTCGCGTGCACACACCGACCTCGATCGCATCCTCGACGACGCACGCGACGCGGTCTTCACGCTCGCGCTGAGTTCCGGCGTTGCCGTGATCCTGGCCGGTCTGTGCGCGATGCTGCTGCTGCGCGCGATCGCCCGGCCGCTGACCCTGCTGGTGCGCATCGTCAACGCCGTGCGCCAGGGCGACTTCACGCAGCGCCTGCGCATCGAGCGCCAGGACGAGCTCGGCATCCTGGCCGCCGGCTTCGATCGGATGAGCGACGAACTGGTCGGACTCGTCGGTCAGGTGCAGAAGTCCGGCATCCAGGTCGACACCGCGGTGACCGAGATCGCCGCCACCGCCAAGCAGCAGCAGGCCACCGCGGCCGAGATCGCGGCCACGACCACCGAGATCGGCGCGACCTCGCGCGAGATCACCGCGACGTCCAAGGACCTGGTCAAGACGATGAGCGACGTCGCACAGGTGGCCGACCAGTCGGCCGCACTGGCCGGCAGCAGCCAGCAGGGGCTGACGCGGATGGAAGAGACGATGCGCCACGTGATCGAGGCGGCCGGGGCGATCAACGCCAAGCTCGGCGTGCTCAGCGAGAAGGCCGGCAACATCGGGCAGGTGATCACGACGATCACCAAGGTCGCGGATCAGACCAACCTGCTGTCGCTGAACGCGGCGATCGAAGCCGAGAAGGCGGGGGACGCGGGCCGCGGCTTCGCCGTCGTCGCCACCGAGATCCGCCGGCTCGCCGACCAGACCGCGGTGGCCACCTACGACATCGAGCAGATGGTCAAGGAGATCCAGTCGGCGGTGGCGGCGGGCGTCATGGGCATGGACAAGTTCTCCGAGGAGGTGCGTCGCGGCGCCGACGAGATCCGCGATGCCGGTGCGCAGCTCACGCAGCTGATCGGCCAGGTGCAGACGCTGGCGCCGCGCTTCGAGACGGTGACCGAGGGCATGCAGGCGCAGGCCACCGGCGCCGAACAGATCAGCCAGGCGCTGCTGCAGCTCGGCGAGGCCTCGCAGCAGACCGTCGAGTCGCTGCGCCAGTCCAGCGAAGCGATCCACGACCTCAACCAGGTGGCCACGGTGCTGCGCAGCGGCGTGTCGCGTTTCCGACTGGAGGCGGCCGCCTAGCGGCCAGCCCGGCGTGACGTACCTGACCTTCCAGCTGGGCACGGACCTGTATGCGCTCGACGTCGCGCACATCGTGGAAGTCCTGCCGATGGTCGAACTCAAGCCGCTGCCGTGCGCGCCGACCGGCGTTGCGGGGGTCTTCAGCCACCGCGGTGTGCCGACGATCGCGCTCGACGTCAGTGCGATGGCATTGCGGCGGCCCGCGGCGGCGCGGATGAGCACGCGCATCGTGCTGGTGCAGCTGGCCGATGCCGCCGGCGCGACGCGGCGCCTGGGCCTTATCGTGGAAAGAGCCAGCGGCGTCACCCATCGCCCCGCTTCCGATTTCGTCGAGACCGGCTATCGCGGTCCGGATGCGCGATACCTCGGGCCGGTCGCCTCGCTAGACGACGGCCGCATCGTGCAGCGCGTCGATCCGCGCCAGCTGATCGCGTCCGACGTGCTGGATGCGCTGCAGGCCGTGGCGACGGAGCGCTGAATGCACGAGCGCATCGCCGAGCTGCTCAAGCGCGACCTCGGGCTGGAAGCCGCGCGCCTCGGCCACGGCTCGATCGAGCGCGCGGTCAGGGAGCGCCTGGCGGCGCGCAAGCTGACCGACATGGCCCGCTACTGGACGCTGCTGATGGACTCGGCCGAAGAGCGCCAGCAGCTGATCGACGCCGTGGTCGTGCCGGAAACCTGGTTCTTTCGCGATCGGGGCGCGTTCGACGCGCTGGTCGGACACACGCTGGCGCAGTGGCGTGCGAGCCGCCCGGCCGGACCGATGCGACTGCTCAGCGTGCCGTGCTCCACCGGCGAGGAGCCGTATTCGATGGCGATGGCGCTGCTCGACCTTGGCGTCGACGCACCGGCTTTCCAGATCGACGCCGCCGACATCTCCGAGCGTTCGCTGGCGGTGGCACGCGCTGCCACTTATCGGCGGAATTCGTTTCGCGGCGAAGCGCTGGAATTTCGCGCGCGTCATTTCGACGCGCGCGGCGATGCGTTCGCGCTGCGCCCGGCAGTGACGTCGCGGGTGCGGCTGCGGCGCGCCAACCTGCTGGACCAGGGCATCGCGGCCGGCGCTCCGTACGACGTGGTGTTCTGCCGCAACCTGCTGATCTATTTCGAGCGCGAGACGCAGGACCGCGCGCTGCAGATTCTCGCCGGACTGCTGTCGCCGGCGGGCACGCTGTTCCTGGGTCCGTCCGAAGCGGGTCTCGCGCTCGTGCACCGATGGCGTGCGATCGGGGCGCCGCTGTCGTTCGGGTTCCAGCGGCCCGCGCCGGAGCCGCCCGCAGCCGCGCCGGTGACACGCGGGGCCGCCCCGCGCGTTGCGGTGCGCCGGCCGCCACCGCCGCTCCGTCGCGAGCCGGTCGTCGCAGCGTCCGCCCCGCTGCGCCTGTCGGCCGACACGTTGCTGTCGGAGGCCCGTCGCCTCGCCGACGAGGGTTGCTACGACGACGCGCGTGCGCGATGCGAAAGCTTCCTGCAGCAGCACGGGCCCAATGCGCACGTGCTGTTCCTGCTGGGGCTGGTGCGCGGCGCGCAAGGCGATGCGGGCGCCGCGGCGGCGCTGTATCGCAAGGCGCTGTACCTGGATCCGGTCCACGAGGACACGCTGGTGCACTACGCGATGCTGCTCGAGCGCCGGGGCGACGAGGCGGGCGCGCGCGTGCTGCGCGAACGCATCCGACGCCGTGCGGCACACGCCGGCGAGGCGCCGCGATGACCCCGACCGCCGGCGAGGGCGTGGGCGACTGCTGGAACCGCATCGGCGTCGCGGGCGACCGCTCGTGCGCACGGCTGGCGCAGCACGTGCACTGCCGCAACTGCCCGGTCTTCTCGCAGGCCGCGTCGCGGTTCCTGGATCGCGACGTCGCGCCCGATCAGATCGTGGAGTGGACCCGACTGATCGCCCGCCCCGCGACGGTGCGCGAGCGCGATTCGCAATCGGTCGTGATCTTCCGGCTGGGGCCGGAGTGGCTCGCGCTGCGCACCGAGGTGTTCGCCGAGGTCGCCAGCCCGCGCGCGCTGCACGCGCTGCCGCATCGGCGCAGCCCGGTGCTGCTGGGCGTGGTCAATCTCAACGGCGCGCTGGTGACCTGCGTTTCACTCGCAACGCTGTTGATGATCGACATGACGGTGCAGCCGCGCGCCGACCTCGGTCAGTTGGTGCACCCGCGGCTGCTGGTGCTGCGACGCGGGCGCACGCGGGTTGCGGTGCCTGCCGACGAGGTGCAGGCGGTCCACCGCCATCACCCGCACGACGTGCGACCGCTGCCGAGCACCGTCAGCGGAGCGGCCGCGGCGCATACGCGCGGCGTGCTCGCCTACCTGGATCGCAGCGTCGGATTGCTCGACGAGGCGGCGCTGTTCGACTCGCTGGATCTGCACCTGGCATGAGCGCACGCGACTACGGCCAGATGTCGATGCGCGAGCTGTTCGGGCTCGAGGCGGAGAGCCAGGCCGAGGTGCTGACGGCCGGCCTGCTGGATCTCGAACGCGCGCCGGGCTCGGCGGCCGCGCTCGAACGCTGCATGCGAGCCGCGCACTCGCTCAAGGGCGCCGCGCGCATCGTCGACCTGCGCGGCGCCGTGACCGTGGCGCACGAGATGGAGGACGCCTTCGTCGCCGCCCAACACGGACGGCTGACGCTCGACGCCGCGATCATCGACGCGATGCTGCGTGGCGTGGACCTGCTGCTCACGATGGCGCGCGCCGGCGAGGGGGCGGCCGCGAATGCCGACACGGACGCGCCGGCGCAGGCGTTCGTGCAATTGCTGCAGGCGGCCGTGCAGCGTGGCACCGCGCCCGTGGTGATGGACGCAGCGCCCGCTCCGACGCCGGCGCCATCGGACGCAACGGCCGAAGGCGAGCGGATCCTGCGCGTGACCGCGCACAACCTCGACCGCCTGCTGGCGCTGGCCGGTGAGTCGCGCGTCGAGTCGCGCTGGATCAAGCCGTTCGCCGACGCGCTGCTGCGATCCAAGCGCCTGCACCAGGAGATCGGCCGCGACCTGGACGCGTTGCGCGAGGCGCTGCCGCGGCTCGCCGACGAGGAAGGTCCCGGCCACGTGGCGTACGCGTCGCTGCGCAATCGGCTGCAGCAGGCGCAGCACGAGCTGGTGCAGCGCCTGGCCGAGCTCGAGACGCACGATCGCCGCGCCGAGAGCCTGTCGAGCCGGCTCTACGACGAGGCGCTGGCCTGCCGGATGCGGCCGTTCCGCGACGGCACCGCGGGTTTTCCGCGGATGGTGCGCGACCTGGGCAAGTCGCTCGGCAAGTCGGTGCGGCTCGAACTGGCCGGCGATGCGACGCCGGTCGATCGCGACATCCTCGAGCGGCTCGAAGCGCCGCTGACGCACCTGCTACGCAACGCGGTCGATCACGGCATCGAACTCCCGGACGATCGTCGCGCGGCGGGCAAGCCCGTCGAAGGCGTGGTCGTGCTCCACGCTGCGCATAGCGGCGGCATGCTTCAGGTCACCGTCGCCGACGACGGTCACGGTGTCGACTGCGAGCGCCTGCGCGCGGCCGTCGTGTCGCGCGGTCTGGCCGTCGCCGACATGGCGGCACAGTTCAGCGAAGCCGAGCTGCTCGAATTCCTGTTCCTGCCCGGCTTCACGATGAAGCCGACCGTCAGCGAGATCTCGGGGCGCGGCGTTGGGCTCGACGTGGTCCAGGACACGCTGCGGCAGGTTCGCGGCAGCGTGCGCATCGCCAGCGAACCCGGACGCGGCACGCGTTTCGTCCTCAAGCTGCCGTTGACGCTGTCGGTGGTGCGCGCGCTGATCGTTCAGGTCGGCGGCGAGCCCTACGGCCTCCCGCTGGCATACGTGGACCGCGTGATGCGGGTGGGCGCCGATTCGCTGCGACTACTCGAGGGCCGCCAGCACGTCGATCTCGACGGCGCACCGCTCGGGCTTGTGCCCGCCCACCAGGTGCTGGGACTTTCGGCGGGCGCATCGGATCCCGACAGCACGCCGGTAATCGTCGTAGGCGACGCGCACGGACGCTACGGCCTCGTGGTGGAGCGCCTGCTCGGCGAGCACGAGCTCGTCGTCCAGGCACTGGATCCGCGACTGGGCAAGATCAAGGACATCTCGGCCGGCGCGCTGATGACCGACGGTACGCCGTTGCTGATCGTCGACGTCGAGGACCTGATCCACTCGGTGCGCAAGCTCGTGTCGGCGGGCCAGCTTCAGCGGCTGGGCACCGTCGCGGCGCCCGCGGCGCGACGCAAGCGCGTGCTGGTCGTGGACGACTCGCTGACCGTGCGGGAGCTCGAACGCAAGCTGCTGGACGGTCACGGCTACGAGGTCGAAGTGGCCGTCGACGGAATCGACGGATGGAACGCGATGCGCACGCAGCCATTCGACCTCGTCGTCACCGACGTCGACATGCCACGCCTCGATGGAATCGAACTGGTGCGCCGGCTGAAGGCGGATCCGGCGCTGCGCGCGCTGCCGGTGATGATCGTCTCCTACAAGGATCGCGAAGAGGATCGCCGGCGCGGGCTCGATGCGGGCGCGGATTACTACCTGGCCAAGGGCAGCTTCCAGGATCGGGCGCTGCTCGATGCGGTCGTCGACCTGATCGGGGAGGCCTGACGACAATGCGCATCGGGATCGTCAACGACCTGCCGCTGGTGGTCGAAGCGCTGCGCCGGGTGCTGGCGCTGCACTCGGAGCACCGCGTGGCCTGGGTCGCGCGCGACGGCGCAGAAGCGGTCGCGATGTGCGCGTCCGACACGCCCGACCTGGTGCTGATGGACCTGCTGATGCCGGGTATCGACGGTGTCGAGGCGACGCGACGCATCATGCAGCGCACGCCCTGTCCGATCCTGATCGTCACCGTCAGTGTGGGCGCGCACGCTGGCCGCGTGTTCGAGGCGATGGGACACGGCGCGCTGGACGCGGTCGACACGCCGGTGTTGAAAGGGGACGCGGCGCAGGGCGGCGCCGAAGCGCTGCTCGACAAGATCGATCGCATCGAGCGCCTCGTGCGCGCGCGGCCCGCGCCGGCTCCGCCGGCAAACGGCGTCGAGCGCAGCGTGGCGCGTGCTCCGCAACGCCCGCCGCTGCTGGCGATCGGCGCGTCGGCCGGGGGGCCGGCGGCGCTGGCCGTTCTGCTGCGCGCGCTGCCCGCGGATCTGCGCGCCGCGGTCGTGATCGTCCAGCACGTCGATGCGCAGTTCGCGCCGGGCATGGCGGACTGGCTGGGACAGCAATCGGCGCTGCCGGTGCGGCTCGCGCAGGAATCCGATCGACTACAGGCCGGCACGGTGCTGGTCGCGGGGCGCGCCGATCACCTCGTGCTCCGTCGCTCGGCCGCACTCGGCTACGTCCGGGAGCCCGCCGACTATCACTACCGGCCTTCCGTCGACGTGTTCTTCCACAGCGTGGCGCGCTTCTGGGCCGATCGCACGGTCGGCGTGCTGCTGACGGGCATGGGTCGCGACGGCGCACTCGGACTCAAGGCGCTGCGCGACCACGGCTGCCACACGATCGCGCAGGACGCTTCCACCAGTGCCGTTTACGGGATGCCCAAGGCCGCCGCACAGGTCGGTGCGGCCGTCGACATCCTGCCGCTGCCGCAGATCGCCGCGCACGTCGTCGCGGCGCTGTCGGCGATTGCCGTGAGCTGAGCCCATGCCCGCCGCTCCACGTATCCGATCGGAGAAGTCCCATGAACTTGTTTGACGATCCTGACAGCCGCCTCCAGGAAACCATGGTCCTGCTGGTGGACGACCAAGCGATGATCGGCGAGGCGGTGCGCCGCGCGCTGGTCGGCGAGCCCCGTCTCCAGTTCCATTTCTGCAGCGCCGCCGGGGAGGCGGTGCAGACCGCCGAACGCATCAAGCCGACGGTGATTCTGCAGGACCTGATCATGCCGACCGTCGACGGACTGTCGCTGGTGCGCGAGTACCGCTCCCGGCCGGGCACGCGCGACATCCCGATCATCGTGCTCTCGACGCGCGAAGACCCGGCGGTCAAGAGCGAGGCCTTCGCCGCCGGCGCAAACGACTACCTGGTCAAGCTGCCGGACAAGATCGAGCTGATCGCGCGCATCCGCTACCACTCGCGCGCCTACCAGCATCTGCTGCAGCGAGGCGAGGCGTTCCGCGCGCTGCGCGAGAGCCAGCAGCAGCTCACGCAGATCAATCTGGAACTCGTGCGCCTGACCAACCTGGACGGGCTCACCGGACTGAGCAACCGCCGCTACTTCGACGAGCACCTGAGCCTGCAGTGGGCGCAATGCGTGCGCGAGCGCAACGAGATCTCGGTGCTTATGATCGATGTCGATGAATTCAAGAAGTACAACGACGCCTACGGGCACCTGAAGGGCGACGAGGCGCTCAAGCAGGTGGCGGCGGCAATCGCCGAATGCGTGGAGCGTCCGGCGGACATGACCGCGCGGTTCGGCGGCGAGGAGTTCGCGGCGGTGCTGCCGGGCACGCCGGCCGAGGGCGCCATGCGCGTGGGCGAGAAGATCCGCGAGCGCGTCCAGGCGCTGGCAATCGACCATCGCGCATCGACCACCGGGCCGGTGCTGACGGTCAGCGTCGGCGGCGCGACGCTCGCGCCGCGTCCGGGCGAAGACCCGGTCGCGCTGATCCAGATCGCCGACGAGACGCTGTACGACGCCAAGCGCGCCGGTCGGAACCGGGTCGCCGTGCGGGCCGCGCCGCCGCGGCCGCCCCCGCCGCGACCCGAATTACATCGCGCTGCACGCGATTGATATCCAACGCCACGGGATCGCCGACGCGCGGTCGAAGCTCTGTCATACTTTCGGCCGAGATTAGGCAATTTTTGCCACTTAACAACAACAAAAAATTGTGGCCACGAGGCGAGAGAAAAAGGGCTCCTCCGACACACCCGACGAACCTCCGACATTCCCCCCGACGACGCCGCGCCGTCGCAGAAATCGTCTGCAGGCCGCGCAGGCGCAACGCCGGATCACGCGCGGCAAGCTGCTGCGCGCGGGCTATCGCCTGTTCGCCGAACGCGGCAAGGACGTGGTGTCGGTCAACGACATCACCGACGCGGCGGGCGTCGGGTTCGGGTCGTTCTACAACCATTTCGAGTCGAAGGACGCGTTTCACGAAGCGCTCGTCGCGGCGTTCGTCGAGGACATCGACGCGCGTCTCGACCGGAGACTGGCGCGGAGCGTCGATGTTGCGCAGCGCATCGCCATCACGGTGCGCGGCGCGGTGGAGCGTGCCGGCAACGACGCGCTCTGGCGCCGATTCCTGCTGCGTGAAGCGTTCACCGGCAGCTTCCGGACGCGCGGCCTCGAAGCGCGGCTGCTGGACGCTATCCAGCGCGGCCTCGACACGGGCCGCTTTCGACTGCTCGAGCCGCGCGTCGGCTCCCTCGCAACGGCCGGCGGCCTGATCGGCGTCGTGGCGGGCGCGCTGTCGCGCAGCGAGGAAGGCGAGGGCGCGCCGCTTGCGTCGCGCGTCCGGGCGCTGGGCATCAGCACCGCCGCTACGATGCTGGCGGCACTGGGCCTGAGCGCGGAGGAGGCCAGGTCCATCGCCGAGCGTCCGCTGCGCGGCGCGTCGCAGGCGGCGTCGGTCAAGGGGACGTTGCAGTCGGATCGAAGCCTGGTTTTCGGCGCCGAGATCACGGATCGTCCTGACGGGTGATGCTGGCGCGTCCCGCATCTGGGAAAACGTCCATCGCGACCGACCCGCCAGAGAGACGACGATGCAGACGCAACGCAAGACCGTGAGCCCCCTCGTCAGCGCGGAGGTGCTGCTGCAGCGCGCACGCGACCTGGTTCCACGCCTGGCCGAACGCGCCGACGCCGCGGCGGCCGCGCGCACGCTGCCGACCGAGACCATCGCCGACCTGCAGGCCGCCGGATTCTTCGAGGTGCTCAAGCCGCGCCAGTACGGCGGTTACGAGATGGATCCGCAGGTCTTCTACGACATCCAGATGATCCTGGCCGAAGGCTGCATGTCGACCGCCTGGGTCTATGGCGTGATCGGCGTGCACAACTGGCAGATCGCGCTGTTCGATCCGCGTGCGGCGCACGACGTCTGGGGCGGCGGCGATCATTCGGTGCTGATCGCCTCCACCTACATGCCCAAGGGCGACGTCAAGAAGGTCGACGGCGGATTCCTGTTCTCGGGTCGCTGGGGATTCTCCAGCGGCATCGATCATTGCGACTGGGTGTTCCTCGGCGGGCTGATCTTCGAACCCAACCAGCCGCCCGAGTACCGCACCTTCCTGCTGCCGAAGAAGGACTACGAGGTCATCGACACCTGGCACACGATGGGCCTGAAGGCCACCGGTTCGAAGGACGTCGTGGTCAAGGAAGTGTTCGTGCCGGAATACCGCACGCACAAGGCCAGCGACGGCTTCATGGGCACCAACCCTGGACGCGAGACGTTCCCGGAGAATCTCTACAAGCTGCCGTTCGGCCAGATCTTCGTTCGCGCGGTCTCGACCGCGGCCATCGGCGCGCTGCAGGGCGCGATCGACGGCTTCAAGAATTTCGCCTCCGCGCACACCGGCAGCATGGGCGCCAAGACCGCCGAACAGGTGCCGGCGCAGATGGCGGTGGCCGACGCGGCGGTGGCCGTCGACGAGATGCGGCTCACGCTCAAGCGCAACTTCGATTCGCTGCTCGATGGCATCCGCAGCAACCAGCCGGTGGGTCTCGACGCCCGACTGCTGTACCGCTACCAGGCGGCGCTGGTGGTCGAGCGCTGCTGCCAGCACACGGTGAAGCTGCACGCGGCCAGCGGCGGGCGCGGCATCTTTCTCGACTTCCCGCTGGTGCGCAGCCTGATGGACGTGATGACGGCGCGGGCGCACTACGCGAACAACCCCGACATCTTCGGCCGCAACTTCGGGTCGGTGAGTTTGGGCAAGGACAACACGGACTTCTTCGTTTGAACTCTTTCTCCCTCTCCCCGCTCGCGCGGGGAGAGGGAGAAAGTCTCAGAGATCACATGGGCATCGACGATTCAATGAACAAGCGCTGGGACGAGGAATTCGACGTCGTCGTCGTCGGCTCCGGTGCCGGCGGCATGACCGCGGCGCTGTGCGCGCAGGCGCACGGCCTGTCGGCGGTGGTGATCGAGAAGGACGCGCTGTTCGGCGGCACCAGCGCGGTCTCCGGCGGCGGCATCTGGATCCCGTGCAACGACGACATCCCGCGCGTCGGCGGCAGCGATTCGTTCGAGGAGGCGCTGACCTACCTGCGTACGCTGATCGGTGACGAGGTGCCGCAGGCCAATCTCGAGGCGTTCCTGCGCAACGCGCCCGAGATGGTGCGCTTCCTCGACAAGACCTTCGGCCTGAAATTCCGCAGCGTGCCGAAGTATCCCGACTACTACTCGCACCTGCCGGGCGGCAAGCCGGGATTCCGTTCGATGGAACCGGTCGAGTTCGACGCATCGCGCCTGGGCGCGGCGTTCGACGAGCAGCGGCCGTCGTTCCGCGGCACGCAGCTGTTCGGCCGCATCGCGATGAACCAGGTCGAGGCGCACCAGCTGTTCTCGCGCGGCAAGGGCTGGATCCGGCTGATGCTGGGCATGGTGCTGCGCTACTGGCTGGATTTTTCGTGGCGCCGTCGCACGCCCCGCGACCGTCGACAGACGCTCGGCCAGGCGCTGACCGGCAGCCTGCGCGAGGCGATGCAGCGTCGCGGCATTCCGCTGTACCTGCGCACGGGGCTGGATTCGCTGGTCGAGGAGCAGGGTCGCGTCGTGGGCGTTTCGGCGCTGCGCAACGAAGGGCTGGTGCGCCTGCGCGCGCGCCGCGGTGTGGTGCTCGCCTGCGGCGGCTTCGAATCCAACCAGGCGATGCGCGACCAGTACCTGCCCAAGCCGACCCACGTCGCGTGGACCGCGGTGCCGCCGATCAATCACGGCGACGGCATCCGCGCGGGACAGGCGCTCGGCGCCGGCCTGCGCCACATGGACCAGGTGTGGGGCTCGCCGACAGTGCGCAAGCCCGGCGCGGCACAGCAGATCACGCTGTTCGTCGAACGCGGCATGCCGGGCTGCGTCGCGGTCAATCGCAAGGGCCTGCGCTTCGTCAACGAGGCCGCGACGTATCCGGACTTCCTCAAGGCGATGTACGCCGACGACGCCAAGGGCAACGGCGCGGTTCCGTGCTGGCTGATCTTCGATGCGACGTTTCGCTACAAGTACCCGATGGGCATCTTCCTGCCGGGCCAGATCGAGCCCGACGCCAAGCTGCCCAAGGACTGGCTCGACGACGTCTACTACCGCGCCGATTCGCTCGACGCACTCGCCGCCAAGATCGGCGTGGATGCGCGAAACCTTTGCGCCACGGTGCAGCGCCTCAACGGCTTCGCGCGCACCGGCGTCGACACCGAGTTCGGCAAGGGCACGCACCCGATCGACCGCTACTACAGCGACGCCAGCGTCAAACCCAATCCCTGCCTCGGACCGATCGAAAAGGCGCCGTTCTACGCGGTGCGGCTCGACGCCGGCGAGATCGGCACCAAGGGTGGGTTGATCACCGACGATCGCGCGCGGGTTCTGCGCGACGACGGCTCGGCGATCGAAGGCCTGTACGCGATCGGCAACACCTCGGCCGCGGTGATGGGGCCGACCTACGCCGGCGCCGGCTCGACGTTGGGACCGGCGATGACGTTCGGCTACGTCGCGGCCAACGATCTGGCCCGGACCGCGGCGCGGACCACGCAGACCGTATAGTTGCCGCGGCTCGGCCGCGGGGAAGAATCGGGGATGGATCGTCAGGCGCTCGCGCGGCTCGCGTGCCGGCTCGTCGCGTTCGTGCTCGGCGTGCAGGTGCTCGCCGATGCGCTCGCGACCCCGTCGCTGCTGGAGGTGCTTCGAGAAAGCTTCCGGCATCCGCGCGAAGCCGCCGGTGTCGTTCTGATCCTCGTGCCGCCGATGCTGGCCGCCCTGCTGCTCGCGATCGCGCCGGCGCTGCTCGACGGGGTTCTCGTCGGACCTGACGGCGCGCGCCGGCTGCGCGTCGGCGACGCCCAGCGCCTGATCCGTGTGATGGCGTGCGCAGCCGGTGCGCTGATCCTTCTGGGCGGCGTCGATCATCTGGGCGGCGTGCTGGGCCGCTGGGCGTTCGATGCGTATGCCGTGCTCATCGCCGGCGTCGCGCCGATCGTCTGCGCGCAGGCCCTGGCCCGTCGCCTGGCACCGCCCGAACGCGATCCCGACACAGCTCCCGGCGCCGCACGGCTGCTCGGTGAACTCGCGGGTGCCGCGGGTGCCCTCGGTGCCCGGCGCCTGACCGAACTGGCGATCTCGATCAAGACCGAGGCCGAAGGCGTGGCCAAGCGCGTGATGCGCTCGTCGATCGACGCGATGATCGCGGCGGTGGAACAGCGCCGGCACGACTTCGGCCCGGCGAGCTCGGCCGACGGCACGGTGACGATCGCCTTCAGCGACATGGAAGGGTTCACCGCGATGACGCAGCGGCTGGGCGACGCGGCGGCGCACGAGGTCATCAAGGCCCACAACCAGATCGTGCGGCGCGCGCTCAAGCGCCACGGCGGCCAGGAAGTGGAACTGCAGGGTGACGGGTTCCTGCTCGCATTCCCGGACACCGCCCAGGCGTTGCGCTGCGCCGCGGCGATCCAGCAGGCCTGCGCCGAACACAGCGCGCAGGACGGTGCCGAACCGATCCGCGTGCGCATCGGCCTGCACCGCGGCACGCCGATCCAGGAGGGCGATCGCTTCTTCGGCATCACGGTGATCCTCGCCGCGCGCATCGCGTCGCAGGCCAGCGGCGCTCAGGTGCTGGTGTCGCAGGACGTCCACGACGCCGTCGCCGATCTCGGCGAGTTCCGTTTCGATGCGCCGCGCGAGGCCGAGCTCAAGGGCCTGGCCGGGCGCCATCGCATGCATCCGCTGATCTGGGGCTGACACACCTACTGCACGCGGACCATGCCGCGATCGGTGCCGCTTCCCACACTGGCCCGGTATGCGAACGGGAGCGGCGGCGATGGGTGTCCTGCAGGGATCGGTGGCACTGGTGACCGGTGCGGGGCAGGGGGTGGGGCGCGGCATCGCGCTGGCGCTGGCGGACGCGGGCGCGGCGGTGGCGCTGGCGGGACGCACCGCATCCAAGCTCGAGGCCGTCGCCGACGAGATCCGATGTCGCGGCGGTCGTGCGCTGGCGCTCGACTGCAACGTGCGCGAGCCCGATTCGCTGAAAGCGGCGCTCGCGCGCGGGGTGGACCACTTCGGCGGATTGCAGATCCTGGTCAACAACGCGCAGCAAGTGCCGCTCGGGACCTTGCTCGACGTCGACGACGCGGCCTTCGCATCGGGCTGGGAATCGGGACCGCTGGCGACGTTCCGCATGATGAAACTCGCGCATCCGCACCTGGCCGCGCGCGGGGGCTGCATCGTCAATCTGGCGTCGTCGGCGGCGATGCGGTGGGACCTGGCCGGCTACGGCGCCTACGCCGCGGTCAAGGAGGCGATCCGCCAGCTCACGCGCGCCGCCGCCTGCGAATGGGCCGCCGACGGCATCCGCACCAACTGCATCCTGCCGCTGGGCAACTCGCCGGCGATGGACGGATGGACGCGTGCGCGTCCGCAGGAGTCGGCGGCGTTCGTGGCCACCGTGCCGCAGCGACGCGTCGGCGACTGCGAGGACGACATCGGCCGCTTCGTCGCGACGCTGTGCTCGGATGCGTGCCGCTACGTCAACGGACAGTCGATCGCGCTCGACGGCGGACAAGCGTTCCTGGGCTGACACCGCGACATCACCGACGAGGCGCGATCGCCCCGATCGCGCGCGAGACACACGCGCACCGACGCGAACGGTTTGCGATTGGACGCAGAGACCCTATCCTGCGATTCGTCGACCTGAGAGTCGGAACAATGGATCGCTTTGCCCAACTGAATGCCTTCGCGAAGGTCCTCGGGACGCGGACGTCCGCAAAAGGGCCCGCCAGGCGATGACGTCGCTCCTGGTTCTCGTCCTGCTGCCGTTGATGGGCTGCGTGGTGACGATGCTGCTGCCGACGCGCGCGCGCACCGCGCTGGCCTGGGTCGCGGGCCTGGTGTCGGCTGCTGCGAGCGCGTGGGTGCTCAGCCTGTTCCCGCACGTGCGCGACGGCGGCGTGATCCTCCAGACGATCGCGTGGATCCCGTCGCTCGGACTCGACCTGGTGTTCCGGATGGACGGCTTCGCGTGGATGTTCGCGGTGCTGGTCACGGTCATCGGCGCGCTGGTCTGCCTGTACTCGCGCTACTACATGTCGCCGACCGATCCGGTGGCGCGTTTCTATACCTGCTTCCTGGCGTTCATGGGCTCGATGCTGGGCATCGTGCTGTCGGGAAACCTGATCCAGCTCGTGGCGTTCTGGGAGCTCACGAGCGTGGTGTCGTTCCTGCTGATCGGCTACTGGAACCACCGCGCCGATGCGCAGCGCGGTGCGCGGATGGCGCTGATCGTCACCGGCGCCGGCGGGCTGGCGCTGTTCGGCGGCGTGCTGGTGATCGGGCACATCGTGGGCACCTACGAGCTCGACGCGATCCTCGAATCCGGCGACCGCGTGCGCACGCACCCGCTCTATCCGGTCGCGCTGACGCTGGTGCTGCTGGGCGCGTTCACCAAGAGCGCGCAGTTCCCGTTCCACTTCTGGCTGCCTCGGGCGATGGCGGCACCGACGCCGGTGTCGGCGTACCTGCACTCGGCGACGATGGTCAAGGCCGGCGTCTTTTTGCTGGCGCGTCTGTGGCCGGTGCTGTCGGGGACCGAGCTGTGGTTCTGGCTCGTCGGCGGCGCCGGAGCCGCGACGCTGCTCGTCGGCTCGTTCATCGCGATGTTCCAGCACGATCTCAAGCGGGTGCTGGCGTATTCGACGATCAGCCACCTGGGGCTGATCACGCTGCTGCTGGGACTGAACAGTCCGCTGGCGGCGGTGGCCGGCGTGTTCCACATCCTGAATCACGCGACGTTCAAGGCTTCGCTGTTCATGGCCGCCGGCATCGTCGATCACGAGACCGGAACCCGCGATATCCGGCGTCTGCAGGGACTGATGCGGCGCATGCCGCACACGGGAACCCTGGCGCTGGTCGCCAGCGCGGCGATGGCGGGCGTGCCGCTGTTGAACGGTTTTCTTTCGAAGGAAATGTTCTTCGCCGAAACGGTTTTCATCTCGGCGCACCCGTGGATCGAAAAGGGCCTGCCCGTGCTGGCGACGCTGGCCGCGACGTTCGCGGTCGTCTATTCGCTGCGCTTCGGCTACGACATCTTCTTCGGCAGACCGATCGCGCCGGATCTGCCGCGCCAGCCGGAGGAAGCGCCGCGCTGGATGCGCATTCCGGTCGAGCTGCTGGTCATCTGCTGCCTGGTCGTCGGGATCATCCCGGCGATCTCCGTCGGGCCGGCGCTGGCCGCGGCCGCGCGACCGGTGGTCGGCGGCGTGCTGCCCGAATACAGCCTCGCGGTCTGGCACGGCATGAGCGCGCCGCTGGTGATGAGCCTGATGGCGATCGTGGGCGGCATCGCGGGGTACCTGGCGTTGCGCCGCGCCCATCGCGCGGGGCGGCTGATGAACGCACCCATGACCGGACGGTTCAACGGTCGGCGCTTGTTCGATCACGCGCTGGCGGGCCTGACGCGACTGTCGCGGACGACGGTCGAGCTGCTGAGCACCCACCGGCTCCAGCCGCAGATGTTCACGATCATCGCGGTTGCACTGCTGCTGGCATTGCTCGCGGCGCGCGGATTTCCGCTGGACTGGGGTGATCGCGCGCGACTGCCGGCGGCGCAGGCGTTCGTGATCCTGTGGGTCATCGGCATGGTCTGCGCGGTCAGCGCGGCGGTGATGGCGAAGTTCCACCGCCTGGTGGCGATCACGCTGATGGGCGGCGCCGGCCTGGTGACCTGCCTGACCTTCATGTGGTTCTCGGCGCCGGACCTGGCGCTGACGCAGATCGTCGTCGAGATGATCACCACGATCCTGTTCCTGCTCGGACTGCGATGGTTGCCGATGCGCCTGGAGGGCGTGCGCAAGCGCTTCACGCTCAGGGACGGCGCGCGCCGCGGTCGCGACCTCGTGCTGGCGGTGGCCGCAGGCAGCGGGCTGGCCGCGCTGGCCTACGCGATGCTGACCCGCGATGCGCCGCACAGCATCTCGCCGTTCTTCCTGTCGCGCGCGCTGCCCGAAGGCGGCGGCAGCAACGTCGTCAACATCATGCTGGTCGACTTCCGTGCGTTCGACACGCTCGGCGAGGTGACGGTGCTCAGTGTCGTGGCGCTCACGGTGTACGCGCTGCTGCGACGCTTCCGGCCGCCGTCGGAGAGCATCGAGCAGCCGCATCAGCAGAGGGTGCTGCCGCAGGAGATCGCGACCGACCTGGTCAAGCCGCACCGGACCGGGGATGCCGGGCTCGGATACATGATGGTGCCGGCGGTCATCGCCCATCTGATGCTGCCGGTGTCGGTGCTCGTGGCGGTGCACTTCTTCCTTCGCGGACACAACCAGCCGGGCGGCGGTTTCGTGGCGGGACTGGTCATC
The DNA here is from genome assembly GCF_020697055.1 of Panacagrimonas sp. Taxonomy (GTDB): domain Bacteria; phylum Pseudomonadota; class Gammaproteobacteria; order Nevskiales; family Nevskiaceae; genus Panacagrimonas. The sequence continues at coordinate 25,947 of NZ_JAJFBP010000015.1, read as the reverse complement.
GCGATCGCGTTCCTGATGCAGTACCTGACGTCGGGCACGCGATGGGTCGAGGAGCGTGCGCGCTTTCGTCCACCGCTGTGGATCGCAAGCGGTCTGCTGCTCGCGGCGGGCACCGGACTCGGAGCGGTGGCCATGGGGTATCCGTTCCTGACCACGCATACCGCGCATTTCACCGTTCCGCTGATCGGGGAGGTGCATCTGCCGAGCGCGACGTTCTTCGATCTCGGCGTCTTTTCCGTGGTGGTCGGCGCGGCGCTGCTGATCCTCACCGCGCTGGCCCACCAATCGATCCGCGCGCATCGGCCCACGGCGCCGGAGACGCCCGCGCCCGTGCCGGCGAGGAGCGGCTGATGGAAGCCCTGCTCGCGATCGTCATCGGCGTGCTCGGCGGATCCGGCATCTGGCTCGTGCTGCGTCCCAGGACATTCCAGGTGGTCATGGGGCTCACGCTGCTGTCCTACGCGGTGAACCTGTTCATCTTCTGCGTCGGCAGCCTGGCGATCGACAAGCCACCGCTGGTTCGCGCGGGTGTGGCCACTACGCTGGAGAACTACACCGATCCGATGCCGCAGGCGCTGGTGCTGACGGCGATCGTCATCGGATTTGCGACGACGGCGCTGTTCCTGGTGGTGCTGCTCGCATCGCGCGGTCTGAGCGGCACCGACCATGTCGATGGCACGCGGGAGGAGGAGCCGTGACGCTGGCGCCGTCGCACCTGATCGTCGCCCCGGTCGTGCTGCCGCTGGTCACGGCCACGATCCTGGTGCTGCTGGGCGACGCGAACCGGCGCGCCAAGGGCGTCGTCAACATCGGCGCGGCGCTGGTCGGCGTGCTGATCGCGCTGGCTCTGCTGTCGCGCGTCGACGGGCCGGGAGCCGGGGTCTACCTCGCATCCAACTGGGAAGCGCCGTACGGCATCGTGCTGGTGGCCGACGCGCTCTCGACGCTGATGCTGGCCCTCGCGTCGGTGGTGGCGCTGTGCGTGGCCGTGTATTCCGAGGCGAGGTGGGCGCGCACCGGGACGTACTTCCACGCGCTGTTCCAGGTCCAGCTGATGGGGCTCAACGGCGCGTTCCTGACCGGCGATCTGTTCAACCTCTTCGTCTTCTTCGAGTTGATGCTCGCCGCGTCCTACGGCCTGCAGCTCCACGGGTCGGGATGGCCGCGCGTGCGCTCCGGACTGCATTACATCGCGGTGAACCTGCTGGCCTCGTCGCTGTTCCTGATCGGACTGGCGATCATCTACGGCATCACCGGCACGCTTTCGATGGCGGACATCGCGCGCAGGCTCCCGCTGGTCGCCGCGGGCGATCGCGGCCTGCTGCACGCGGGCATGGCGGTGCTGGCCGTCGCGTTCCTGATCAAGGCGGCGATCTGGCCGCTGAACGCCTGGCTGGTGCCGACCTACGCGGCCGCCAGCGCACCGGTGGCGGCCCTGTTCGCGCTGATGACCAAGGTCGGCCTGTACGTCATCGTGCGCTTGTGGACGCTGTTCTTCTCGGACCCGGGACCGTCGTCACATTTCGGCGCGCCGGTGCTGGTCGTCGCCGGATTGATGACGCTCTCTTTCGGCACGCTGGGACTGATCTCGTCGATGCAGCTGCGTCGCGTCGCGGGCTATTCGATCATCGTGTCGTCGGGCACGCTGCTGTTTGCGGTGGGCATCGGCAAGGCGTCGGTGACCGCCGCCGCGCTGTTCTACCTGCTGACGGCGACGTGCTCGGTCAGCGCGCTGTTCCTGCTGGTCGAGCTGATGGAACGCATCGGCGGCGACACGCGTCCGCAGCGTCGCGCCGACCGGGAGGTCGACGAGGACACCAACCTGGACGACGACGAGACGCCGCTGGTGGGCCGCGCCTTTCCGCTGTCGCTCGCACTGCTCGGCATCGGGTTCATGACCTGCAGCGTGCTGGTGGCCGGCCTGCCGCCCTTGTCCGGTTTCATCGCCAAGCTCGCGCTGCTGCGCTCCGTGCTGGGATTCGACACCGATGCCGCATCGGCCGGACCGGTTCCGGCGGTGTGGTGGTTCCTGGGGCTGCTCCTGACATCGGGCCTGGCGGCGACGATCACGCTCGCCCGCTCGGGCATCCGCCACTTCTGGCGCAAGGACGGTGCGAGCGCGCCGCAGGTCAAGGTGCTGGAAGCCGTGTCGGTCTGCACGCTGATCCTGTGCGGCGTCGGTCTCACGGTAAATGCCGAGCGCGTGCTGCACTACACCAACGCCGCGGCCGCGGGTCTGCATTCGCCCGCCGGCTACATCGATGCGGTGTTCGCGACGCTGCCCCGCCCCGGACCGACCCGACCCGACCTGGAGCCCGCACCATGACCGCGTTGATACCGGCTCCACGCACTTCCGCGGTGCTGTTTGGACTGTGGCTCGCGCTGACGCCGACGACCGGCCCGGGACAGGTGCTGCTCGGTGTTCTGCTGGCACTGGCGATCCCGGCGATCACGGCGCGGCTGCACGCGGCGGACGGACAGGCGCGGCGTCCGCTGGCGATCGCGCGCTACGCGGCGATCGTGATGCTCGACGTGCTGGTGTCGAACGCGCAGGTCGCGTGGGGTGTGCTGAGGGGGCGATGGCGTCCTCCGAAGTCCGGATTCGTCGTCGTGCCGCTCGATCTGCGCGATCCCGTCGGCCTTGCGATGCTCGCCATCGTGACGACCATCATTCCGGGCACCGTGTGGACCGAGCTCGCGCTCGATCGCGACAGGCTGCTGCTGCACGTCTGGGATTTCGACGACGAGGCCGCGTTCGTCGCGCGCTACAAGGCGCGTTACGAGCAGCCGTTGAGGGAGATCTTCGAGCGATGACCGCCCTGATCACCGCCGCAGCGTTCTTCGCGCTCGGCTGCTATGCCGTGGCCTCGATCCTGGTGCTGATCCGCCTGATGCGCGGACCACGGGCGCAGGACCGCGTGTTCGCACTCGACCTGCTGTATTTCCACGCGATGCTGGTGATCCTGGTGCTCGACATCCACCACAAGACCGACGTGTATTTCGACGCCGCGCTGCTGATCGCGCTGTTCGGTTTCGTGAGCTCGTCGGCGATGGCCAAGTTCATCCTGCGTGGCGAGGTGATCGAGTGAGCACCGGCGTGTCGCCCGTCGTCGAGCTGGTCGCGGCGGGCCTGCTCGTGCTCAGCGGCGTGCTCGTGCTGGTGTCGGCGATCGGCTTCCTGCGGCTGCCGGATTTCTTCCTGCGCATGCATCCGCCCGCGCTGGCCTACACGCTGGCGAGCTGGTGCGTGGCGGCAGCGGCCGTGCTGTATTTCTCAGCGCTCGAGTCGCGGATGGTGCTGCGCCCGCTGCTGATCCCGGTGCTGCTCGCCTTCACCGTGCCGGTAACGACCGTGCTCCTCGCGCGGGCGACGGTCTTTCGCCGCCGCAAGCGCGGAGCCGCCGATGTCCCGGAGCCGCTTACGTCCGCGTCGGAAGTCGCGAAGCCGGAGCAGGCGGAACGATGAGCACGTCGCAGTCGACCGCGCGCAGCAGGTCACCGGCCACGCTGCCGACGAACGCATAGGCAGCGCCCGAACAGGCGCGCGTGCTGACGACCAGCAGGTCGGATCCGGCCTTGGCGACGGTCTCGGATACGACCTCGCGCGGCGAGCCGAAGCGCACTTGATGCTTCCAGCACGGCCGTTCGGTGTGGCGCAATCCGGAAGTCGACAACGCCTGTGCGAGCACCTGCGTCAGGCCGTGCAGGGCGTTCGCCCGCGCCGCTTCGCGCATCGTCTTGGCCTCGTCGCGGGGAAGGCTCGGATAGATCAGGCCGCGGAACGGAATGTCGAACGCGTGCACGACGTCGATCGCCGGCAGCGGCGATGCGAGCACCTTGAAGGCGCTGTGGACCGCCTGTTCGGCCAGGGAATCGAGACCGACCGCGAGCGCGGGTCGCTGGTAGATGCCGCGCGGCTGCAGCCGGACCGCCAGTACGGGCCGCTGCGCCTGGCGAACGACGCGCTCGGCCGTCGACCCCAGGAACGCTTCGCGCAGGAGGCGGGGTTGTCCGCGGCCCATCACGATCAGGTCGGCGTTCATCCGGGACGCGTGCTCCGCGATCTTGATCGGGGCGATGCCCACGCGCACCTCGATGTCGATTTCGACGGTGTCGGGCAGTCGTTCACGCAGATGCTGCGCCTCGGCATCGAGCGCCTTTCGCGCATCGCCCAGCGCCCGCCGCAGTTCGCGGGGTGCGATCAGCGAGGGCACGACGTGCAGCAGGACGATGTGCGCGTGCGCCTCCAGCGGCAGCTGCGCCAGGCGTCCGACCACACGGTCCGAACGGGCCGAAAGATCCAGTGGAACCAGGATCGACCGGAACGCCTGCGCGGTCGCAGCACTGCTGCGTGCCGGGGCCTTCGTCGATCCGGGTGCGGCGCTGCATGCGCCACGCCGATCGACCGGGTCGTCGCTGCGATGTCGGAGCTGGTAGGCGTTCATGGTCCGTTCCTCACCCGGATCACTTCGAGCACCTGCCGGCGACCGGCGAACTCCCACTCGATTTCCTGATGCGGCCGCAGGCCGATCAGCGCTGCGCCCACGTCGCTGATGATCGAGACGCGCGAGGCGTGCAGGTCGACCTCGTGCGGGGCCACGAGGCGGATGGTGTTGATGCGGCCGCTGAGCTGGATCTGGTAGGTCACCAGCGAGCCGATGCGGACCACGTCATCGGGCACCTCGGCGTCGGCGACGATCTCGGCGCGATCCACTTCTTCCAGCAGACGCTCCGCGACCTGCGGCGCACGGTCCATCGCCGCGCGGGCGATGCCGCGCAGCAAGGCTTCGCTCTGGTGGCCGAGCAGCAGCGGGGGAGGACGACGACTGACGATCTGTTCCATGGGATGTACCTCGAATGAAAGGCGGGCAGAAACGCCCGCAAGCAGGTCGGCACGCGGACGCGTACCGGCGAAAAAAACGTTCTGGATTTACATCTGGCCCCGGGCGGAATACGCGCAGACGCGCGTCGCCGAGGCCTGGTTAGCCTGCGAGGAGCGGTGCCCGACGGGTGGGCCGATGGCAGACGAGTGGCAGCATGACGGCCGGGATCATCGGCCATCCGGTACGGAAGGTCAACCGCGTGCCGAGGCTTGAAAAAAGCGTTCAACGCAAAGGCGCAGAGGACCCAAAGAAATCATCGGAAAGAACTTCGCGTTCTTTGCGTCTTTGCGTTGAAAGTTCCTGCGGCACGGCGCCATGCGAAAGGCGCTACGTTGCGGCATGCGCCATCGTCTGAAACTTGCGTCGTGGGTCGTTGGCTTGATCGTCGCCCCCGTCTGGCCGTGCGCGGCGGCCGATGCGCCGGTGCGGCCTGCCGAGGTCCCGTTCAAGGTCGAAAGCGGCAACATCGTCGTCGACGTGGAGCTCGAGCCGGGACGCACGCTGCCATTCGTGTTCGACAGCGGACTGTCGCACGGCAATCTCGTGACGCCGCAGGCGGCCGCGGGTATCGGCCTCAAAGGCGACCGCGACCTCGACATCGGGGACGCTACCGGCGATCGGCACCAGGGCAGGCTCGCGACGGTACCGAAGATGCGCGTCGGCCAGGTGCAGCTGTCCGATCAGCCGTTCGCGATCGTCGACATTCCGGAACCGGTCACGACGCGGCCTGGCAAGCCGCCCCTCGCCGGCTTTCTCGGCGCGCCGCTGATGAAGGACGCGGTGCTGTGCGTGGACTACGAGCGTGGACGCCTGCAGCGCTGGCCGCGTCCCGGCTTCAAGCCGCGCGATCTGTCGGTCGTGCCGATGAAGCTGCAGCACGAGTTGCCGACACTGCAGGTGATCATCGACGGCCAGCGCGCGACGCTGATCGTCGATTCCGGCAACAACGGGGCGATCACCGTGTACCCGTCGTTCGCGCGGCGGACGAATTTCGCAAAGCGCTATCCGGATCTGGCGCCACAAGATGTCAGCGACGGCAGCGGCGCGAGGTCATCGGTGCAGGTGGCCGAAGCCGATGTCGTCGAGTTCGGGCCCGGCGCGGTGTTCCACCACGTGCCGCTGGCGGTCATTCCCCAGGGCATGGATCCGGCCTGGGGCATCGACGGCATGGTCGGCTACGTCGTGCTCTCGCAGCTCAACCCCTGCCTGGACCGCGACGGCGAACGCTTCCTGTTCGACGCCCAATAGACGATCAGCGCCGCGCGCGCTGCGCCGCCGGCGAGGCGTCGAGATAGGCGAGCGCTTCTTCGGTCGAGCCCTCGTGCAGCGGGTTGTAACGCGGGCTGAAGAACGGCAGTTCCTGCCGCAGCAGGTAGAGCAGCGAAGGAAGCTGTCCCTTCTTCGCCTGGCGCTGCCATTCGAGCCAGATCCACGGACGGAACGCGCTCGGCTTCTTGTGAGCGAACTGCGGATCCTGCTTCATGATGTGCGCCGCGCCGTGCACCCACAGGCCGAAGATCGCCGGCATGGCGATGGTGGCGAGGTAGTAGCGCGACGGATAACGCCCGCCCAGATGCTTGTAGACGTCGAACGCGACGCAGCGATGCTCGACTTCCTCGGCGCCGTGCCACTTCAGCAGATCGAGCAGCACCGGATCGGCGTCCTTCCATTCCTGCTTGAGGATGTAATTGCCAAGGACGCAGGTCATGTGCTCGATCGCCGCGACCACGCCCAGGCGGAACACGAGCCATTCCTTCTGCAGGAATTTGGGCAGCTTCACCCCGAAGGGCTCGTCGGCGAGCACCACCTCGAACAGCTTGTCCTCCTGCGCGGTGTTGCTCTCGGTCTCGATGCCGTGCGCATGCAGGTATTCGACGATCGCCGCGCCGTGGGCGCGCGCGTGCATCGCTTCCTGGCGGATGAACATCTGGACGTCGTCGCGCAGCTTGGGGTCGGTGATGTAGGGCAGGGCCTTGTTGTAGAGCTTGCAGAACCAGAACTCGCCGGCCGGCAGCAGCAGGTTGATCTCGTTGATGAAGTGGCTGGCGAACGGCTGGCCGGGAATCCACTCGAGCGGCGTCTGCGACCAGTCGAACTGGACCTTGCGCGGAATCAGCGGCTGCGGGGTATGGGACGCCTTGGAGAAATTCGGCTTGGGCGGGGTGACCGGGCTGTTCATGGGCGGATCTCCGAATGGCTTGCCGGATCAGATCATGTCGAGACGCGCGAGCCGGCGGGACAGCGACGGAACGAAGCGTGAAAGGAAGCGGAAGGCATGCGCCTCGGCTCCGACCAGTGCTTCGGGCTTGTTCTTCTTCACCGCGTCCAGGATCGCCTCCGCCACGGCCTGCGGTTTGAGGTTGCGCCGCGAGTAGAGCTGCTTGGCCTTGGCGCGCAGCTGTTCCTGCTTTTCGTCGGAGACGCCGACGAAGCGCGAGGAGGTCGTGATGCCGGTATTGATGAAGCCCGGGCAGACCGAAACCACGTTGATCCGGTGATCGGCCAGTTCGGCGCGCAGGCAGTCGGACAGCATGTGCACCGCCGCCTTGGTCGTTGCATACGCGGGCAGCGCCTTGCTCGGCGAGAACGCCGCGGCCGAGGCGACGTTGACGATGTGGCCCTGCTTGCCCGCATCGATCATCTGCTGCGCAAACAGCTTGGAGCCGAGGATCACGCTCCACAGGTTGACCTTGAGCAGGCGGTCCCAGTCCGCGACGCTGGTGTCGAGCACACGCCCCGACAGGCCGATGCCGGCATTGTTGACCACGATGTCGGGCGCGCCGAGTTCGGTCGCGACCCACGCGGCGAGCGCTTCCATCTGCTCGACCGCGCCGACGTCGACCTGGCGCCACCAGGCCTCGACGTCGAGCAGGCGTGCCAGTTCGGCGCTGCGCTCGGCGGCTTCGATATCGATGTCGACCGCGACCACCGACGCGCCCTGTTCGGCGAACGCCAGCAGCGTCTCGCGACCGATGCCGCCGCCGGCACCGGTGACCACCACGAGCTTGCCGGTCATCGGCTTGCGCGGCCCGCGCCGGCGTGCACGGCGCAGCGCCACCGTCTCTTCACCGGTCTCGACGAAGTCGATGAACTCGCCGGCCATCGCGGCGACCTGTTCGGGATGGCTGATCTGCACCCAGTGCCCGGCGTCGATCTCGCGTTGCCAGAGGTTGGGTACCCACTGCGGCAGATCGTCGAGCACCTCGGGCAGCACGAAGCGGTCGCGCTTGGCGACGATCACCTGCACCGGGAGGTCGGTGCGACGCTCGTTGGGCTTGAGCAGGCGCTGCACGAAGTTGGCGCGGTAGAGATTGACGCCGATGCTGCCGTCCTTGGTCTGCGTCGGATTGGCGTCGGCCTCGATGCCTTCGACCTTGGACAGCAGCTTGGGCCAGAGCTTGTCCATGCCCAGTTTCCAGATCGCCGGTCCGAACAGCGGCAACTGGAACGCACCGATGTACCAGGAGTGCGAGAGCTGGCGCGCGACCGTCGACATCTCCTGCGGCGAGCCGCTGCGCAGGCGGTTCATGATCCAGTACGCGGCGTGATCGATGCTCGGTCCGGAGATCGAGGTGTAGGAGGCGATACGCCCGGCCATGCGCTCGGTGGTCACCGCTTCCCAGGACTGGATCGAGCCCCAGTCGTGACAGACCAGGTGCACCGGCTGATCCGGGCTCATCGCGTCGACGACCTGCGCCAGATCCTCGACCAGGTGCTCGAGCTCGAACGCCTTGGTGTGATCCGGCACGTCGGAGCGCCCGGCGCCGCGCACGTCGTAGGCGATCACGTGGTAGCGATCGGACAGGATCTGGGCGGTCTTCTCCCAGACGCTGGCCGCGTCGGGATAGCCGTGGACCAGCACCACGTTGGGTTTGCCCGGCGCCGGCGTGCCCCAGGTGTAGACGGCGAGTGAAAGGTCGCCGGATTGGACGGTCTGGTCGGGATTCATGTGGGGTTCCTCGGTTTTCGGTAGGGCGGGAAAGCGAAGCGCATCCCGCCGAGGTCGGCCTGATTCGGCGGGAAGCGCGGCGGACAAGCCGGCCGCCGTCCGGCCCCACCGCTTGTTCACGCCGCCGCGCGCACGTCTGCGGTGGGCCACAGTCCACGCGCCTTCCAGCGCTTCACCTGCGGCACCTCGTCGTCGAGCCAGAACGCGTCGTCCTCGGTGATGACGAGCAGTTCTTCCCACTTGGCACCGACGTCGCGGAAGCCCAGATGCGGTTCGACCGCCCACAGGCCCGGCGTCGGCGGGTGATCGGACCCGGCCTTGCTGTTCCAGAGCGGCGACCAGCCGTCACGTGCGCCCTTTATGCGGTCCTTCAGCAGTTCGGCGACGTTGCGCACCCCGAAGCGCGCGAGCGACAGGTGCTTGGGCCGACCGTCGTCCTCGAGCTTCTCGACACGGTGGGCGAGCACCTCGAACGGATATGCCTTGTGGCGCGGCTCGTAGCCATGTTTGGCGCACAGGCGATCGACCGCCTGGCTGACCTCGGCCAGCGTGCGGCGCTGGCGCACGAGATCGACGATCAGGAAGCGGTACTCCATCAGGTCGTCCATCAGGCGATCGAGCGCGCGGTTCTGGCCGACCACTCCGCAGTAGCCGATGTCCGCGGTATAGCCGCGACGCGACGGCGCGCAGTCGAGGATGAACGGCATGTTCTCCTCGAGGCGACGCAGCCCCGGGTAGAACGCGGGATTGAAACCGCCCAGGTGCTTGAAGCCGACGAAGCCCCGAAACGCGGTGCGATCGCCGAACCACGCGAAGGGCTGATGGAAGCAGTCGTCCGCGCCCTCGGCCAGCAGGAAGTCCTTCATGCGGGACGCGACGTCGCGCTCGGTCATGCCCGGCCGCATCTCGTCGGCGATGGTTTCAGCGCAGCGATAGGCCAGGCGCTGCACGTCGCGGAATCCGTCGAGGTCCTGCGATGACAGGGGCATGGTGCTCATGGACGACTCCCAGATCGTTACATCGACCAATGGTAACGTTCGTCCCGGTCGGTGCACTGTCGTTTCCGGCAGCCGCGCGCGGCGCTGGGGCCGCGGGCACAATACGGCGCAATGCGTGCGCAGGGAACCGTCGGGGGGCGGACCGGTACGCCATCGGGGGCGGGGTGAATCCACGGATTTGGCTGCACGAGGTGCGGGAGGCCTGGAGCACGAAGCGCGGTCGCGCGCTCGTCGTCTGGGTGCTCTTCGGCCTGATCGTGCTGCAGGGCGCGGTGCTGTTGCCGGCGCTGGTCTTCGTTCGCGATGAATACGTGATGTCGGCCGTGCGCGAGGAGACGTCGCGCGTGCACGCGCTGCTGCAGGGCGCCGGTCGGCAGGCGGTGCTCGACGACTTCCGGCAGCGCCCGCTGATGCTGGGCCTGATGTTGCGCGATGCGACCGGTCGCAACGCCGGAGTGGCGGGATTCACCGAGTTCGGTCTGGACCGCCTGGCCGGTCCCGGCCGGCACTTCGTGTTCGGCGACGGCGTCATCGACACCGCGTTCGACGTGGAGCGCGAGGACGGCACCTGGCGCGTCTATCTGCGCTGTCACACCGGTCCGGTGACCGCCGATGCGACGCGGCGCGTCTTGGGCCTGGCGGCGTTCGGACTGCTCGGTGTGCTGGTCGGCGGACATCTGATGATCCTGCTGCTGCGGCGCAAGGTGGTGCTGCCGCTCGAGCAGCAGGCACGACACGATCCGCTGACCGGGCTGCCCAACCGCACGCATTTCGACCACCGACTGAACGAGGTGATCGAGCGCTGCCAGGACAGCGGCACCGCCGCGGCGCTGCTGTTCATCGACCTCGACCGGTTCAAGGATTTCAACGACAACTTCGGGCACCCGCAGGGCGATGCGTTGCTGGTCGAGATTTCGCGGCGCCTGCGTCACGCGATTCCCGGCGACTGCATCGCAGGGCGCCTGGGCGGCGACGAGTTCGCCGTCGTGCTGTCGAGCATCCAGAAGGTGTCGGAGGCGCGCTACCAGGCCGAGCAGATCCTCGACCTGCTGTCGCGGCCCTATCGCTACAACCAGTTCCACTTCCAGCTGAGCGCGTCGATCGGTGTGGCGATGCTGCCCGAGCACGGCACGACGCCGGCCGATGCGCAGCGCAACGCCGACATCGCGATGTTCGTGTCCAAGCGTGCCGGTCGCGCGCGTGTGACGATGTTCGACGGGGCGATGAGCGCGGCGGTGAGCCGGCGCAAGGAAGTCGAGGACCGGCTGCGCGTGGCGATCGAGCGCGACGAACTCACGGTGCAGTACCAGCCCAAGATGAGCGTCGACGGCAATCGCGTCGAAGGCGCCGAAGCGCTGCTGCGCTGGACGCTGCCCGATGGCCGCACGATCTCGCCGGCCGAGTTCATCCCCGTGGCAGAGGAGTCGGGCCTGATCGTGCCGCTGGGACGCTGGGTGCTGCGGCGTGTGCTGTGGCAGATCGCGAACTGGGTGGAATCGGGATTCCGGCCGCCGCGCGTGTCGGTGAACATCTCGGCCAACCAGTTCCTCGACGAGGACTTCCTCGATTCGTTCCTGCGCGTGCTCGATCGCTCGGGCGTGCCCGCCGGCTACCTCGATCTCGAGATCACCGAAAGCGCGTTGATCACGACGCCCGATCACGCGGTCTCGGTGCTGCAGACGCTGCGCCAACGCGGCATCACGGTATCGCTCGACGACTTCGGCACCGGCTACTCGTCGCTGGGCTATCTCAAGCGCTTCCCGGTCAACTCGATCAAGATCGATCGCAGTTTCGTCGTGGATCTGGCCGAGAATCCCGAGAGCGCGCTGCTGGTCAAGGCGGTGATCGGCATGACCCACAGCCTGGGCCTGCTGTTCGTCGCCGAGGGCGTGGAGACCGAGGAGCAGCTGCGATTGCTGCGTCAGTGGAACTGCGACCAGTACCAGGGGCATCTAACCTCGCCGTCGATCGAGGCCGAGGCTTTCCGCGAGTTCTGCGCCGCGCACGCCGACCCCGAGCGGCCGGCGCTGGCCCGCGCCAGCTGACGCGGTACGCGATCGATCAGCGCTTGATCGCCCGCGTCATCAGGAACCCCTGGTGCACGCGATTGCCGCGAAGAAATTGCGCCACCAGCGCATCGACGCCGGCGCGATAGGCCGCGAGCCTGGCCGGTTGCGAGGCCAGTTCATTGGCCAGCTTCACGAAGGGCGCGGCGGTGACTTCCATGTTCGCCCGGTAGTGGCGCGTGCTGAGCGCAGGGATCGTGATCTCCTCGCGCGCGAACTCGACGTCGCGCACGGCCGTGCCGAGCCGATCGCGCACGACGCCGACGTCACCCCATTCGCTGGACTTGGGCACGCCCGGTGGCGGCGGCAGGTATTCGCACAGAAGGTCGAACAGCCGGCCGAGCAGCAGCTCCGGCGGCCAGGTCGAGAATGCGATGCGACCACCCGGCTTGAGCACGCGCAGCATTTCCGACAGGGCCACGGCAGGCCGCGGCGCGAAGATATGGCCGAACTGGCTGAGCACGACGTCGTAGCTGGCATCGGCATAGGGCAGGGCCTCGACGTCGCCTTCACGAAAGTCGATCGACGTCTCGATCAACTCGGCGTTGCGTCGTGCGTCGGCCAGCAGCACCGGCGACAGGTCGAGTCCGTCGACCTCGGCGCCGAGTTGCGCGGCGGTGACCGCGACCACGCCGGTACCGCAGGCGACGTCGAGCACGCGTTGTCCGGATCGCACACCAGCGTAGGACACCAGCATCGCCGCCGCGGGAGTCGTCGCGGCGGCCAGCGGCGAAAACAGGCCCCAGCCTTCGCGTTGCGCGGCCTTGAGCTGGGCGAAGGGGTCGTCGGCGTTGGCGCTCATCGGGCTGCCCTCGGTCTGGGGATCAACGGGTGCTGCGCCAGATAGTGCCGCTTTCAGGGCCCCGTCACCCAGCCCAGTCGTTCCCATTGCTCCAGCGACGAGGCGATGCCCAGCGTCGACGGATCGGTGTCGTGCGAAGCCAGCCGGGTGCGACCGGTGATCAGCTCGGCCAGCGCGTCCTCCGCGGTCGGACACGGCAACCCGAGCGCCGCGCCGTCGTGCTGGATCTGCCATCCGCCGCGACAAGGCGCGATATGGACCGATCCGAGCCGCGTGCGGTGGCGGTACAGCGCCTTGGGCGTCCGGGCGCGCAGGCCCGTGTCGCTGCTCATGGAGCGCTTCCGGGTTCCGGAAGGGTGCGCGGGCGGCGTCGAGCACCGGGTTGGGCCTGGACCGGTGACGACACCGACCTTCGAAGCGCCGGTCGTGATCGGCGCGCGGCGCCGCCTTCGATCTGCTGGATCGATCGGCTCATCGCGGTCGGGTGGTGATTCGCACCCGTCGAGCGTACGTCCGGGTTCGTTAAGAAATCGTTAGCGACCGGCGCGCGGCCGGGTTACGGGTCGCCGGTGCGCGGATCTCGGTCATGCCCTGCGCGCGCGCAGCGGCTTGCCCGACCGGCGGCCGGAACGGGCAGCGCCCGACGGTGCGGCTGTGCGGGCGGTACCGCGTCGGCGCAACAGCGCGACGGCCACGGTGGCGATTGCCGTTGCCAGCACGATTCGCGAGACGAACGGCCCGCGGTTGTGGCGCCACTCGGTGCGCAAGCCCATTTCGTCGACGAGGTTGGGCGGTCGCAGACGCACGAGGTCTTCGGCGAGATGCTCGACCATGTCGACGCGATCGGCGAGCAGCAGCAGCATCCAGCGGGCCAGGCGCCCTTCGCTGTAGTGGTAGGCCCGGTCGCGCATCAGTCCGCTCAGACCGCGAGGCGGGCAGGTACTGCCGAAGACCGGCGTCAGGCGCCCATGTTCGGTCGACTTGTGGATCTTGACGGTGGGAAGCTGCGCATCCATCGACGGATAGAGTGCCTCCGCGCCGAGCGCCGGCGCCGCGTCACGCGGAACGCCCGGCCGGCGTTCGGGATCCAGGTCCGAACCCCACCCATTGATCGCGTGCGAAAGATCGATGACCTGGCGTTGCATCGAGTCCAGCGATTTTCCGCCCGGCACCGGCGCGACGAGCAGGTCTTCCGACGAAGCGCCCAGTTTCTGGTCCATGTCGAGGTTTCCTCAATGCGTTGCGCCCGACGGGATCAGCATCGGCTTGATGCATTCGTCGAGCTTGCTGGAGAACAGGTGATAACCGTCGGCGACGTCGGCCAGCGGAATCCGGTGCGTGATCACGTCGCTGGGTCGGATGTGTCCGGCCTGGATGTGCTCGAGGCAGCGCGGCAGATACCGCCGCACGCTGGCCTGATTCATTCGCAGCGTGAGCCCCTTGTTCAACGCGGCCCCGATGTTCACCAGGTTCAGTGTCGGGCCGAATGCGCCGACGATCGAGACGATTCCGCCCTTGCGGACCACGTCGATGGCCCAGTACAGCGCGGTGGCGGTGCCGCCCTGGATCTTGAACGGGCGGATGCCCAAAGCCCGCTGGAAGGCACTGCCCCGTGCTTCGCACCCGACCGCTTCGATCGCGGCGTCCCAGCCGAGCCAGTCGCTGGACTTCTTCAGCGACCAGACGGGGTCGGACACGTGGCGAAAGTTGAAGGTCTCGCATTGCGCGAATCGCGCCGCGAACTCCAGCCGGTAGTCGAGTTCGTCCACGATCATCACGCGACCCGCCCCCATGAACCAGGCCGAGCGTGCCGCGAACAGGCCGATCGGGCCTGCACCGAAGATCACCACCGAGTCTCCGCGCTTGATGCCGGCCATCTCCGCCGCCTGGTAGCCGGTCGGAAACGCATCGGTGCAGAGCGCCGCATCGTCGTCTCCCACGTCGTCCGGAATCTTCATCGGCCCCACGTCGGCGAACGGGACCCGTACGTACTCCGCCTGGCCTCCGTCATAGCCGCCCGTGGTGTGGGAATAGCCGAAGATCGCGCCGATCGCGGTCGCGTTCGGGTTGGCGTTGTGGCAGTTGCTGGTGAGGCCCTTGAGGCAGAAGTAGCACTGCCCGCAGGCGATGTTGAAGGGTATGATCACCCGGTCGCCGGGCTTGAGCTGATGCACCGCCGGTCCGACGTCCTCGACGATGCCGACGAATTCGTGTCCGAAGGTCTGACCTACCCGCGTGTCGGGAATCAGGCCGTGATACAGATGCAGATCGGATCCGCAGATACAGGATCGGGTCACGCGCACGATCGCATCGCCCGGATGCTCTATTTCAGGCATCGGCTTGTCGACCACGCGCACGCGGTAAGGCCCTCGGTAGCTCATCGCAAGCACGGAACGTCTCCAGCAAAGATGGGTGCCGATCTGGCGCCGCATTCGGTGTTCCTGCCTGCTGGATCGCGAATGCCCCAAAACAAATCGGCCCGAACTTGTCGGGCCGAACTCGGAGCCGCCGCGCCGTCCGGTTTGCGGCTTACGCGGCCCAGGGCGTGCTGATCTGCGTCACATTGGAACCGTTGACGGGGACTCGACGCGGCTTGGCCCACTGAAGCATCGAAATCGTATTCATAGCGAACCTCCTGATATCAGCGAAGGGTGATGGGCGGGACCCGAACAGCGGCATCCCGCGAATCTCCTTAGGAAGGTCGTCTTGGATTCCAAGAGGGCCGGCAACACCGATCTTTGGCCGAGCCGAACGTCGGGAGCGCCGGCGGTCCGAAGACACGATCGCCGTCCTGGCGGATTCGCTCTGGCCGCCAAGCCTCTGCTTTTCGCGGCCGGGTACGCGCTATGCCTCGCGCTTGTCCAGATCGAGCTGGCTCTGGATCCACGCACGATGTCGACGCTCATCCTCGAGGTTGCTCGCCACCACGGCGCGGGCCTCCGGATCCATGTCGACGTTGAGCGCAGCCTCGTAGGCCTTGTTGGTGACCTCTTCGTTCATCCGCATCGCCGTCAGGATGGCGTGATCGCCCCCGACCAGATCGGCCAGCACGACCTTGCCCTTGGTCAGGAATTTCTTCATGTCGGGACCGGACGCGGGCGTACCGCCCAGGCGCCGGACGACGTCGGACAGGTTTCGCGTATGCCGTTCGTGGTCCGCGCAATACGCGGTCAGCGCCGACTTGAAATCGGGCGACTCCAGCCGGTCGATGGCGGCCCGATACGCCTCGATGGCGTCGTGGTCGAGCTCGATCAGTTCGTTGAGGGCTTTGATGACGGTGTCCATGGGTCTTCCGGTTCGGTGGCGGGACGGAGCCACTGCGCCGGCAAGACGGATGCCCGGGGCGCGGCCAGCTCGCCAACGCCCAGTGCCAAGGCGTCAGAGATCACCGGAATCGGGCCGTCGCGTCAGCTCGACAACAGCCGATCCACGATCTGCCGGTACCCCGCCGCGTTGGGATGCAGGCCGTCTGGCTGGAAATGCTGGCGTCCCAACACCAGCCCGAAGCCGCCGGCCAGCGGAACATTCTTTTTCGCGGCGACCTGCTGGTAGACGGGATGATCGGCGAGCGCCAACGGCAGCATCGGGACGGCGACCAGCAGTGGCGCGGCACCGGCATTTCGGATCAGGTCGATCGCCCGCTCCAGATTGGCCTGCAGTTCCGGAGCGGGAACCCCGCGAAGCCAGTCGTTTCCTCCGGTGCACAGCAGCACCGTGTCGTAAGGCCCGCCTTTCAGCAGCGCCGGCAGCCGGCGCAGGAGTCCGGCACTGGTTTCGCCGCTGACGCCGCCGTTGCGAACGCTGATGCCCAGGCGTTTGCCGAGCACGGAGGGATAGCTGTCTTGGCGCGCCACGTTGTAACCCGCGGTCAGGCTGTCGCCGACGGCGAGCACCCGTTTCGACGATGCCAGCTGCTGGCTGATCTGGTTCGTGAGCGGGCGCACGTCGTCGGGCGAAACAGGGTCGGCCACGGCGCTTTCGGCAGTGACGAGCAACAACGACGAACACAAGGCCTGCAGTGCGGCGCGCATGGGCGACAACATGGAGACGCGCCGCCGGGCTTCAACTTTCACGATCGGGTCCGCGCGCCGGATAGGTGTCCCGGCGCCAAACCGATGGCCGACACACCTTCGTGCTCATCCCGGCAACGTGGAACCCGCCGACCCGTCGACCCGTTGCGTCGCCGGTATCCGCGGCTGGGAAAAATCCGGCGCGCTGGACCAGCTCAGGCACCATCCCTCGTCGAGGCGCCACGTCCACGTCGAACCGCAAGGCATGCACAGATAGCGAAACGGCCGCGGTCGGTCGGTCGGGGGTCCGAGCCGCTGCAGGTGCGAGGGGACGTCATCCCGACGCGGTGACTTGGTAAGGGATTCGCAGCGTGAGCACAGAGCGTTCATCTTCATCTCTCCATGATCAAGTTTCGATACCGGGCGCGCGGACCTGCGTCCGCGATCGGCCTTCAGCCGGGACTGGTGATGGGGTGGCGCAGCGGGTCATTCAAGAGGTGCTCACGCGTCTGTAGGGCGTCGATGCGGACCGTGATGTGCGTCGGTGGAGACGGCACGAACCCGGCCGAGGCTGAGGGTGGCATGGGCATCGAGAAGGGCCTCGTCGAACGCTTGCGTCGCACTCGGGAACAGATCGTCGGGATTTTCCACGGATCGCTCATCGAGCGTGTAGGCATAGACCCAGGCTTCGGTGGCGCCGACGCGGCCGGTGTGCACCACGAGCCGGTCGTTGACGCGGTGGCGAAACCATCGGATCCGCGTCATGCATTCGTTCTCGACGGGTCACCGCGCGGGCAGGGGTTGCCAGATGCTTCGGCGCGGGAGCCGCGCGCCGTCGCGTCAGTGCGCCGGGTGACCGGCTCCGTCGGAGGTGATCGGAAAATTGGAGGCTCGCAACTGCTGGCCATTGGGGCAGATGCAATAGTGCAGCCGGCCGACCGGTCGGCCTGCACGGGAACAGGTGCCGGTCGTATCGAACCAGCCACGACCGCCGCAGATCGTGCAGTCACCTGCGCAATAGTGCTGGCGCCAGTATTCGGTGATCGCTTCATCGGGGGCCATGGACTCCTCGTGCTGTCGGCGCGCCACGGCGCTGGCCCTCAATTCGCGTGCCCGGGATCTGCGCGCCAAACCGATCGCGAAATACTTCCGATTGAACTTTCCAGGTGCGGCGCCCTCCAATCGTTCGAGTGGCGGATTTCCCTACCCGCGCTCCTCCCGTCCCTCTCCCTGGACGGGACCCGGCTCACCCCAGCCGGAACACTTGGCCCAGCGCGATTTCCCCGATCCGCTGGGTTTTTTCTGTGCGGCGTCCGAACCCAGCGGCACGTTGCCGAAGACGAGCCGCGAGCGCGCTTCGCACCAAGCCGCGCACCTTCAGAAGTCGGTTCCTTGCAGCGCCGAGCGCCAGATCCGGGCTTTGTGCTCGAACGTCATCGCCGCATGCGCGGGACTGGTGGATGGCAATCGCACCAGCCGCGCTCCTGCGCTCAACCGCAACGGCGCGACGTGTCGAAGGTACTCGGCCTCGGCCGCGGCTCCGTTGAAGCAGATGACCTCGATTTGCGGATGCTCCTGGAAGAAGCGGTCGAAGTCGTTGGGCTGGACGCTGGCCCTGACGATATCGGCGTCAAGGCTTCCCGGGCGCACGCACGAGGCAAGGACGTCCCACAGCGCGATGCGCGCCGCGATCACGCCCTGCGTTCGAACGCGGTACGGCGCGGTGGGCGAGACACCCGTTACGCCTTCCAGGATCTTCCAGAACGCGTTCCGTGGATGCGCGTAGTACTGCTGCGCCTTCAGCGACACCTGTCCCGGCATGCTGCCGAGAACCAGCACGCGCGCGGAGGGATCCGACACCGGTGCAAAGCTGGATGAACGTTCCATGATCGAGCGCGATGATCCAGGTGGGTGTTCCGACGACGATGCGATGCCGCGCGGAGCTTCTGCCGAGCGAAGCACTCGCGACAAGCGGGCAGCCCGCCGCTCGATGATGGCCGGACCTCGCACTTATGAAAGTCCGCTCCGAAAATCAGCCGAGGGGCGCTGCACTGATAAGAAAGCCAGCGGGGACGTCTTGGAGCGAGATGCTGTGAACGTCGGCGGGAGCATGACGCGCCAGCACAACCCGCGCGCCGACAGCGCGCGATATGCCGTCGATGCGCACGCTCAGTTTTACCCTCGGGGGTAGGGTTGAAGCGCGGATCACCGCTTACGGTCTCCATGTGAGCCTGACGCCATCGAAGCGTCACCTTGCATTCCATTCGTACGGACGCACGCGCATTCGCGCCTGACGGGCCCCTGTGCGAAGACGATTCAAAGACCATTCGAGGAGAAGCAATGCGTATTCGCAAGTACGACTTCGACTACAGCCGCCGTGCGTTCCTGGATAAGGCCGCCCGTGGCGTAGGAACGCTCGGCGTGACGGCGCCCATGTGGTCCGTGGCCGCGCAGAGCGGTGAGATCAGCAAGGCCTATCCGGACGAGCTGATGTCGATCGAAATGTTCACGAAGGGCAAGATCAAGACCGGTGACTACATCGACGCCAACAACGTCGACGTCGTCAAGGATCTGCTGGACCCGATCCAGTACGAAAACCTGAAGAACCAGAAGCGTCGCATCAAGATCGTGCCGACGACGCGCGACATCACGTCGATGTACAACCAGGACCATCTGGAAGCGACGCTGCGCAACAAGGGTCGGGCGAAGTGGGATGCGGACGGCAACCTGGTCGCCGACAACGGCGAGAACTGGCTCGGCGGTGTCCCGTTCATGGAACCCAAGGAAGCCAAGGAAGCGCTCGCCAACATTACGATGAGCTGGGGGCGGCACAACTTCTCGATCTACGCGATTCCCGAGGCCAGCATCTCGCCGGACGGCAGTATCGGCTACGACCGCGAGTTCATCTGGGCGGAGCTCCAGTGCCAGGCGCGTGCGGACGGCAAGGTCTTCAACAACCGCAAGGATCTGCTGCGCCTGCAGTCGATCTGGTTCACGCGTCCCAACGACGTGAAGGGCTCTTCGTTCCTGTCGATCTGGTACTACGACCAGCGCAAGTTCCCGGACCTCTACGGGTACTTCCCCGCGTTCAAGCGTGTGCGCCAGTTCCCGACCAACCAGCGCTTCGAGCCGGTCGTTCCGGGCATGACGTTCTTCCTGTCCGACGCGTGGTCATCGGGTGATCCGATGCTGACGTGGGGCAATTACAAGATGATCGAGCGCAAGCCGCACTTGGCGCCGGTATCCGAGAACTGGCAGGGCGATGCGCCGAACTGGGAAAAGAAGGTGCACGGCGGTGGACGCAACCTGACGTTCTACGACACGTACTTCCAGCTGGTCCCGGAGTGCGTGGTGTTCGAGACCGAGCCGACGGGATATCCGCGCGCGCCGGTGGGCAAGAAGCGCGTGTGGATCGACACGCGCAACAACATGTACAACTCGAGCATCACGTTCGACCGCCGCGGCCAGGTGTGGAAGTCGTTCGAAACCGGATCGGGCCGACAGCAGAAGGGAACCTACGTCCACAAGAACGTCGACGGAACGCCGGCCTGGTCGTGGGACTACTGTCATGTCCACGACATCCAGTCGAACCGCATGACGCGCATCTACCACGCGCAGCGCAGCCCGGCCGGCTACAAGTCCGAATACGACCCGAGCTACGACTTCTACAACCAGTACCTGACGCCGAGCGCCATCGCGCGACTCGGTCAGTAAGTCACGCTTCCGCGTCGTCCGGCGCGGAACAGACGCCTACGCTCTGGCAAAGCGCTCTGGCAAAGCACTCTGGCTCCCCACGCGCATGGGGGGCCAGTTTTTTTGGTTCTTCTCTCAATTTGAGGAGAGGTCCGGTTAAGCCACCGCACACCCGATGCACCGAATACATCGAATGGTCGACCCGGCTGCGGCGGGTCCGAAGATGAGAAGCGGAACCTAGAGGTGTCGCTGCTCGCGTAATCGGCGACTCTGACAAGTGCCCTATGGACCGTAATTCTGGTGCGGGTACTGATCACTACCGCATTCGTTGAACGACGAGACGGGGCGCAGTCCCGATCTGCCGCGTGGTGGCCGACGCGCTAGCCAGCGGCGGTCTTGCGTCATGCGCCCTCCTGCTTCCCGAGTTCCCGTCTGGCGGGATCCGCTTACCGGTCGCGCATCGGCCGCGCGATGTGGCTTGAATTTGCCACGACATATCGATATATATCGAAACATGAAGCCCGCCGTCGCCGTCGCCCGCTTGTCCGCCCTTGCCCAGGAATCCCGCCTGGCCGTCTTCCGCCTGCTGGTCCAGCGCGGTCCAGAAGGGCTGCCGGCAGGTGAGATCGCGGCGCGGCTGAAGGTTCCGCAGGCCACGATGTCCTTCCACCTCAAGGAGCTGAGCCGCGCCGGCCTGCTCAGGTCGCGCCAGCAGGGACGTTTCATCTACTACGCCCCCGACTTCAAGGCCATGCAGGGCCTGGTCGGCTACCTCACCGAGAACTGTTGCGCCGAAAGTGCCTGCGCGCCCGGCGTCTGTTCCTGATCACGAACCGGAGAATCCGATGAACCGTTTTCACGTCCACGTCTCGGTCAAGGACCTCGACGAAAGCATCCGTTTCTACTCGAAGCTGTTCGGTGCCGAGCCGAGCGTCACGAAGCCCGACTACGCGAAGTGGATGCTCGAGGATCCGCGCATCAATTTCGCCATTTCGCACAACCGGTGCGGCTCGAACGTCGGCGTTAACCATCTGGGCTTGCAGGTGGATTCCGAAAGCGAGTTGTCGGCGCTCGAGTCGCGCTTCGCGCAGGCGGGTTTGGCGGGTGTGCAGGAGCACGGCGCCTCCTGCTGTTACGCGAAGTCCGACAAGACCTGGCTGCAGGATCCCCAGGGCATCGCGTGGGAGAACTTCCGCACGCTGTCGGGCGCACCGACCTTCGGCGGCAACGGACCCGAACTCCTCCGCGGCGGTGCCTGCACGCCGGTGGCAGGTGAGGGGGCCGCCGAAGCGGCCTGTTGTGCGCCGGCGGTCACGTCGACGTCCGTGGCGGCGCCGTCGAAAACGGCCTGCGGCCCGAAAGCCGCTCCAGGCTGTTGCGGCTGAGGCGATGACGATCCGGTCCGCCGGGGGTGGGACAGATCCGTCTCGTGGCGACCGATGCGGGCAGGTTGTTTCGAGCGACTCGACTGCGGCCGCCGCGAGCGTCCCGGCGCACCGGTGTCCGTGCGCAGCACCGCGCAATCTCGTGGGCTGTGCCGTGCATCCGCGACGCTGATGGAGAAGTGGCTGTGAGCGACCGTGTCCACGATGTCCTGTTCCCCTGCGCCGGCAATCCGGCCCGCTCGATCTTCGGCGAGGCCGAGATCCACGACCACGCCGAATGACGCTGGCTCGCCGCGCGGTAGCCGAGGGCGTGGGCACCGCCATGCTGCTCGCCACGATCGTCGGTTCCGGGATCATGGCGGAGCGCCTGGCGGGCGGGAACGTGGCCCTTGCGTTGCTCGCCAACGCCTTGGCCACCGGCGGAGCGCTGGTTGCGCTGATCCTCACGTTTGGACCGATATCGGGAGCGCATTTCAATCCGGCGGTTTCACTGGTGCTGGCCGCGAACCGATTGTTCCCATGGCGCGGGGTGCCGGCGTATGTCGCGGCACAGGGGGTCGGCGCCGTGCTGGGCGTATGGGCTGCGCATGCGATGTTCGACGTCGGGATCCTGCAGTTCTCGACCAAATCGAGACCCGGGTTGCCGCTGGCCTGGAGCGAGGGCGTCGCGACCTTCGGGCTGATCCTGGTGATCCTCAGCGGCCTGCGGTATCGGGCCGAGGCGGTCCCGTATTCGGTCTCCGCCTACATCGTCGCGGCCTACTGGTTCACGGCGTCCACGTCGTTCGCCAATCCCGCCGTGACGGTGGCGCGCTCGTTGTCTAATACCTTTGCAGGGATCGATCCGGCGGACGCGCCGCTGTTCATCGCCGCGCAGATGGTGGGTGCGGCGGCTGCAACGGTATTGTTCGGCTGGCTGGTGCCGCGCGAGCAACGGCCCGCGTCGCAGGATTCGCGTCCATGAAGACAATCCTCTTCCTCACCTGACATGAGTCCGCACCCCATGCGCGTCACGATCTACCACAACCCGTCCTGCGGTACGTCACGCAATACGCTTTCGATGATCCGCAACGCGGGCATCGAACCGACGGTGATCGAATACCTCAAGACCCCTCCGGATCGCGCGACGCTCGAAGCATTGATCGCGGCGATGGGCGTGCCGGTGCGCGAGATCATTCGCGAGAAGGGCACTCCCTATGCGGAGCTGGGCCTGGCGGATCCCAAGTGGACGGATTCGCAGCTCATCGATTTCATGACGCGGCACCCCATCCTGATCAACCGCCCCATCGTCGTCACCGAACGCGGGACCCGCCTGTGCCGACCGTCCGAGAGAGTGCTCGACATTCTTCCCGCAGCGCAGAAGTCGG
Organism: Panacagrimonas sp.; assembly: GCF_020697055.1. Taxonomy (GTDB): domain Bacteria; phylum Pseudomonadota; class Gammaproteobacteria; order Nevskiales; family Nevskiaceae; genus Panacagrimonas. Next base: position 2,794 of record NZ_JAJFBP010000015.1, on the reverse strand, counting down.
TCGGATAACGAAGGAATGATCGTTCAGGTCATCTCTCTGGTCTCGGCCTGCATCGTTCTCTTCGCATTTTTCAGGCAGCAGCAAGGGGCATGGCAGGCAACCGATGTCGCGTACCTGGCGTGCAACTTCGTCGGCACCGCGGTTCTCACGGTGGTCGCGTGGATCGGAGCGCAATGGGGCTTCGTGCTCGTCGAAGCGGTTTGGGCAGGGGTGAGCTTTCGCGGTCTGCTCCGAGCGCTTCGGCGCGGTCCGGCCTAGAGGCCCGGGCGCCGGGATTCTCGGCTGGCGCGTCGTGCGACCTGTCTCCTTGAGCCAGGACGCGGGCTGTGAGACGGGATGCCTTCAATAATGGAAGGCATCAAAATGGCCTGGTCTGAAGTGGGGGCACGGTTTGTCCCATCGCCCGCACGCTGGCGGTGATCGGAGACCGCTGGACCGGTCTGATCCTCCCCGACTGTTCCTCGGTGCACGCCGGTTCGAGGCCAGCCAGTTCCAGACCGGCATCTCGTCGCATCTGCTGTCGACGCGCCTCAAAAGGCGGGAGGAAGACGGCGTGATCTCGCGTCGCCCAACGGCCGAACACACGACTCGCTACGAATATCGACTCACCGAGAAAGGACTGGACTTCTACCCCGTTCTGCTCGCTCTGAAGGGGTGGGAGCACGGTGGAGCGGTTTGCGGCGGGCTGCTGAGAAAGCAGTGGAGATCGTTCACCGTCACTGCGGTCATACGACCGATCTCGTGCTGACGTGTCCGACCTGCCGCGAGCCATTCGGTCCCAAGGATGTGGCGGCGTCGCTTGGCGCCAAGTTCAAGACGGAGCGGCAGGCGCGACCGAAGGGATCAACTGGGGCCTGAACCTAGGCATTCGCCGGGGTCCGCTCCGGGCGCAGGCTGGCGCTTCGAACTGGTCGTCGCGTTAGCGGGCAGTCACGACCGTCGACGCTTGGCACCAACGCGACGGTCGATGATCAGCCCAAAGTCGCCATATCAGCCGCTCGATTCGCGGCCCAAAAGCTGCCATTCGCGATGGATCGCTTCTGGCACGGAGCTGACTTACCCTGGCAAACCCGCCTTGCGCAGTCCGTCAAGAATAGTGTCGAGATGCGTCGGCAACTGAATCGGCAGCCACTCGCTGATGTTGTTGAGACGCAGATTGGGGTCGAGTAGCCGCAAGCTCTTCATTGCCCCTTGCGCTTCGGTCGTCCTTCCGGCCAGCGCGTGGCTTGCAGCCAGGACTGCCGCAGCCAGCAGAAAACTCGGAAGCTCCCGGAACGCCTTCTCAGCCCATGACGAAGAAGCGTCTAGACGGCCCAAGAGAAGATTCGCAACGGCCATGCCGGCCTGCATCCTATACAACTCGGGATCAACCGGACTCAATCGCATCGCTCGTCCAAGGTAGTCGAGCGCGAGTTCTGGTTCGCCGTGCCATATCTTGAGAAACCCACCCAAGAACCAGGCTGCGGCGAGATTGGGGTTGAGTGAGAGTGCCTTTTCGATCAGCGCTATGCCACCCGGAATGTCGTTGGACAAATAGGCAAGGGCATGGCCGCTGCGCGTGAGGGCAACGGCATCGCCTCTGTCGAGATCGGCTGCGCGGCGCGCGAATCGCATGCCTTCGGCTATCTCGAACGAAGGGTTTGCCATCCAGCCATTGATCCTTCTCCAGCAATGGCACCAAGCGGCCATCGCGTATGCCGATGCGAATCCGGGATCGATCTCAATCGCCTTCTGGAGCAGCGGCAGCGCCTCATCGATGGCATCGCGCGTACCACGATGCAGCTGGGCTGTGCCCCGTAGGTAGTAATCGTAGGCGTCGAGGCTCTCGGTTGCCTTGCGGATTGCGCGCTCAAGTTCTGCACGCTCAAGCTCCGGAGCAATGGTCCCTACCACGCTCGAGGTGATCTGGTCTTGCAGCTCGAAAATGTCGCCGAGCACGCCTTCGAAACGACCAGCCCAGTGGTGGGCACCGGTGGCTGCGTCGATGAGCTGCCCGGTGATGCGGACGCGCCGATTGGAAGTTCTCCAGCTACCCTCCAGTACATAGCGCACACCGAGTTCGCGGCCGACCTGCTTTACATCGACGGAGCGGCCCTTGTAAGTGAAGCTTGAATTACGTGCGACGACGAACAGCCAACGATGTCGCGATAACGCAGCGATAACATCCTCGACGACGCCGTCGCAAAGGTAATCCTGCTCGGGGTCGCCGCTGAGATTCACGAACGGCAGGACCGCGATCGAGGGTTTGGTCGGCAAGGTCGGTAGCGGAGCGTCCATTTGCGGCACCGCTGCAGGTTCGGCAACGGCGTCCGCGATCTCTTGGCACGCGGATAACTCGCTGACCTCGGCGACGAAGCGAAATCCCTTTCGGGCGACCGTCTTGATGATCCGTTGTGCCTGGCCGCTGTCGCCGACTGACTTGCGCACTGCATTGATGTGGCTGTCGAGGGTCGAATCCGAGACGATCCGGCCGGCCCAAATCACGCTCATCAAGTCGTCCCTGCTGACCACACGCTCACGGCTCTGCACGAGATAAGCGAGCAGGTCGAAAACCTGGGGAGGCGTTGCGACAGCCTTAGAACCCCGAGAGAGTTCGCGGCGGGCCAAGTCAATTACGCAGTCGTTGAAAACCAGCTGCATTCAGCGCTCCGCGGGGCCTGGGCAGAGAACCAAGGAAAAACCAAGGAAAACCCAAGGTGTCGGGAAAGTATCGTCTTTCAGCAAACAGCATCCTGCATCTATCGGCAGCAGCAGTCTCCGATGAAAAACCGAACCGGGGAGCAGGACATGAAAA
>NZ_JAJFBP010000045.1 GCF_020697055.1 Panacagrimonas sp. | reverse complement strand
CCCCACACCTCCCAGGCCAGGTCGCGGCCGTCATCGAGCCGCAGGCGGTGGAGATTCGAACGAGGATCGCGGGACATCGGCGGGAGCGGATGGCGCTTCGGATCGAAGCGCTGCCACCGTAGGTCGTGCGCACGCCGGAGTCGTGCGGCCACGGTCCGGATCCGGTCGGATCAGGCGCCCAGCAGCGCGCGGGCGCGCCGCACCAGGGCGGTGTCGTCGCCCTGCGTGAGGCTCGTCAGCGAATGGGCCAGCGCCACGCGATGGGCGGCCGACGGCGCGGGCAGCTCGCAGCACGCGACCGCGGCCGCCAGTGCCGACCACGCCGCGTGCTGCAAACGCGCCTCGCGACCGGCGGCTTCGAATTCGCGGCGTGCAAGCGCCGGATCCCCGCGCACAAAGGCGATGCGGCCGCGGGCGATGCGCAGTTCGGGCAGGTAACAGCGCTCGCCGGTGCGCCCGGCGAACGCGATGCCGGCCTCGACGCGCGCATCGGCTTCGTCGAGCCGCCCGCCGAGGCACAACGCCTGAGCCGCGAAGGCGTGCACGCGCGAGCTGCCGGCGCACATGCCCATCTGGTCGAGGATGGCCTGGCCTTCGGCGATCGTCTCGTAGCCGGCGTCCGGTTCGCCCAGGCGCGCGCGCGCCAAGCCCGCGATCAGGCGGCTGTTGGCCTGCGCCGGTGCGATGCCGTGCGCGTCGGCGATGGTGCGCAGCGCCGCGGCCTTTTCCAGCGCCGCTGCGTCGTCGCCGATGTCGAGATCGACCATCGCCGCGCAGCGGATCGACAGTCCCTGCGCCATCGGGTGCTGGCGCGATGCACCGTGCGCCATCGTCGCACGCGCCTGTTCGCGCGCCGCGTCGACCTGGCCGAGCGCCGACAGCTCCATCGCCACGTGGCCGCCGAGCGTGACGCCGGGATCGACGAAGAAGCGCGCGTGCGGCAGCTGGCCGTCGAGCGTGGTGTAGAGATCCAGTCCAAGCTGCAACCAGCGCAGCCCGGCGGCGCGATCGCCGCGCGCCGATTCGACCAGTCCGATCAGCGTGCAGGACATCAGCCGCAGCGCCGGCTCGCCGTGCCGCTCGGCGATCTCGTGGAGGCGCCGGCCCGCGTCGATCGCCGCATCGAATTCGGCGCGGCCGTAATGCACCTGGCCGACGCCGCCGAGTACCCAACCCTGCGCGGCGCTCTCGGGCGCCTTGTCGCCGAGGGCCCGCGCCTTCTCGTACGCGCTGCCGGCCGCTTCGGACGACATGCCCTGGCGCTGCGAATCGAGCACGCCGCGCAGCAGGCTCAGTCGCAGGTCCATCTGCGTGCGCGCCGGCGATTCGGGCAGGCGCGACAGCAGGGTCGCCGCGTGCACGGCCAGCGACGCCGCGTCGGCGGGTGCAAACGCCTGGTGTGCACTTTCGGCGGCGTCGACGTAATGCCGCGCCGCGGCCGCGAGGTCGTGCGCCAGCTCGTAATGCGAGGCGAGTTCGGCCGGCGTGACGCGCATGCCGATCTCGCGTCCGCGCTCCATCGCCGCGGCCACGCGCTGGTGCAGGTTCGCGCGCGTCAGCGCCCCGATGCCTTGATAGAGCGCACGCTTGTAGAGCGCATGCAGAAAGACGTAGCGCGCGTCGAGCGTGCCGTCGGCCAGACGGGCGATGTCCAGCGCCTTGAGCCACTGCTGCTCGGCGGCGAGCTGCTCGCAGTGTGCGGCGACGGCATCGGGGCTCAGGCCCAGCGCCTCGGCGACGATCCGCGGGCTGAACTCGAAGCCGCAGACCGCCGCGGCCTCGAGCATCTTTCGCGAGTCGATGCCGAGACGGCCGAGCTGCTTGGCGATCACGCCCGCGAGGTTTTCCGGCACTTCGAGCCGCGTGACCGATTCGCCCTGCGGCGCCTTGCCGGCATCGAACGCACCCTGCGCGACCAGGTCGTCGACGGCGTTGACGACGAACAGCGGCAGCCCGTCGGTGTGCTGGTGCAGCGTGCGCACGAACGGCTCGTCGATCGGCATATCGGGAAAGCGCTGCGCGAGGTAGTCGCCGACCTCCTGCTCGGAGAAGCTGTCGAGCGAGATCTCGATGACGCGATTGTGCAGGCGCAGCTCGTGGCGAAGCGCGCGCAGCGGATGGTCCTCGGCGGCCAGCACCTCGGTGAGGCGAAAGCTCGACAACCACATGCCGCGTGCCGGTTCGCGCGAGCGCGCGAGGTAATCGAGCAGGCGCAACGTCGCGCGATCGCTCCAGTGCAGGTCCTCGGTCACGAACAGCAGCGGATGCTCCATCGAGTACGGATCGGTCGCCTCGCGCAGTTCGCGCATCATCCGTTCCTGCGTGGCGCCCGCGAGCTCCTGGCGCAACGTCGCGCGATCGGCCTCGCTGCAGTAACTGGGCATCTGCATCAGCCAGGTCGGCGCTGCCGCGCGCAGCTTGGCCGGCAGCCCGGGATCGCGCTGGCACAGCACGCCCAGGCCTTCGAGCACCGGCAGGTAAGGCTCGCCGGCGCCGTACTGCTCCACGCACTGCCCATGCGACCAGATCAGCGGATCGATCTCGCCCAGGAATTCCTGGATCAGCGTGGTCTTGCCCACGCCGGCCTCGCCGGTGATCCACACGATCTGGCGCTGGCCGGACAGACCCTTCTTCCACAACGCGCGCAGCGTCTCGAGCGCGGCCTGGCGGCCGATCATTCCCGGACGCGTCGGAACGTCGACCGCGAGCGGCGGCTCGGCGGTCGTCGGGGCTGGCGACCGGCCCGCGACCGCGATGAACCGATACCCCCGACGCGACGCCGTCTCGATGTATCGCGGCGCCTTGGCGTCGTCGCCCAGCACCGCGCGCAGCTCGCTGATCGTGGTCTTCAGCACCGATTCGCTGACGTGGCGATGGCCCCAGACCGCGTCGAGCAAGGCGTCCTTGGTCATCAGCTGCCCGGGCCGGCGCGCCAGCGCGCACAACACCGAAAACGCCTTGGGCGTCAGCGCCAACGGCCGGCCTTCGCACGACAGGCGCGCATTGCCCTCGTCCAGCTCGAACGGCCCGAAGCTCGCGGTCAGCCAGGGCGGAAGGCTCACGGAGGGGATCCCGGTCGCGACGCTTCGATCGCGTCGTCGTCGCCGAAGAATCGCCGCAGTCGCTGCGACGCGCAACCGCGCGCGCGGACGCGTTCCGGACCGAAACCCGACCGATCCCATACGACTCCGGCAGGCCCGGTCGCGACCATCTCCACACCGCCCGAGCCACCCGATCCCCGGGTCCCGGCGAACCCGATGGAGACGTTCGATGCGCCCCATTTCGACCGCCCTCGCCGCCGCAGCCGTGCTCGCCACGCAGCGGGTGCTCTCCGCTTCGCCGGCCGCGGCGGCCTTGCCTGATTTCCCAGCGCCGACCCACGCCAGCGCCGACCTGAGCCGCTATCGCACGTTCGCGTTCTTCGAACCGGCGAACGACGCCTCGCTGCCGCATGCCCCGCCACTGACGCGCGAAATGGTCCAGGCCGCGCGCGCGGCACTCGAGCAGCGCGGATACGTCTACGACGAGGCGCAGCCCGAGCTGCGCGTGAACCTGTTCGCGATGCTGGTCGAGCGCCAGAAGCTGCGCGTCACGCCGACGCGCCCGGCCTTCGCCGGTCGTCCGCGCGTCGACGCGGTGCCCTTCCACCAGGGCACGTTCGTGGTCGACCTGGTCGACACCCGGCACCACGTCCTGGTCTGGCGCGGCACCGCCCACGGCCGCATCACGCAGCAAGGCCTGAACGATCCGGCCGGCGCGATCCAGGTCGCCGTACGCGGCATCTTTTCGCGCTTTCCCGCGACGGCGCAGTGACCCGGACGAGCCGCACGATGACGCTGCACACCGTTCCCGCCCATCCCAAGGAGCGCAGCTACGTGCTGTCGCTACACCGCGATGCGCCCGCGCATTCGGACCGCTTCTTCGGACGCATCGAACACCTCGCCACCGGCGAGCGTTTCGATTTCACCAGCACCAGCAGCCTGATCTTCTGGCTGCTCCAGCACGAGGTCGCGATGCGCGAGCCCCACACGCGGACCGCCGCGGGCGAGTGAACTTTGGAACGCGTGATGAGCAGCCACCGTTGACCGCCGGCACGGCTCACCATCTGGTTTTCGTTTGCGTTCTCTGCGTCTTTGCGTCTTCGCGTGCTTCTTTTCAGCTTTTCCCATCCCAAACCGCACGCCCCGACCGCGAGAGGCTCTTTTTTCCACTGCACATCCGCGTCCGGAGCCCTAATCTGATCGCCTGTCGCCTCCCGGAGCCCTGCCCGTGATCGGAATCCCCCTCGGCCTCGTCACCGCCAACGCCGTCGAGTGGGCGATCCACAAGCACGTGCTGCACGGCTGGGGTCGCACCCGCGGCACGTTCTGGTCCTTTCACTTTCACGAGCACCACAAGCTGGTGCGGCAGAACGGCTACCACGATCCGAACTACCACCGCTTTGCGCTGGGCCTGCACGCGCAGGGCAAGGAAGCCTGGGCGCTGCTCGGCGCGAGCGTGGCGGTCGCGCCGCTGTTCCCGGTCGCGCCGTTCTTCACCGCGACGCTGTGGTACTCGGCGGCCAACTACTACCGGCTGCACAAGCACTCGCACCTGGATCCGGCCTGGGGCCAGTCGAAGATTCCCTGGCACTACGACCACCACATGGGGCGCAATCCCGGCGCCAACTGGTGCGTGACGCGGCCCTGGTTCGATTACGTGATGGGCACGCGCGAGTTCACGCAGGGCAGCCCGCGCGAATCCAATGTGCTGGGCCTGCCCTGGCTGCCGGACTGGATCGCAAAGCGCCTGCCGCAGCCCGGGAACCTCGGCACCGAGAACCCGCCGGCCGCCGCACCGCCGGTCGCACGCATGGGAGTCAACGCCGACGAGCCGGCGTCCGCCCGGGGCCGCAACACCACGCGTGTCGATTTCCGGCGCCGGCGTTCGTCGAAGAACAGGACCTGAAAGATCGACGCAGGGAATCCGCGTCGCCGGATCGGGTCCAAGACCTGTTCACGACGTCCCCCGACCGGAGCCCCTTCCCATGCCGACTTTCGTTGCCCCGTCCTCGCGCATCAGCCCCTGCCTGTGGTTCGACCACGAGGCCGAGGCCGCCGCACAGCTCTACGTGTCGGTTTTTCCCGGCTCGCGGATCACCCAGGTCGCGCGCTACGCCAAGGCCGGCCAGGAGATCCACGGCAAGGAACCCGGCTCGGTGATGACCGTGGCCTTCGAACTCTCCGGCCAGAGTTTCACCGCGCTCAACGGCGGACCGGTGTTCACGTTCAACGAAGCCGTCTCGCTGCAGGTGCACTGCGAGAGCCAGGACGAGATCGACCACTACTGGTCGCGCCTGTCCGAAGGCGGCGATCCGGCCGCGCAGCAGTGCGGCTGGCTCAAGGACCGTTTCGGCGTGTCGTGGCAGGTCGTGCCGAACCGGCTGATCGAGCTGATCCTCGATCCCGATCCGGCGCGCAAGGAGAAAGCCTTCGCCGCGATGCTCGAGATGAAGAAGCTCGACATCGCCGCGCTCGAGCGCGCCGCGAACGCTTGAACCGACGCGTCAGCCGGCGAGCGTCGCCTCGAGCGTGATCTTCGCGTTGAGCACCTTGGAGACCGGGCAGCCGGCCTTGGCCTTCTCCGCCAGTTCGCGGAAGCGCGCTTCGTCGGCGCCCGGCACGCGCCCGGTCGTCGTCAGGTGGATCGCGGTGATCTCGAAACCTTCGCCGACTTTTTCGAGGCTGACCTCGGCGGATGTCTCGATGCGCTCGGGCGTCAGGCCCGCGTCACCGATGATCTTGGACAGCGCCATCGAAAAGCAGCCGGCGTGGGCCGCGCCGATCAGCTCTTCGGGATTGGTGCCCGGGCCGGATTCGAAGCGTGCCTTGAATCCATAGGTCGCTTCGCGCAGGACGCCGCTGGCGGTGGAGATCGTGCCGACGCCGTCCTTGATGCCGCCGTTCCAGACCGCGGATGCCTTCTTCTTGATGATCATGCGGGTGTCTCCTTCGTAGATCCGCTGGGGGATCCGGGATCGGAGCAGGGCGCGTGCCTGTCCCGATCCGTAGCCCGGATGAAATCCGGGATCGCGAGGTGATGGAATCCCCGGACTTCGTCCGGCTACGGTCATTCCTTGTGATGGACCTTGGTCATGCCGTAGACCGGGGTCGCGATGCCTTGCTGCCGCGCCTTGATCTGCAGCGACAGGAACTGCGAGTAGTGGCGCGACTGGTGCAGGTTGCCGCCATGGAACCATAGGTTCGGCTGCGCGGTGGGCTTCCACAGGTTGCGCAGCTCGCCTTCCCACGGCCCGGGGTCCTTGGTCGTGTTCGAGCCCAGGCCCCAGCACTTGCCGACCTTGTTCGCGACCTTCTTCGAGATCAGCTTGGCCGCCCAGTTGCTCATCGAGCCGTAGCCGGTGGCGTAGACGATCAGGTCGGCGGGCAGTTCGCTGCCGTCGCTGAGCACCACCGACTTCGGGCGAATCTGGCTGATCGTCACGCCGCTGCGCAGCTTGATGCGGCCGTCGGCGACGAGCTCGGAGGCGCCGACGTCGATGTAGTAGCCCGAACCGCGGCGCAGGTACTTCATCAGCAGACCGCTTTCGTCCTCGCCGAAATCGAGCATGAATCCGGCCTTGCGCAGGCGCTCGTAGAAGTCGGCGTCGCGTTCCTTTATCTGCTGGTAGAGCGGCACCTGGAACGAGGCGAACAGCTTGTAGGGGATCGACGCGAAGATCAGGTCGGCGCGCTCGGTGGTGATGCCGTTCTTCAGCGCCGCCTCGGAGTACAGCGTGCCGAGCCCGAGCTCCATCAGCGTGTCCGAACGCGCGACGTGCGTCGACGAGCGCTGGATCATCGTCACGTCGGCGCCGTGTTCCCACAGGTCGGCGCAGATGTCGTGCGCCGAATTGTTCGAGCCGAGCACCACGCAGTGCTTGCCGGCCCAGCCATCGCCACCCGGATGCGCGCTCGAATGATGCTGCGCGCCCTCGAAGGTCTCCGCGCCCGGAATCTTCGGCACATTCGGGAAGCCGGAGACGCCAGTGGCGATCACCAGCTGCGTGGGACGCAGCACGATCTTCTGGCGCCCGCGCTTGACCGTGACGTCCCACGTTCCGCTGGCCTCGTCGAACCTCGCCTTCTGGCAGGTCGTGTTGCTCCAGTAGTTGAGCTCCATGACCTTGACGTAGGACTCCAGCCAGTCGCCCATCTTGTCCTTGGGCGTGAACACCGGCCAATCCGCGGGAAACGGCAGGTACGGCATGTGGTCGTACCAGACCGGATCGTGCAGGCACAGCGATTTGTAGCGCTTGCGCCACGAATCGCCGGCACGCGCGTTCTTCTCCAGCACCAGCGTGGAGACGCCGAGCTTGGTCAGGCGCGCAGCCAGTCCGATGCCGCCCTGCCCGCCGCCGACGATCAGCACGTAGGGCTGGCGCGTGATGCCGAGCTCGGCCTCCTCCTCCCTGCGTCGATCGAGCCAGGTCTGCCGATCCTTCACCGCGCCGTGCTCGGTGCCCTTGATGCGCCGCTCGCCGTTGCGCTCCTCGTGCCCGATCAGTTCCTTCATCGTCGTCAGCAACGTCCAGCAGCGCTCACCTTTCAGACGGATGTGCGCATGGCCGCGCGCCACCGCCGTCTCGAACGTGATCCACGCTTCGGTGAAGCCGTCGGCGCTGGTGGCCTCGCCGTCGATGCGCCAGTGGCGCGGCTTCACGTGCTCGAGCTGCGAAGCCAGCATCTGGCGGATCGCGTCGCGGCCTTCGAGTGTCTTGATGTTCCAGGTGAAGGAGACCAGGTCGCGCCAATAGCTGTCGTCCTCGAACAACGCGGCCGCGGCGGACGGGTCGGGCTTTTCCAGTGCGGCCGAGAATTTCTCGAGCCAGGCGCTGACCTGCGTCGTCGCGGGGTTGGGCGGCGCGGCGCCGGAATCTGCGGCCATCGTGTGTTTTCCTCGTTGTTATTGGTTTTGAGGACTCAAACCGGTCGCGCCGGGATCCACTCCTCGGGCTCGGGGAATTCGAAGTTCGCCGGGAAATCGAAGATCTCGACGGTGGTGCCGATCAGGTCCTCGGTTCCGTAGTAGGCGTAGCGCACGCCTTTCCACTCGCCGGATTGCACGAGCTTGCGGCCGAGACTCTCGAGCCGCGCGCACTGCTGATCGAAGCTCAGGCCGTTGCAGGCCTGGCCGACGTGCTGCACGCCCTCGCCGCGCTTGGCGAGGAAATCCTTGTAGATGCTCGGGCCCTCCAGCGGCTGGATCACCTCCCACATCATCGTTCCGGAGTTCGCCAGCGCCAGGCGCATCGAATACCTCTGCGCCCCGCCCCCGTAGGTCTGGTTCTTCACGGTCTCCGGGCTGAAGGTGTAGACGCGCCAGGGCCCGACGCCCAGCTTGACGAATCCGTCCAGCGTGCGCCGCAGATCCCGCGTGACCACGCAGACCTGGATCGTGTCGCCGAGAAAACTGTTCGACAGGCTCGCCGGGCCGGTGACCTCGATCTTTTGTTCTTTGCTCATGTCGCCTCCGTCGCGCGGGATGTTTCGAGCGGCGAGCCTAGCAGGCGTCCATCCGGGCGACCCCTTCAGTGGAACGACGTCTGCGGCGCGCGCGCGCCAGCGGATATCGTGATGACGGTCACCACAGAAGGACTGTCATGGGGCGCCGCGACAGCATCGATTTCGTCGAAGCCGAACTGCCTTACCTTGCCGCGTCGCCGATCGCGCCGTACCGCTACACGTACGATCCGCCGCCCGGGGTTCCCAAGGAAGTGGGCGAGCTCGATCACCATCGCACGCGCATCTGGAGCGGCTGGAAGGAGGCATCGACGCTTTCGCTCGACCGCGAAGGCATCGCCATCGGCAGGCACCCGTCGCCGTTCCGCGAGTTCTACGACGGCGACGCGGTCGAGCGCGACTACTACCCGGAGATGGAGCGGCTCGTACTCGCGCATACCGGCGCGCGCCGCGCGGTCGTGTTCGACAAGAACGTGCGCCACGCCCCCAGTGCCGAGAAGCCGACCACGTTTCTGGGCCGGCCCGCGCGCCTGGTGCACAACGACTACACCGCCACCTCCGCGCCGCAGCGCGTGCGCGATCTGCTGGGCGAGGCCGAGGCGGCGCCCGCGCTGCAACGGCGTTACGCGTTCGTGAACCTGTGGCGCCCGATCGTGGGCCCGCTGCGCGACGCGCCGCTGGCGTTGTGCGATGCGCGCAGCGTCGCGCCGGAGACCGTGGTGATCTCGTCGCTGATCTACCCGGACCGCCGCGGCGAGGTCTACCGCCTCACGTTCAGCCCCGAGCACCGCTGGCTGTACTTCCCGGACATGGATCCGGAAGAGGTGATCTTCATCAAGTGCTGGGATTCGCTCGAGGATGGCCGCGCGCGTTTTTCCGCACACACCGCCTTCGACGATCCGACCTGCCCGCCGGACTCGCCGCCGCGTCAGAGCATCGAGATCCGGACGCTGGTGATGTGGTGACGGAAAAGCCGTCACCGCAAAGGCGCAAAGGAAAAAGAAAGGACGCAGAAAGAAATAATGTTCTCTCTGCGCCCTCCTCTTTGCCTTTCTTTGCGCCTTTGCGGTGACGGCTTTTCGGCCCTCTCTACATCCCCCTGAACGTCGCGAACTGCTCCACCGGCAACCGCCGCGTGCGCAGCCGGTTCACCGGCGCATCCGGATCCGCGTAACCGATCGACATGCCGCAGAACAGCATCAGCTCCTCGGGCGGCTGCAGGAATTCGCCGACGGTCTTGGGATAGACCGACCAGCATTCCTGCGCGCAGGAATCCAGCCCGTGACCGCGCAGCAGCAGCATCAGCGTCTGCAGGTACATGCCCAGGTCCGACCACTGCGGCTTGCCCATGCGCTTGTCGACGTAGCAAAACAGCGCGGCCGGGGCACCGAAGAACTGGAAGTTGCGCGCGAACTGGCGCAGGCGGGCGGCCTTGTCGGTGCGCGGCGTGCCGAGCAGCGCGTACATCTCCTCGCCCACCGCGTAGCGCTCGGTCCGATACGGGTCCCACAGGTCCGGCGGGTAGATCTCGTATTCGGTCGGATCGCTGGTCGGGCCCGTGGCCAGGCGACGCTCCATGATCTTCTTGAACTCCGCGAGCGGCTCGCCGGCGACGACGTAGATCCGCCAGGGCTGCAGGTTGCCGCCCGAGGCGGCACGCGCGGCCTGTTCGACCACTTCGCGCAGGATCGCCGACGGCACCGGCGTGTCGAGAAAGGCGCGGACGCTGCGGCGGGTGGCGACGGCTTCAGTGACGTTCAAAACGATGGCCGGGAGCAATAGAGGGGGCGCCATCCTGAGCCAATCGGCCGGGCAACGTAAAATCGCCGGCTTGCTGTCCACGTCCGTCCCGATGTCCGAGTCCTCCCCGCTGATCCCCGAAACCGCGCTCGCGCTGCACGCGGTCGAACTCGCGCTGTCCCGCGGTGCACCGCTGCTGGCCGTGGCCGGCAACGAACAGCAGGCCTATCGGATCGAATCGGCGCTGCGCTTCTTCGCGTCCAGCCGCCTGCCGGTGCTGCACCTGCCCGACAACGAGACGCTGCCGTACGACCCGTTTTCGCCGCACCAGGAGCTGCTGTCGGACCGGATGGCCGCGCTGCACGCGCTGCCCACGCTGGGCACCGGCATCGTGCTGGTGACGGCCGATGCGCTGATCCAGCGGCTGCCGCCGCGCAGCTTCCTCGACGCCCGGTCGCTCGCGCTGAAGGTCGGACAGAAGCTCGACGTGCGCGCGTTCCGCGAACGCCTCGTCGGTGCCGGCTACGCCTCGGTCGGCGAGGTGCAGACCCAGGGCGAGTTCGCGGTGCGCGGCGCGATCATCGATCTCTACCCGATGGGCTCGGACGATGCCTTCCGTCTGGACCTGTTCGACGACGAGATCGAGACGATCCGCACGTTCGATCCCGAGACGCAGCGTTCGATCGACAAGGTCGAGTCGGTGCGCCTGCTGCCGGCGCGCGAGTTCCCGACCGACAAGGAAGGCATCGAGCAGTTCCGGCGTCGCTACCGCGAATATTTTCCGGGCGACCCGGCGCGCTCGCGCATCTACAGCGAGACCAGCCGCGGCTATCCGCCCGCCGGCATCGAGGCCTGGTTGCCGCTGTTCTTCGGCCAGACCGCGAGCCTGATCGACTACCTGCCCAAGGGCATCGGCGTGCTGCCGCTGGCCGATCTCGACGCGGCGCTGCAGGCGGACTGGCACCAGATCGAGGATCGCTTCGATCGCCTGTGCGGCGACATCGAGCGGCCGCTGATGAAACCGGCGGACCTGTTCATCGAACCCGCGCGGGCGCTCGAGGCGCTGGCGGCGATCGCCGGTCCGGTGGAAACGCTGTCGCTGTCCGGCAAACGCGCGCCCTCGGGCGCCGATCCGATCCGCGCGTTCCTGCGCGAAACGCCGCATCGCGTTCTGTTCGTCGCCGAATCGGCCGGTCGTCGCGAAGCGATGCTCGACTGGCTCAAGCCGCTCGGCGTGCTGCCGCGTGCGCATGACGGCTTCGCCTCGTTCGCCGCGGATAAGAACAAATACGGCATCACGATCGGTCCGCTGCAGGAAGGACTGGTGCTGCAGGCGCAGGACCTGGCGCTGATCGCCGAACCGCAGGTGTTCGGCCAGCGCGCGCCGGTGGAATCGCGCAAGCGCACCAACAAGATCCGCGATCCCGAGACGATCCTGCGCGACCTGTCGGCGTTGGCGATCGGCTCGCCGGTGGTCCACGTGCAGCACGGCGTCGGTCGTTATCGCGGCCTGCAACGACTGGCCGCCGGCGGCGTCGAGGCCGAATACCTCGTGCTCGAGTACGCGCCGCGTTCGGGCAGCAAGGAACCGGACAAGCTCTACGTTCCGGTGGGCTCGCTGCAGCTGATCCACCGCTACACCGGTTCCGAAGAACAGTCCGCGCCGCTGCACAGCCTGGGCACCGATCGCTGGAGCAAGGCGCAGGCCAAGGCGCGCGAGAAGGCCAACGACGTCGCTGCCGAACTGCTGCAGATCCAGGCGCGGCGCGCGGCCAAGCAGGGCGTGGCCATCGACATCATCGACGAGGACTACCGGCGCTTCTGCGAAGGTTTTCCGTTCACCACGACCCTCGACCAGCAGAAGGCGATCGACGCGGTGCTCGCCGACCTCGCCAGTCCCAAGCCGATGGACCGCGTGGTCTGCGGCGACGTCGGTTTCGGCAAGACCGAAGTGGCGCTGCGCGCCTGCTTCGCGATGGCGCGCGCCGGCAAGCAGGTCTGCCTGCTCGCGCCCACCACGCTGCTGGCACAGCAGCACGAGAAGAATTTCCGCGACCGTCTCGCCGACTGGCCGATCCGCATCGGCGCGCTGTCGCGCATGCGCACCGCCAAGGAGCAGACCGCGGCGCTCAAGGAACTCGAGGAGGGCAAGCTCGACATCGTCATCGGCACGCACCGGCTGCTGCAGCCCGACGTGAAGTTCAAGAACCTCGGACTGGTCGTGGTCGACGAGGAGCATCGCTTCGGCGTGCGCCACAAGGAGCGCCTGAAGAACCTGCGCGCCGAGGTCGACCTGCTGACGCTCACCGCCACGCCGATCCCGCGCACGCTCAACATGAGCCTGGCAGGGTTGCGCGATTTTTCGATCATCGCCACGCCGCCTGCGTCGCGCATCGCGATCAAGACGTTCGTCGCCGAGTGGGATCGCAATCTCGTCATCGAGGCCTGCCAGCGCGAACTGCGCCGCGGCGGCCAGATCTACTTCCTGCACAACGAGGTCGCGAACATGGAGAAGTTCGCGCGCGACGTGCAGGAGATGGTGCCGGAGGGCCGCGTGCGCTTCGCCCACGGCCAGATGCGCGAGCGCGAACTCGAGCAGGTGATGCTCGACTTCTATCACCAGCGCTTCGACATCCTGGTGTGCTCGACGATCATCGAGTCGGGCATCGACGTGCCCACCGCCAACACGATCCTGATCGATCGCGCCGACCACCTGGGCCTGGCCCAGCTGCACCAGCTGCGGGGGCGCGTGGGCCGCTCGCACCACCGCGCCTACGCCTACCTGCTGGTGCCGTCCAAGCGCGCGCTGACCGCGGACGCGGAAAAGCGCCTGGACGCCATCGAGACGCTCGGCGACCTCGGCTCGGGCTTTGCGCTGGCCACGCACGACCTCGAGATCCGCGGTGCGGGCGAACTGCTCGGCGAGGACCAGTCGGGGCAGATCGAGGAAGTGGGCTTCACGATGTACGCCGAGCTGCTGGCGCGCGCGGTCAAGGCGATCCAGCGCGGCAAGCTCGACGATCGACCGTTCGGTGCCGCGACCTGCGAGGTCGACCTCGGGGTATCGGCGCTGATCCCAGACGACTACGTGCCCGACGTCCACATGCGCCTGGTGCTGTACAAGCGCGCGTCCGAGGCGCCGTCCGAGGAGGCGCTGGACGAGCTCAAGGTCGAGATGATCGATCGCTTCGGATTGCTGCCGCGCCAGGCCGAAGCGCTGCTCGAGGCTGCGCGCGTGCGCATCGCGGGCGAAGCGCTGGGCCTGAGCAAGGTGCGCGCGGGGTCCAGGTCGGCGGTGCTCGATTTCGGACCCGAGCCGCAGATCGAAACGCCGCGGCTGATCCGCCTGATCCAGGGCCAGCCCAAGGTCTACAAGCTCGAAGGGCAGAAGCGCCTGCACGTGAACGCGGTGCTCGATCCGCCCGAGGGCCGCGCGGCGCAGGTGCTGAACCTGCTCGTTACACTGCGGCCCAAAACGTCGCCGCCTTCGGCATCCCGATGAAACCCACTGGATGAAGCGCGCACCCCGTCCGCTGCACGCGCTGCTCGGCGCGCTCCTTCTTTTCGTCGTCGCCCCCGCGCAGGCCGAGACCTGGCGCGTGGACCTGATCGTGTTCCGCTTTCTCGGCGGCATCGAGGAAGCCGGGCGCTTGCCGGAGGCGCCGAACCTGCAGGGCGCCATCGAACTCGACAACGCCGGCGCGCTGAGCGCGGCCGGCATCACGCTGCTGCCCGATTCCGAATTCGGTCTCGCCGACCAATGGTCGCGTCTCAAGGCGAGCCCGCAGTTCCGTCCGCTGATCAAGCTGGCGTGGACACAGAACGATCCGGTGCCGGCCGGCGGCCCGCGGCTGCGCGTGCGCTCGGCGACCAAGCTCAAGCTGCGCGACGCGCAGGGCCTGGGCGAGCGCGAGTTCTACGACGTCGACGGCACCGTCGCGCTGCACCTGGGCCGGTTCCTGCACCTGAGCTCCGATCTGCTGCTGGTCGTCGGCGGCGAGGAGCCCAAGGCCTGGCGGCTGCGCGAAGAACGGCGCATGCGCAGCGAGGAGCTTCACCACCTCGACAGCCCGCGGCTGGGCATCGTGGTCAAGGTGGTCAAGTGGGGCCCGGGCCTCAGTCCCGCGCAACCGTCCGTAACACCCTGATCTGAAAGGATCCGCAGGCCCGGATCGGCGGCGGATCGGCCGGCGTCGCGCGGCGTTCTTAGCCGTTTATCGGCATAACAACAGCCTTTCACTGTCCGTTATGGGCGATAACGATCTGCCTACTAATTCTTTTACGGACCTATAAACCGAAATCAAAATGCCCGCCACTTCTAACCAATCAGTCGTGGAGACGGGAACGTGCAACACCACAACACCACAGGGAACTCGGGACTCGTGGCGCTGCGCCTGGGGGCGCAGGCCATTGCACCGTCGCTGCTGATCGCGGCCTTCCTGGGCGCACCGATCGCGGCCACCGCCGCTGAAGGCGCCTCGATCGAGGACCTCGACCAGCGCATCAAGATCCTCGAGCGCCAGCTCGAGATCCAGAAGGAGGAGTCGGAGGCCAAGGCCAAGGACGCGACGAGCAGCAAGATCGACGAGAAGGGCGTCTCCATCAAGAAGGGCGACTTCGAACTCAAGATCAAGGGGCTGGTGCAGGCCGACGTGCGCACCTACGTCGACGACTACAACCCGGCGAACGCCGCCGAGACCGCGACCACCAATCGCAACGGCCTGTACAGCAACGACACGGTCACGTTCCGTCGCATCCGTCCGACATTCGAAGGCACGTTCGGCAAGCTGCTGGGCTTTCGCCTGACGCCGGAGTTCGCCGGCAACGGATCGGGCGATGCCGCGAGCATCGTCGATGCGTATCTGGACCTGAAGTTCCATCCGGCCGCCACGCTGCGCGCGGGCAAGGTCAAGGGACCCGTCGCGCTCGAGCGCCTGCAATCGGGCGGCGCGCTGGCGTTCGTCGAACGCGGCTTTCCGACCGAGCTCGCGCCCAACCGCGACCTGGGCATCCAGCTGCAGGGCGACCTGTTCGCCTCGACGGTCAACTACACGCTGGGCTACTACAACGGCACGGCCGACGGCCGCGACGTGTCGGGCAACGACGTCGACAACCGCAAGGAAGTGGGCGCGCGCCTGTTCTTCGAGCCGTTCAAGAACGATCCGGGATTCTTCCAGGGCCTGGGCTTCGGCGTCGGCAGCAGCTTCGGCACCAAGGACCAGGGTGCTTTCAACGCCGGCGCCGCCAACAGCTTCCTGCCGCGCTACCGGACGCCGGGCCAGCTGCAGGTGTTCAGCTACACCACTGCCGCGACCGCGGCGACCGGTGCGGCTGCCGGCACCACCGGCGTGTACGCCGACGGCGATCACACCCGCATCTCGCCGCAGCTGTACTACTACCGGAACTCCTTCGGCCTGCTGTCGGAATACATCAGTTCGGAGCAGGAACTCACGCAGGGCTTCGTCCCGATCGGCGGCGGCAGCACGCCCACGGCGTTCACCAGGCAGAAGCTGAAGAACGAGGCCTGGCAGGTCGCGGTGTCGTACGTGCTCACCGGCGAGGACGCGAGCTTCCGCGGCGTCGTCAAACCCACCGCTCCGTTCACGATCGGCGGGCCCGGCTGGGGCGCCTTCGAGGTCGCGGCGCGCTTCGGCAAGCTCGAGATCGACAAGGACGCCTTCGACACCGTCGATGACGGCGGCGTGACGTTCGCGCGTTTCGCCAATCCGGTCACGCAGGTATCGGAAGCCGAATCCTGGACCTTGGGCGTGAACTGGTATCTCACCAGCAACCTCAAGGCCGTGCTGAACTACAGCCAGGTCGAGTTCGAAGGCGGTGGCGGCGGCACAGCCGAAGCGCCCGAGGATCGCGAGGACGAAAAGACCGTCTTCGGCCGACTCCAGCTCTCGTTCTGATCCCAGTACCCAAAACAGCCAATTTCAATCGGACCTCCGCCATGTCGTTCAAGAAACTCCTTTTCGCCGCCGCGCTCTCAGGCGCGGCGTTTGCCGCCCATGCGGGCAACGTCGAGCTGCTCAACGTCAGTTATGACCCGACGCGCGAGCTCTACAAAGGCATCAACGCCGCGTTCATCGAGTCCTGGAAGAAGCAGACCGGCGACACGCTCGTCATCAAGCAGTCGCACGGCGGTTCGGGCAAGCAGGCGCGCTCGGTGATCGACGGCCTGTCGGCCGACGTGGTGACGCTGGCGCTGGCCAGCGACATCGACGCGATCGTCAAGAACGGCAAACTCATTCCGGCGGAATGGCAGAAACGCCTGCCGCTCAACAGCTCGCCGTACACCTCGACGATCGTGTTCCTGGTGCGCAAGGGCAATCCCAAGGGCATCAAGGACTGGGGCGACCTGGTCAAGCCCGGCGTCTCGGTGATCACGCCCAACCCGAAAACCTCGGGCGGCGCGCGCTGGAACCACCTGGCCGCCTACGCGTGGGCCCAGAAGAACCTCGGCGGTGACGACAAGGCGCTCGAGTACCTGGGCAAGCTCTACAAGAACGTGCCGGTGCTCGACTCGGGCGCCCGCGGCTCGACCACCACGTTCGTCCAGCGCGGTATCGGCGACGTGCTGCTGGCCTGGGAGAACGAGGCGTTCCTGTCGCTCGAGGAATTCGGCACCGACAAGCTCCAGATCGCAGTGCCGTCGCTGTCGATCCTCGCCGAGCCGCCGGTGTCGGTGGTGGACAAGGTCGTCGACAAGCGCGGCACGCGCAAAGTGGCCGAGGCCTACCTGAACTTCCTCTACACCAAGGAAGGCCAGGAGCTGATCGCCAAGCACCACTATCGTCCGACCGATCCGCAGGTCGCGGCGAAGTACGCATCGAAGTATCCCAAGCTCGACCTCGTGACCATCGCCGACTTCGGCGGCTGGGCCAAGGCGCAGCCCGAGCACTTCGGTGACGGCGGCCTGTTCGACAAGATCTACGGCGTGAAGTAAGCGCGCTTCATTTTCTCCAGAGAGGTACGTGGGGGCGTGCGAGAGGCAAGCCTCTCCCGCCCCTTTTTCTTTTCTCCGCTTCGCAACGAGGAAACCGCCATGACCATCGCAGCGGTCAACACCCGCAACCAGTTCTCCGGCCAGGTGATCAACATCTCGATCGGCCAGATCGTGTCGGAAGTCGAGATCGAAACCGCGGCCGGCGTGATCAGCGCGGTCGTCACCACCAGCTCGATCAACAACCTCAAGCTCAAGGTCGGCGATCCCGCTTTGGCGCTGTTCAAGGCCACCGAAGTGATGGTGGCAAAGCTCGCCTGATCGACTTCGTCGAATAGAAGGAATCCCGCCGTGTGCCTGATCATCCACAAGCCCGCGCAGTCGCGTATCCCGCACGACCTGCTCATTGCCGCCGCCAAGCTCAACGAGGACGGCTGGGGACTGATGGGCCACGACGCCGGCGGCAAGCGCCTGCTCGAGCGTCACGCGGAGCTCGATCTGGACGCGCTGCTCGAAACCGAGGAGCGCCTGGCCTACGCCGAGTACGCGCTGCACCTGCGACGTCGCACGCGCGGCCGCGTGGATCTCGAGAACACGCACCCGTTCGAGATCGACGAGGGCGTGTACCTGATGCACAACGGCACGCTGAAGTTCGAACACGGACCGGCGGGAAGCTCGGATACGCGCAGCCTGTCGGAACTGGTGCTGCGTCCGCTGGCGCGGCGCTACCCGGGCCTGCTGGTCGACCGCGAATTCCTGCACCTGCTCGAGCTCGGCTTCACCGCGCAGAACAAGGCGATCCTGTACGACTTCCCGCGTCGCCGCTTCGATTTCCTCAACCGCGCCGCCGGCACCGAGTTCGAGGGCCTGTGGCTGTCGAGCATCAAGTGGGTCGACGCCTCCACCCTGCCGCTCGAGGGCGGCGCCACCATCCAGCAGCGCGACTACCCCGCGCGCGAGGTTCATTTCCTGTGATCGATCACACCCGACGTCGTCTTTCCGCCGCGCTGGGCGCGGGCATTGCGCTGGCCCTGTCGGGCGAAGCGGCCATCGCCGCCGACAAGGCCGCCCTGCTCAACGTCTCCTACGACGTCGCGCGCAAGTTCTACCAGGAGCTCAACCCGGCGTTCGCCGAGGCCTGGAAGCAGAAGACCGGCCAGGCGCTGCGCATCGACCAGTCGCACGGCGGCTCGAGCAAGCAGGCCCGCGCGGTGATCGACGGACTCGAGGCCGACGTCGTGACGATGAACAATCCGCTCGACATCGACGCCATCGCCGAGCGCGGCAAGCTGCTGCCCAAGGCCTGGGCCGCGCAGTTCCCGCACGCCTCGAGCCCTTCGTGGTCGACGATCCTGTTCCTGGTGCGCAAGGGCAATCCCAAGGCGATCCGCGACTGGAACGACCTGGTCAAACCCGGCGTCGCGGTGATCCTTCCCAATCCGAAGACCTCGGGCAACGGACGCTACAGCTATCTCGCCGCCTGGGAGTACGCCAAGCGCGCCAACGGCGGTTCCGAGGAGGCGGCGCGCGCGTTCGTGAAGAAGTTCTTCGCCAACGTGCCGATCCTCGACACCGGTGGGCGCGGCGCCACCACCACGTTCTCGCAGCGCGCCATCGGCGACGTGCTGCTGACGTTCGAGAACGAGGTGGCGCTGATCCGCGAGGAACTGGGCGACAAGTTCGAAGTGGTGGTGCCGTCGCTGACGGTGCGCGCAGACAATCCGGTCGCGGTGGTGCAGAAGTTCGCGGCCAAGCACGGTCGCAACGATCTTGCGCGCGCCTACATCGAATTCCATTACAGCCCGAAGGGCCAGGAGATCTTCGCGCGCAACGCGATCCGGCCGTCCGATCCGGTGGTGTTGGAGCGCTTCGCCGCGAGCTTTCCCAAGGTCAACGTGTTCACCGTCGAGGAGGCGTTCGGCAGCTGGCCCAAGGCCCAGGCGGCGCACTTCGCCGACGGCGCGAGCTTCGACCAGATCTACGCCTCGCCCTGAGCGAGGCCTCTCATCGGGAACCCGAAAAAATGTCGTTCAAGGCCATCAACGCCCGCAACCAGTTTCGCGGCACCATCGTGCGCATCAACGACGGCCCGGTCGTCTCCGAGGTGGAGATCGAGACCGGTGCCGGCATCGTCGCTGCGGTCGTCACCAGCAGCTCGCTGCGCAACATGAGCCTGCGCGTCGGCCAGGACGCGGTCGCCGTGTTCAAGGCCACCGAGGTGATGATCGCCACGCCCAACGGCCAGGTCCCCTGACGAATTCGTAGATCGGATCTGCCGCTTGCGTTCGATTCCGAAGCCCGGCGAGGTCTACGACGTCGCCGTCATCGGCGGCGGCTATGCCGGCGCCGTGACGGCACTCGAGGTGCTGCGCCTGACACGACACGCGCCGTCGCTGTGCGTGGTCGAACCGCGTGCGGATCTCGGTCATGGCATCGCGTATTCCACGCAGGCGCCGGAACACCGGCTCAACACGCGCGCCAAGCGCATGTCGCTGGTGGCCGGCGACGACGAGCACTTCACGCGCTGGGCGCGCCGGCACGCCACCGACAGCGGCTGGGCCGAGCCGGTCGACGACGACAGCTTCGTTCCGCGCGCGTGGTTCGGCCGCTACGTGGCCGAGCAGATCGCACTCGAGGCGCAGCGCCTCGGCGCGGTGATCCACCATCGTCGCGACGTAGTCCTCGATCTCGTCACCGACCTCGACGGCTGGTCGCTGCACCTGCAGGACCCCGCACCGCTGAACGCACGCCAGGTCGTGCTCGCCGTCGGCAACCAGCCGCGACGCCAGCCGGCATTGCCGGGCCTGGACTCGCGCGACGCGCGCGTGCTGCACGCCTGGGACGCCGAACGCGCGCAGGTCGCGCCCGATGCGCAGGCGCTGATCGTCGGCACCGGTCTGACGATGATCGACGCGCTGCTGACGCTGCGCGCACGCGGACATCGCGGAACGATCCACGCGGTGTCGCGCCACGGCGCGCTGCCGCTGGCGCATTCGGAACAACACGGCCGCGCACAACCGCTGCTGGCGCGCAGCCTGCGCGTGGCGGTGCGCGAGCTGCGCCTCGGGTGTCAGCTCGACACCGCGAGCGGGCGGCCCTGGCAGTGGCGCATCGATGCCAACCGCCACCACGCCCAGGCGTTCTGGGCCGGACTGCCGGTCGTGGAGAAGCGCCGGTTCCTGCGTCACACGCGCACGTTCTGGGACGTCAATCGGCACCGCGTCGCGGGTTTCATCCGTGCGGGGCTCGACCGGGAACTCGCGGCCGGGACCCTGCGCATCCACGCCGGCCGGCTCGGCATCCTCGAACCGGGGATCGCGTCGCTGCGCGCGATCCTGGACCGTCGTGACGGAACGCAGACCGAGCTGCACCTGGGCCTGCTGCTCAACTCGCTGGGATTCGAACTCGACTATCGGCGCAGCGACTCGCCGCTGCTGCAGGCGCTGCTGCGTTCGGGGACCGTCCGCGCGGGCGAGCTGGGGCTGGGCCTGGACACCGACGCCGTGGGTCGCCTGCGCTCGCGCGATGGACGGGCCTGGCCCAATCTCTTTACGCTCGGCGTTTCACGCATCGGCCAGCTGTGGGAAACCACTGCGGCGCACGAGATCCGGTTGCAGGCGGCCGAATTGGCCGGCGCGCTGGTCCGGGGGTTACCCTCGCGCGCCGCGGCGAGCCTCTGAAGCCGTCGTGTCCCCTCCGCTATCCCTTTTTCGATGACCGCGTTGACCCTGCCCGAAGCCCGCGGCCGTAGCCCGCGGCGCGTGATTCCCGGCTTTGGCCTGACCCTGGGCATCACGATCGCCTACCTGAGCCTGATCGTGCTGATCCCGCTCGCCGGCGTGCTGCTGCGTTCGGCGGGCCTGGGCTTCGACGGGTTCTGGCACGCGGTGACCTCGCCGCGCGTGCTCAACGCGCTCAAGCTCTCGTTCGGCGCCGCGTTCTTCGCGGCGTTGTTCAACGCGGTGTTCGGCCTGCTGGTGGCGTGGGTGTTCGTGCGCTATCCGTTCCCGGGCAAGCGCGTGCTTGATGCCGCCATCGACCTGCCCTTCGCGCTACCCACCGCGGTGGCCGGCATCGCGCTGACGGCGCTGTATTCCGGCAACGGGTGGATCGGGCAGTTCCTCGAACCGCTGGGGATCAAGGTCGCGTTCTCGCCGGTGGGCGTGGTCGTCGCGCTGATGTTCATCGGCCTGCCGTTCGTGGTGCGCACGGTCCAGCCGGTGCTCGAGGAAGCGGAGAAGGAACTCGAGGAGGCCGCGGCGGTGCTCGGCGCCACGCGGCTGCAGACCGTCGTGCGCGTGATCCTGCCCACCATCCTGCCCTCGCTGCTGACCGGCTTCACGCTGGCCTTCGCGCGCGGCGTCGGCGAATACGGATCGGTAATCTTCATCGCCGGAAATCTCCCGATGGTCTCGGAGATCGCGCCGCTGCTGATCATCATCAAGCTCGAGGAATTCGATTATGCCGGCGCCACCGCCGTGGCCACCGCGATGCTCGTGATCTCCTTCGTCATGCTGCTGGCGATCAACCTGCTGCAGGCCTGGGCCCGTAAGAAATAGAGATCGCCATGAGCAGCCAACCTGTCGATCACTCGCTGCAGGATCCGCCGAAACTCCCTTTCGAGCCGCTGATCCAGCGCAACGCCGTCATCACCGAGCAGCCCTGGGTGCGCTGGCTGCTGACCGCACTGGCGCTGGTCTTCCTCGCGGGATTCCTGCTGCTGCCGCTGGTGGCGGTGTTCGTCGAGGCGCTGCGCAACGGCGTCGGCACGTACCTGGACGCGGTGCGGGATCCCGATGCGATCGCGGCCATCGAGCTGACGCTGACGGTCGCCGCGATCGCGGTGCCGCTGAACACGCTGTTTGGTATCTGCGCGGCATGGGCCGTCACCAAGCACACGTTCCGTGGCAAGCAGTTCCTGATCACGCTGATCGATCTGCCGTTCTCGGTCTCGCCGGTGGTTTCAGGCCTGATCTACGTGCTGATCTTCGGTGCGCAGGGCTGGCTCGGTCCGTGGATGAGCGAGCACGACTTCAAGGTGATCTTCGCCATTCCCGGCATCGTGCTGGCCACCGTGTTCGTGACCTTCCCGTTCGTCGCGCGCGAACTGATCCCGCTGATGCAGGAACAGGGCACGGACGACGAGCAGGCGGCGCTGTCGCTGGGCGCCACCGGCTGGCAGACGTTCATGCGCGTGACGCTGCCCAACATCAAGTGGGGCCTGCTGTATGGCGTGCTGCTGTGCAACGCCCGCGCGATGGGCGAGTTCGGCGCGGTCAGCGTGGTGTCGGGCCACATCCGCGGCATGACCAACACGATGCCGCTGCACGTCGAGATCCTCTACAACGAATACAACTTCGCGGCCGCCTTCGCCGTCGCATCCTTGCTGGCCATGCTGGCGCTGGTGACGCTGGTGTTGAAGAGCTTCCTCGAATGGCGGCTGGGGTCCGAGCTCGCCGCTACACGAAAGCATTGAGTTAGATCCATGCAAATCCAGATCCGCGGCATCCAGAAGACCTTCGGCAGTTTCCAGGCGCTGACCGGTGTCGACCTCGACATCGAATCGGGCGAGCTGATCGCCCTGCTCGGCCCTTCGGGCTCGGGCAAGACGACCTTGCTGCGCACGATCGCGGGGCTCGAGTTCGCCGACTCGGGTCGCATCCTGTTCGGCAACGAGGACACGGCCGGGATCCCGGTGCGCGAGCGTCGCGTCGGCTTCGTGTTCCAGCACTACGCGCTGTTCAAGCACATGACGGTGTTCGACAACGTCGCGTTCGGCCTGCAGGTGCGCAAGGCGAGCGAGCGTCCCGCCAAGGATGCGATCCGCGCCAAGGTGCTCGAGTTGCTCGACCTGGTACAGCTCTCCGGCCTGGACAAGCGGTATCCCAGCCAGCTGTCGGGCGGCCAGAAGCAGCGCGTGGCCCTCGCCCGCGCGCTGGCGATCGAACCGCGCGTGCTGCTGCTCGACGAACCCTTCGGCGCGCTCGATGCCAAGGTGCGCAAGGACCTGCGCCGCTGGCTGCGCGGGCTGCACGACAAGACCGGCTACACGACGATCTTCGTGACGCACGACCAGGAAGAGGCGCTGGAGCTGGCCGATCGCGTGGTGGTGATGAACCGCGGGCGCATCGAGCAGGTCGGCTCCACCGACGAGGTGTACGAGAGGCCGGCCACGCCGTTCGTGTTCGATTTCCTCGGCGGCGTGAACGTGCTGCCGGGCATCGCGCGCGGTCGCGAGATCGACGTGGTCGGCGTGAGCGCCCCGCTGCCCTGCGGAACCTGCGACCACACCGGCGCCGTCGACATCTACGTGCGCCCCGGCGATCTGCGCGTGGCCGACGCCGCGCAGCCGAGCTTCGAGGCCGAGATCCTGGCCGTGCAACGCACCGGCCCCATCGTGCGATGGGACATCCGCGCCAGGGCGCTCGATCAGCAGCTCGAAGTCGAGATCCCGCATTTGCACCACGACGTGAAGCAGCACGTGCCGGGTCAGACCGTGCGCCTGCGCCTGAACCAGTACAGCGTGTTCGCTCGCGGCGCCAAGGGCGACGCGCGCCCCAAGGCGCTTCCCGACACCGTGCTGATCGGGCGCGAGCGCGAGCGCGGCCGACTCGGCTGATCGCAACCCCAGCGGGTCAGCGGCGTCGCGGCC
Source organism: Panacagrimonas sp. (assembly GCF_020697055.1). Taxonomy (GTDB): domain Bacteria; phylum Pseudomonadota; class Gammaproteobacteria; order Nevskiales; family Nevskiaceae; genus Panacagrimonas. The sequence goes on along the minus strand of NZ_JAJFBP010000045.1, from coordinate 1,975 downwards.
CGAGCAGGCAGGCGCCGACGTCGCGCGGTGAGAAGCGCTCGCCGTTCTGCGCGCGCTGCGCGTTGTCGAGGACACCCGGCAGGCACACCTGCGGAAACGCCGTGCCCTGATCGACGATCTCGAACGCGGCCTTGCCGCGCACCGATCGCACGTTGGGATGGATCATGTAGGTGCGGCCCGGAGCGGCCACCAAGCGCACGTTGCCCTGCGACAGGTTGATGCCGTCGGCCATGTTGCGCACGAACTGCGAGTGCACCAGGTGCGCGCCCGGCGTCAGCCAGACGCCGACGATGCTGCCCTTCTCCGTCGTGGCGCGTGGATCGCGCAGCAGCGCGCGCTCGGGGATCTGCGCGATCGGCACGTTGTCCACGGCGGTCACGCGCAGCTCGGGCGTATCGCCCAGCACCGACAGCAGTGCCGGCGGCGGCCTTTCGAGCACCGGCGGATGGCGCGGCCGACGTTCGGCCCTGGCGGAGATTGCGACGCAGAACAGCGTCGCGATGCACGTCCAGAGGAGCATCGGCACCGCCCGCGATCGCACACGCGTCTGCACCTCGGGTTCCATCGATACGTCGACGCAGAGTTCTGGAATTTGAGCCCGACATGCTACCGGCAGAAAAGGCCGAATGAGCGTACGCGGCGCCGAGCGGGCGTTTGCTCATGGCGCGCGGTTCTAAGGATGCGCCGGCATAACCCTAAGCCGTTTCGTTCCTTCGTCGCGCGCGACGCGCCGCCTAACATTCGCGGCCTGGTTCCACCCGGCCGAACGCGCCGCGTCGTCGCCCCTTTCATCCATGCCCGCCCTTTTCCACCAGAGATCGCGTCAGTTCCGCGCTGCGCTGCTGCGCGCGCTGGCGTTGGGCTGCGTCGCGCTGCTGGCGAGCGCCTGCGGCCCGCGCACGCACGACGGGGTGCCGGTGGTGCTGACGCTCGATCATCGCTTCGGCGACGAGCCGATCGTGCTCGGCAGCGGGCGGCCGATCAGCGTGTCGCGCCTGAGCTATTACCTCGGCCGGTTTCGCATGCAGCGCGCGGACGGGAACTGGATCGCCTCGCCGGCGCGCGATCGGCCCGAGGGCGACTACGTGCGAGTGGACCTGGCAGATCCGTCGACGCTGCAATTCGAGCCGCTGCGCGTGCCGGTCGGCGACTACCGGGCGCTCGAATTCCTGATCGGCGTCGATGCGCAGCGCAACGGCGCCGGCGCGCTGACCGGCGCGCTGGACCCCGAACACGGCCTGTTCTGGACCTGGAACACCGGCTACATCTTCTTTGCGCTCGAAGGCCGCGCGTCGGATCACGCGCTGACCTTCCACCTGGGTGGCGACTCCCGGCTGGCGCGCACCGTGGTCCTGCCGGTGACGCTGCACGCGACGCACGCCGTCGCGAACGTGCCCGTGCGCCTGCGCGTCGACCTGGCCGAATTCTTCCGCGACCTGCCCCCGGATCGCATGCACGCGGTGATGAGCGCGCAGGCGTCGGCGCCGCTGGCCGACCGCTACGCCGATCTCTTCAGCGTCGCCGCACCGCAGGCTGACGCCGTCCAGACCGCCCGCGCGCCATGAGCATCGCGGCGGTACTGCTCGTCGCGCTGTCGACGCGCGTCACGCCGCCGCCCATTCCCGACGGCTGGCCCGAACCGCACTACCGGTTCGAGCAGAACGCGCCGACCGCCGCCGGCTTCGAACTGGGACGACGCTTGTTCCACGACCCGCGCCTGTCGGCGGACGGCGCGGTCTCGTGCGCGAGCTGCCACCAGCAGGCCGCGGCGTTCGCGCACGCACGACACCGCGTGAGCCACGGCGTCGCCGATCAGCTCGGAACGCGCAACGCACCGGCGCTGTTCAATCTCGCGTGGCAGCCGGACTTCATGTGGGACGGCGCGGTGACGCACCTCGAACTGCAGCCGCTGGCGCCGCTGACCAACGCGCTGGAGATGGGCAGCCGCCTGCCGGACGTGCTGGCGCGCCTGCGC
>NZ_JAJFBP010000044.1 GCF_020697055.1 Panacagrimonas sp. | reverse complement strand
GCATTGAATGGTTCCGGTGCGACCGTCCAAGGCGTTGAGTTGTCGTTCTCGGTCAACAACGGGGCGCAGATTAGCGGCGGGACGATCACGACCGACGGCAGCGGGCGCGCCACGGCAGTTCTGACGACGGCCGGCAACCCGGTTCCGCGCGGGGTCACGGTGACGGTCGACGACGACAACGGCCCCGCCACTGCGACGACCGTCGTGACCGTTGTGGCACCGGCGAATAACGCTGATCCCAACCCACAGCTCGGCACGCTCGATGGACTCACGTTCGACCAAGGCACCTTCGAATTCCAACTGCCGAGCGTCTCCGCCGGCGGCAGCGTTGGTTTCCGAGTCGACATCGTGGACATCGCCAACGGCAACACGGTGATCACTGATCCGGTGAACTTCACCTTCAGCTCGCCCTGCATAACGGCCGGCACGGCAGTGGTCAACCCGACGGCGACGCCTCCCAATACGGGTGTTGGCACAGACGGTGCCGTATTGGCGACGTACCAGGCGAAGGGTTGTTCGGGCAACGACACTGTGACCGCGCGGGCAGTCATCGGCGGGCAGGTCCGCACCGCCCAGGGCACGATCAACGTGCTGCCTTCGTCGCTGGCGAGCATCCAGTTTGTGTCGGCGGTGCCGATCAACATTGGTCTTCGGGGAAGCGGGTTGCAGGAAACTTCGAACGTCACTTTCCGCGTCGTCAATGCGGCTGGCGGCCCGATTCCCAGCTTGCCGGTGACGTTTTCGCTCAATACCAACCTGGGTGGCATCACGCTGAATCCTACGAGCGGGACCACCGGCTCTGACGGCACGGTAAGCACGGTGGTCACTTCGGGAACCGTCAGCACGGTGGTGCGCGTGACGGCCACGGCCACGGCCGATGGCACCACCGTCAGCAGCCAATCCGAACAGCTCACCATCACCACCGGCATCCCGGACCAGGACAGCTTTGATTTGTCTGCGGAGTGCAGCAACGTTGAGGGACTCAACATCTCCAATGTGCAGGTGCCGATGCTGCTGTTGGCCTCGGATCGATTCAATAATCCCGTGCCAGAAGACACCGCAGTGACGTTCACAACCGAGGGCGGTTCGATCGTCGGCAGCTGCGTCATGCAAGACGGCGCCTGCACTGTGAATTGGCGTAGCCAAAATCCTCGCCCCGCCGGTTACAACAGCTGCTTCAGGACGAATGCGACCACCATCGGAGCCGACTTCGAGGACGATGACGTGTGCTCCGTTGCCAGTCCTTCCGGTGGTTCTGCTCGCCCGGGTCGCGCCACGGTGCTGGCGTTTGCCGTGGGTGAGGAAAGCTTCGACGACACCAATGGCGACGGCCTGTTCGGCGGTGTGGGTGTAGAGGACTTCGGGGATCTGTCTGAGGCCTTCCGCGACGACGACGAGGATGGTGAACGCGATGCTTCGGCTCCGACGGAGCCCTTCCGCGATTTCGACTCGGATCTCGCGTTCGACGACGCGGACGGCCAGTACAACGGCTTGCTGTGTGCGACGGGCGATCCGACCGACATCCGGTGTGCAGAGCCGCGCACGCTGCACGTCCGCGACAGCCTGACGATCGTGATGTCGGGTTCCAGCCCGGTGGTGAGTCCATTGAAGCTGGAGAATGGCGGCGACATCTTCGTCACTTGTCCCTCTCCGGGCGGCGGCACGGGCTGCTACGACGAAGCCACCCAGACGATCACGATCGGCGAGAACCAGACGTTCGGGTTCAGCATGGTGGTCAGGGACGTGAACAACCAACCGATGCCGGCGACGACCACGATCGCGTTCTCGCAGGACGGTGACGCGGGTGCGATCCAGGGTACGGATTCGTTCGATGTGCCTTGCACCATCAACGACACGAAGCAGGGGAACACCTACGGCATTTCGTACAAGGGTGCCGATCTGGATGCCGTAGATGGCTCAAGCACACTCGAAGTCTCGGTCACGTCCCCTTCCGGCGTACTGACGATCTATCGCTTCAACGTCGTGACGGACGGTACCCCCTGAGGTAGAGCAATTTTCGAAAGGCCCGGCCTGTGCCGGGCCTTTCTTTTTCCGGCACTCGAAATCTGAGGAACCGCGGCACACGCCAAGGGGTCAGGTTATCGAGTCGCAATCCAATCGATGGAGTCCTCCAGCGTTGTTTGAACTGACCGGCACGATCAGCCGCATTGCGGCCGCCCTTCTCCTGTTTGCCATCTGGTCGACCTCCGCTTCGGCTGCCTCTTCCGAGGGCAAAAATCCCTGGTCCGCCCTCCGCGCCCTACAAAACGACGGCGCCCGCATCAGCGCCTCCGTCGAAAACCTGACCGGCCCCTCCGCCCGGGAATCCCCCTCAATTCCCAGCTGCGCCTCAGCCCCGCCTCGATCACCAAGGTCGTCGTCGCCGCCACCGCGCTCGACGTCTGGCCCGCCGACAAGTCGTTCGAGACGCGCGTGATGATCAATGGCCGCGTCCGTGACGATGGAAAAATCGACGGCGACCTGATTCTCAACGGCGACGGCGATGCGACGCTCGACCATCGCGACCTGTGGACGCTGGCCGGACAGGTTCGTGCGGCAGGCGTGCGCTCGGTCAGCGGCGATCTGGTCGCCGCCCCGCCGTTCGGACCGCTGGGCTGCGACAACATGGATCGATGCGCGGCGCTGCTGAGCAGCGACAGCACCTACGACGTGCCGCTCTCGGGCCTGGCGGTCGATTTCGGCGCGTGGTGCGTGGAAGTGCAGCCGACCTCGGCGGGGCAGCCGGCGCAGTTGCGGGCCTGCGGCGGATCGGCGCTGCCGATCGCCGTCGAAGGCAGCATCAACACCGGCAGCGCCAAGTCCAAGGAAAATTACTGGCTGTCGCGCCACACCAAGGACGGCGTCGACACGCTGCGCGTCGGTGGCACCGTCTCGCCGGGCGATCGCCGCGAAGTGTTGCGCGCGATGTCCGATCCGGCGCTGGGCGCGGCACTGCTGCTGCGCCAGATGCTCAGAGAGCTGGGCGTGAAGTTCGGCGGCGGTGCCCGCGTCCACTACGGTCCGCCGGTGCAGGCCGACAGCACGATCGCCAAGGTCAACGGCCTTGCGCTGCGTGAACAGCTCGGACGCATGCTGCGCTATTCGAACAACTACATCGCCGACCTGCTCACGCTCAACATCGCGGCCGCGCGCGCACCGCAGCCGCCGCGACAGCTGGGCGAAGCGGCCGCCATCCTCGCGGGCCACATGGTGCGCAACGCGCCGGCGGGGACCAAGCCGCCCACGCTATACAGCGGCAGCGGCCTGACGCCCGAGAACGCGATCTCGGCCGACGAAATGGTGTCGCTGCTGCAGACGCAGTACCGCGACGCCGCGACCTTCCCGGCGTTCTACGGCGGCTTCGTCGTGCCCGGGCAGGCGCCGTTCGCGTTCCTGCGCGGCGGCAGCCGCGATTGGCGGGAACGCGTCGCGCTCAAGACCGGGACCATGAACGATCCGGTGTCGGTATGCGCCGTGGCCGGCTACCTGCGCCGCCGTGACGGCGGCTGGATGGCGTTCGCGATCTTGGTCAACGGCGGCGAAAAGCGAAAGCACGTGCCCCTGTACAAGGCCATGGAAGCCATTCGCAGCGACATCGACGATCTGCTCGACCGCTACTGATCCGACTTCGGCGCCGCGATTGTCAGGTGCTCCGCCCGGCAGTAAGGTTCGTCAGGTCCGCAACGACGACACCGACACGCGAACGAGCGAGGGGAGCGAGGGACATGGCCAAGCTGGATACGGTATCGGTGCGCGAATTCATGACCCCGGTCGACAAGCTGGTGAAACTGTCGCCGACCACCGAGGTGATGTTCGCCATCAATCAGCTGGTCAAACACCACATCTCGGGCGCGCCCGTGGTGGATGGCAACGGCAAGCTCGTCGGGATGCTGTCGGCGATGGACTGCATGCAGGTGGGACTGATCGCCGCCGAGGACACCTGTGTGGCCGGCCCGGTGAGTCAGTTCATGAAATCCAACGTGGTGTCGGTTTCCCCCGACGACAGCCTGACGCAGCTCGCGCAGCTGTTCTTCACCAAGAGCTTCCGCCGCTACCCGGTGCTCGACAAGAAAGGCGAACTGGTCGGGCAGATTTCGCGCTCGGACGTGCTCAAGGCCATCAGCGCGATGTGTTGATGGCGATCGCGATGGAACGCGCGCCGCGGTGACCGACCCCACGCCGGGACGCCTGATCGAGGACGACCACCAGATCGCGGCGCTGCTGGCCGACGTGCGAAGGATCGCGGTGCTCGGCATCAAGACCGAGGGGCAGGCCAACCAGCCGGCGTTCTATGTCGCGGACTACCTGGTCAAGGCCGGGCTCGAGGTCGTGCCGGTGCCGGTCTACTACCCGGAGGTCACGCGGATCCTCGGGCAGCCGGTCTTTCGCAAATTGGTGGACATTCCCGGTGCGATCGACATGGTCGACGTGTTCCGCCGGCCGCAGGATCTGCACGGCCATCTCGACGACATCCTGGCCAAGCGGCCGCGCGCGGTGTGGCTGCAACTGGGCATCCGTGATGATCGGTTCGCGCATGCGCTGACCGGGGCGGGGATCGACGTGGTGCAGGATCGCTGCCTGATGGTCGAGCACGCGCGCCACGCGCGCCCGTGAGGCGCAAGTCGAAGCCGGCCCGTTCCGCGTCCGTTCACCTCGATTGCCCATCCTCGCCCCGCAAAACGAACGTAGGCACCCCAGCAAGAACAAATCATCCATGAAGAGACGTGAACTCCTGGGCGCGGTTCCCGCGCTGGCCGCCAGCAGCCTGCCGGCGGTGCTGTCCCTGTTCTCCGCGCCCGCGGGCGCGGTGCCGCTGAGCAAGCTCGGCAAGGCCGAACCATTCGACTACGCGATCCTCAAGGGACGCGCGCGGGCGTTATCGGAGGCAGCCTACAAGCCGCGCCCCACGGTGTTGCCGGCCGAAGTCGGCGCGCTCGATTGGGACCAGTATCAATCGCTTCGTTTCCGTGACGATCACCTGCTGTGGCGCGACTCCGAGTCGTACTTCCGCGCGGCGTTCTTCCATCTCGGGCTGTTCTTCAAATCGCCGGTGCACATGTACGAACTCGTCGATGGCAAGGCGCAGGAGTACGCCTACGACTCGGGGATGTTCGATTACGGCAAGAGCGGCGTGAACGGCAAGAAGCTGCCCAAGGACCTGGGCTTTGCCGGTTTTCGCCTCACGTTCCACACCGATCGGACGCGCGACGTCGCCGCGTTCCTCGGCGCGAGCTATTTCCGGGCGGTCGGCGGCGAGTGGCAATACGGGCAATCCGCGCGCGGGCTGGCGATCGACTCCGGCATGGACCGGCCCGAGGAGTTTCCCGACTTCATCGCCTACTGGCTGCAGCGGCCCAACAAGGGCGAGACGCGCATGACGGTATACGCGCTGATGGATTCGCCGAGCGTCGCGGGCGCGTATCGGTTCGAGCTCGAGCCGGGCAACACTTTCACGATGGACATCGATGCGGCGTTGTATCCGCGCAAGCCGATCGAGCGTCTGGGCATCGCGCCGCTGACGAGCATGTACCAGACCGGCGAGAACGATAAGCGCAAGGCCAACGACTGGCGGCCGGAGATCCACGATACCGATGGCCTGGCGATGTACACCGGCAGCGGCGAGTGGATCTGGCGTCCGCTGGAGAATCCGCGCAACCGGCGCTTCAACGTGTACGGCGACGACAATCCCCGCGGCTTCGGCCTGATGCAGCGCGATCGCGATTTCGACCACTACCAGGACGACGGCGTTTTCTATGACCGGCGCCCGAGCCTGTGGGTGGAGCCCAAGTCGAACTGGGGCAAGGGTTCGGTGCAGCTGCTCGAGTTGCCGACGAATGACGAGACGTTCGACAACATCGTGGCGTTCTGGAACCCGGCAGAGCCGGCGCAGCCGGGGCAGGAGCTGCTGTTCAGCTATCGCCTGCACTGGGGCGGCACGCCGCCCGTGATGCCGCCCAAGTCGCGCGTGGTGGCCACGCGCGTCGGCCTGGGCGGCGTGGTGGGACGCAAGCGCCCGTATTTCTCCCAGCGTTTCGCGGTCGACTTCGCGTTCGGCGACATGGGCCTGATCGGCCCCGATGCCAAGGTCGAGCCGGTGATCACGGTGTCGCGCGGCAAGGTGGAGATCACATCGGCGCGACCGCTGCACGCGATCAACGGGTATCGCGCGATGTTCGACCTCGTGCCGCCGGACGACACCGAGACGCCGATCGACCTGCGCATGTACCTGAGCGTCAACGGCCAGGCCTTCTCCGAGACCTGGCTGTACCAGTACACGCCGCCGCCGGTCTCGGAGCGCAAGCTCGAATGATCGCGGAACGCCTCAGCGCGGTTCCCTGGCGAGGCGCTCCTCGAACTTCGCGAGGTTGATCACGCCGCGGACGTGCGTGCCTTCCCCGATGAGCCGCACGCCGTCGTGCGCTTCGACGCGAAACATCACCAGGCGCTCGTTGATGGCCGTGACGGTGCCCGTGGCCGTGACAGTACGTCCAATCGGCGTCGCCGCGAGGTGGCGGATGTTGACCTCGGCACCGACGGAGACCCAGCCGTCCGGCAGATGCGGATGGATCGCGTTGGCCGAGGCCATCTCCATCAGGTAGATCATCATCGGCGTGCCGTACACCGCCGGCATCGAGGGCACGTGATGTCGGACGGTGAGTTCCTCGCGCACCACGACGGTGTCGGTGCCGTGCATGCCGACGGTGACGGAAGCGGTGGGATTCATCGCGGGATTCCAGGCAGGGACGGGCCCGCGAGTGTAGCGACTCGGTCAGAACGCCCGTTCCGCGGCGATCCACAGAAACGCGCCCGTGCCGATCAACGTCGCCGGCACGCCGGTCATATAGCCCGCGTACACGACGTGATTCGACGCCGGACCGCCCGCGACCAGTCCGCGCGACCCGGTTGCCGCCGCCAGCGTCATCGCCAGCGCGATGCCGTAGGCGCCGATCGCGATGCCCCAGACGGTGACCTCGACCGCGGTCCCCTGCGCCTGCCAGAGGCCCAGCGCAGCGCCCATCGCGATGGCCATCACGCCGGTCGACGCCAGACCCGTATGCGCCGCGCGCCATGCGTCGACCTGGCGCGACGGCGACCCGCGCACGATGCCGAACAGGAACGGAAAGCCGGCGAGCAGGCCGACGAGCAGGACCACGGTGCCGTGAAAGATCAGCATGGGAACACTCCTGGGAGGAATCGCGTTGAGATTCGAGGGGCGGTAGGGATGGCCGCAATTACCCGCGACGTCATACGGGCGTTACCCTTCACCCTTCCAGGAAAGCCGAGATCCCGACCATGCCGCTGCTCGTCGCCGGTGTGCTGCTGTGGGCTGCAACCCATCTCCTGTCTTCGATCGGGCGCGATGCGCGCGCCGGCCTCGTCGCGCGTATCGGCCTGAATCCGTACAAGGGTCTCTACAGCCTGATGCTGGTGCTATCGCTGGTGCTGATCGTGATGGGCTGGCGTTCGACGCCGCCGACCTCGGTCTGGCTGCCCCCGGAAGGGATGCGCCATCTCACGATGACGCTGATGCCGGTCGCCGTGATCCTGTTCCTCAGCGCCCGCGCACCGACCGACATCAAGCAGTTCATCCGCCATCCGCAGCTCACCGGCGTGAAGCTCTGGGCGGTCGCGCATCTGCTCTCCAATGGCGAGCTGCGCTCGATCGTGTTGTTCGGCGGTCTGCTGGCCTGGGCCGTGCTCGAGGTGATCTTCATCAATCGGCGTGACGGCGCGCGCGTGAAGCCGCCGCGCGTGGGCATGACCAAAACGCTGATCAGCGCCCTGATCGGTCTGCTCGTGGCCGGTGTGCTGATCTTCGCGCATCCCTGGATCGCGGGGCGGCCGGTGATGGCGCTGGGCTAGAGAACCTTTTCTTTTCACGAATGACGGAGCGCGACATGTTGGGAATCGAACGCAAGGATGGCGGCGTGGTGGTCGTGACGATGCAGCACGGCAAGGCCAACGCGATGGACGTGGAGCTGTGCGAGGGCGTGGCGGCGAAGATGCGCGAACTCGGCGCGGACGCCTTGGTACGCGGCATCGTGCTGGCCGGGCAGGGCAGGATTTTTTCGGCGGGCGTGGATCTGCTGCGCATCGTCGATGGCGGAATGGCCTACGCGCAGCGCTTCCTCCCGGCGCTCAGCGACATGTTCAACGCGACGTTCGAGTGCCCCAAGCCGGTCGTGGCGGCGCTCAACGGCGCGGCGATCGCCGGCGGCTGCGTACTCGCCTGCGCGGCCGACCAGCGCGTGCTGGCGGCGGGTGCCCGGACCGGCGTGCCCGAGCTCAAGGTCGGTGTACCTTTTCCGACCAGCGCGCTCGAGGTCATGCGCTTCACCGTCGCGCATCGATACCTGCAGAGCGTGCTCTACGGTGCCGGCACGTTCGCCGACGGCGATGCGCTGGCGCGTGGACTCGCCGACGAGGTGGTGGAGCCGGCCGCCGTTCTGGAGCGCGCGATCGCATTGGCGCAGTCGTTCGCCGCTCTGCCGGCCGCGGCATATGCGCTGACCAAGCGCGCCTTGCGTGACGCGACCATTCGACGGATCCGCGAAGAGGGCCCCGGCTACGACCGCGAAGCGCTCGCGCAATGGGCCAGCCCCGAAACCGCGGCCGGCCTTCGCGCCTACATCGAGAAAACCTTCAAGCCCTCGAAGTAGCCCGGGCGAAGCCCGGGAAGTTTCCCGCGATCCCGGGCTTCGCCCGGGCTACGACTTCGACGAATTGAGGGCCGCACCCATCTTCTGGTGGATCAGGTTGATCGCCTTGAGCGGGCGGATCATCACCTTGAACTCGGTGACCTGACCTGCGTCGTTCCAATGCAGGATGTCGACGCCGTTGATCGCGATGCCGTCGACCTCGAGCTCGAATTCGAGCATCGCGTCGCGCGTCCCAACGATCTGGCGCACGTATCGGAACGTCTCGTTGCCGAAGACGAAGAACGCGGCCGTCAGGTACGCCTTGGTGATCTTCTTGCCGCTCTGCGGCGTGTGCACCACCGGCGAGACGAACACGCAGTCGTCGGCGAGCAGCGTGTCGAGCAGGCGCGTGTCCTTGGCCTCGAGCGCGCGGTGCCAGATTTCGACCGGATCCTGTTGCGTCATTCGTCGATCACCTCGGCGTTGAGATCGTGATCGTCGGCGCCGATGACCTCGGCGCGCACGATCTGGCCCGGTCTGAGCGGATCGATGCAGGAGAGATAGACCTTGCCGTCGATCTCCGGCGCATCGGCCCATGAGCGGCCGGTGACCACGTGGTCCTCGCCGATCTCGTCGACCATCACCTCGATCGTCTGGCCGACCTTTGCCTTGAGCTTCTTGCGGCTGATCTTCGCCTGGGCCTTCATGAAGCGCGCAAGGCGATCCTGCGCGACCTCCGCCGGTACGTGGTCGGCCAGTTCGTTCGCACGCGCGCCTTCGACGGGCGAGTACATGAAGCAGCCGACCCGATCGAGCTGCGCCGCCTGCTGCCAGTCGAGCAGCTCCTGGAACTCGGCTTCGGTCTCGCCCGGAAAGCCGACGATGAAGGTGCTGCGCAAGGTCAGGCCCGGGCAGATCCGACGCCACGTCGCGATGCGTTCGAGCGTGTCTTCGGCGAACGCCGGGCGCTTCATGCGCTTGAGCACGCTCGGCGAGCCGTGCTGGAACGGGATGTCCAAATACGGAAGAACCTTGCGCTCCGCCATCAACGGAATGACTTCGTCGACGTGCGGGTAGGGATAGACGTAGTGCAGTCGCACCCACGCGCCGAGCTCGCCCAGACCGCGACACAGGTCGAGCATCGAGGTGCGGTATTCCTTGTCGCGCCACTGCGCTGCGGCGTACTTGATGTCGACGCCGTAGGCGCTGGTGTCCTGCGAGATCACCAGCAGTTCCTTGACGCCGGCCTTCACCAGTTTCTCGGACTCGCGCAGCACCTCGTCGATGCGCCGTGACACCAGCTTCCCGCGCATCGACGGGATGATGCAGAAGCTGCACTTGTGGTTGCAGCCTTCCGAGATCTTCACGTAGGCGTAGTGCTTGGGCGTGAGCTTCACGCCCTGCGCGGGCATCAGGTTGAAGAACGGCTCGTGCTTGGGCGGCACCGCCTTGTGCACAGCCTCCATCACCGCCTGGTAGTTCTGCGGTCCGCTGATCGAGAGCAGGTCCGGAAATTTCTCCCGGACCACGTGGCTCTTGGGTCCGGCACCGAGGCAGCCAGTGACGATCACCTTGCCGTTCTCGGCCATGGCTTCGCCGATGGCGTCGAGCGACTCCTCCACCGCCGAGTCGATGAACCCGCAGGTGTTGACCACCACCACGTCGGCCTTGTCGTAGCTCGGAGCGGTCTCGTATCCCTCGGCGCGCAGCTGCGTGAGGATGCGTTCGGAATCGACCAGGGCCTTGGGGCAGCCCAGGGACACGAAGCCCACCTTGGGCGTCTTGCGGCGGCGGGTGGGGACAACGGAAGCGACGGACATCGGGGGAGACCAGGGGGCGGCCGGGCATTGTAAAGCCCCGTCCGCGGCCCCGGACGCCCGGGAGCATCCGCGGTACCGGTGCACCTGGCCTGACGCGCGCTCGGGACCGAGGATGCGGACGTGATCCCGCTTTCCGCTCCCCGTCCGCCCGTGCTGCGCGCGCTTTGTCGGGCGCTCCTGACCCTGGCGCTGCTGGTGCCAGGTGCCGCGTTGGCGGCGGCCGAAGCGCGCGCGGCGCCCGGATTCACGTCGACCGAACCGGGCCAGTGGCTGAACTCGCCGCCGCTGGACTGGCGCCGGCTGCGGGGCAAGGTGGTGCTGATCGAGTTCTGGACTTTTGCTTGCAGCAACTGCATCGGCTCGATTCCGTGGTTGCGCGGGCTGGCCGGAAAGTTCGGCTCGGATCTGGTGATCGTCGGCGTGCATACGCCGGAATTTCCGCACGAAGCGGAGCGCGAGAACGTCGTGCGCAAGCTCGTGGAGCTGGGCGTGAGCTACCCCGTGATGCTCGACAGCGACTATCGCTACTGGAAGTTGCTGGGCAACCGCTGGTGGCCCGCGTTCTACCTGGTGGATCGCCGTGGTCGCATCCGCGCGCGCCACATCGGCGAAACCCACGACGGCGATCCGCGTGCCCGAACGATCGAGACCGGACTGCGCCAGCTCGCGAACGAACCGCCGTGACAGGTGCGGATCGATGTCCCACCATGACGCGCCCGTCCATCTTCCTTCGAGCCCTTCCCGATGAGTCTTTACGACCGCTACGTGATGCCGCTGCTGATCGATGCCTGCTGCGGCATGAAGGACGTGCAGCGCCAGCGCAAGCTGCTCATTCCGCGCGCCCGCGGACGCGTGCTCGAGATCGGCATCGGGACGGGGCGCAACCTGGAGTTCTACGACCGGGACAAGCTCGAATCGCTGCAGGGCCTGGATCCGGCGGATCAGATGAATCCCAAGGCCGAGCGGCGTGCGCGCCGCGCCGGCCTGAACGTTGAACTGATCACGCTGTCGGCCGAGGAGATCCCCGCTGCCGATGCCACGTACGACACGGTGGTGTGCACGTTCACGCTGTGCACGATCCCGGATCCGGTACGCGCGCTCAAGGAAATGCGGCGCGTGCTCAAGCCGGGCGGCGAGCTGCTGTTCTGCGAACACGGTCGCGCGCCCGAAGCGCCGGTGCAGCGCTGGCAGGATCGACTCACGCCGTACTGGAAGCCCATCGCCGGCGGCTGCCATCTGAACCGCGACGTGCGCGCGATGCTCCAGGACGGCGGCTTCACGCCGCGCGAGATCGAATCCACGTACCTCAAGGGCCCCAAGCCGCTGGTGTGGGTGACGCGCGGCGTGGCCGTCGCCGCCTGATCGCGGCGGGCGGGCGCAATGGCGGGCAAGCCCAGGCTCGAGGCGCAGCTGAGCATCCGACCCGGCGAAGGGGCGCCGTTTCGCAAACGCTGGATGGATCTGCTGGGCAGTCTCGAATCGGAGGCCTCGATCACCGCCGCCGCGCGCGCCGTCGGCCTGAGCTACAAGGCGGCCTGGGATGCGATCGCGGCGATGAACAACCTGTCGCCCGATCCGCTGGTCGAGCGCAGCGTGGGCGGGCGCGGGGGCGGGGGCGCTCGGCTGACGGCGGCGGGACGCAGGCTGGTGAAGACCTTTCGTGCGGTGGAGGTCGAAAGCGAGCGTTTCGTGCAGCGCGTGAACCGCCGCGTGCGCGACCGCGACGGGCTCGCGACGCTGGGACGCATGACGCTGCTGACCAGCGCGCGCAACCACTTCGTCGGACGCGTGTCGCGAGTGCTGACCGGCGCCGTCAATGACGAGATCGAGCTGACGCTGCCTGGCGGCGATCGCATCGTCGCGGTCATCACGCGCGGCAGCAGCCGCACGCTCGGGCTGAAGCGCGGGATCGAGGCGGTAGCACTCGTGAAGTCGTCTTGGATCATCCTCGGGCTCGAGGATGCGGTCGCGCCCCTCAAGCTGTCGGCGCGCAACTGCCTGCGCGGGACGGTGCGACGGATCGTGCCCGGCTCGGTCAACAGCGAAGTGGAGCTCGAGCTCGCCGGCGGCGCGTCGCTGGTGGCGGTGGTAACGCGCGAGTCGGTGAAGGCGCTCGGGCTTGCGCCCGGCAAGGGCGCGTCGGCGATCTTCAAGGCCTCCAGCGTGATCCTCGGCGTCGCCGGATAGCCTCAGCTCAGGCGCCCGTCCTCGATGCGCAGCACGCGCTCGGCCAGGTACTCGACCTCGGCCCGCGAGTGCGTCACGTAGAGCATCGGAATGCGCGTCTCGTCGCGCACGCGTTTGAGGAACGGCAGGATCTGCTCCTTCAGGCGATCGTCGAGCGCCGACAACGGTTCGTCCAGCAGCAGCAGGCGGGGCGAATAGAGCAGGGCGCGGCCCAGCGCAACGCGCGAACGCTCGCCGCCGGACAGCTGGGTGGTGCGCCGTTCCAGCAGCGGTTCGATCTCCAGCAGTTGCGTGACCTGATCGAGCTCGAAGCGGCGTTCTTCGGGGCGCAGGCGCTGCCAGCCGTACAGCAGGTTCTGGCGCACGCTCAGGTGCGGAAAGAGCTGACCGTCCTGGAACACGAGGCCGAAGTGTCGCTGCCACGGCGGCACGAATTCGCGACGCCCGACATCGGTGAGCGACGCGCCGTCGAAGCGGATATGGCCGCGCCGCGGGCGCAGCAGGCCGGCGATCAGCGCGAGCAGCGTGCTCTTGCCGCTGCCGGAGGGGCCGCAGATGCCGGTCGTGCCGCCGTCGATCGTCGCCTGCGCATGGAGCGTCAGCGCGCCGCGACGAAATTCCAGGTCAAGCTCGAGCCGGAACATGGTGGTCGTGATAGCCCAGGCGCTGTTCCGCTCGCCGATTGGCCCAGTGCGCCAGCACCAGCGCCGCGACGGCCAGCGCGATCGACAGGCAGGCCAGGCGCCAGGCGGCGGCTTCGCCGTCCGGCACGTGCGTGTAGGAATAGATCGCCAGCGGCAACGTGCGCGTCTCGCCGGGAATGTTCCCGACGAACGCCATCGTCGCGCCGAATTCGCCGAGGCTGCGGGTGAAGCAGAGCACCGCGCCGGCGAGGATGCCGGGTAGCGCCAGCGGCAGGGTGATCGAGATCCACGCACGCCAGGGCGGCGCGCCGAGCGTCGCGGCGGCCTGTTCCAGGCGCACGTCGATCATCCGAAACGCGAGGCGCACCGGCTGCACCATCAACGGAAAGGCCATCACCGCCGATGCGATGACCGCGCCCTGCCAGGTGAAGGCCACGCGGATGCCGAAGGTGTCCAGCAGCCACGATCCCAAGGGTCCCTGCGTGCCGAGCAGCAGCAGCAACAGGTAGCCCGGCACCACCGGCGGCAGCACCATCGGCAGCTGCACGAGGACTTCGACCAGCAGCTTGCCGGGAAATCGTCGGCGCGCGAGCACCCATGCAACCGCGATGCCGAGCGGCAACGACAGCAGCGTGGCGAAGGATGCGACCTTCGCCGACAGCCGCAACGCCTCCCATTCGTCTGGCGTCAGGCCCACGCGAACCTAGCGTCGTGGCGCCGGCGTGAAGCCGTGCCGGCGGAAGATCTGCTGCGCCGCATCGGAGCGTAGGTAATCGAGATAGGGTCGGGCCTGCGAACCCGCGCCGGCCACGATCGCGAAGGGATAGACGATGGGCTCGTGGGAGCCCATGGGAAACCGGCCGATGATCTCCACCTTGCTGCTGATGGCGGCGTCGGTCGCGTACACGATGCCCAGCGGACATTCGCCGCGCTCGACGAAGGCCAGCGCGGTGCGCACGTCGTCGGTGCCGACCACGCGCGGCGCGAGCGCCGTCCACCAGCCGTAGGACGTCAGCGCCTGCCTGGCGTAGGTGCCGACGGGCACGACGTCGGGTTCGCCGGTGCATAGTTTTCCTTCGAACGCTCCGGGCAGATCGAAGGCGGCGTCCAGCGTCGCCGGGAATCCGCGGCCTTTGGGCGCGATGAGCACCAGCTCGTTGCCGAGCAGATCGACGCGCGATTTCGGATCGACGTTCTTGCGCTGCGCCAGGTGGTCCATCCACTTGCGATCGGCCGACGCGAACACGTCCGCCGGCGCGCCGTGCTCGATCTGCTTTGCCAGCGCGGAGGAGGCTGCGAAAACCTGCGTCGGCCTGGGGTGGCCCGAGCGGAACCACGCGTCGGACACATCGCCGATCGCATGGGTGAGGCTCGCCGCGGCGTACACGCGCACCGCGTCCTCCGCACGGGGCGACGAGATCGACAGAGCGAGCAGCAGGAGCGCGACCGACCGGATATGCATGCGGCGATGGATTTCCCGGAATCGCTATATACCGTCATATATAGCGATGGGCTGTCAACCGGATGTCCCGCGTGCGCGAAGGCGGGCGGGGGCCCTTCGACGGTGAAGAGCCCTCGGTTTCCCCCCGCTGCGACTGCAGGTCGCGCTCTGAAGCGCGACGTTTCTCAGCCGAGGTCGGCGAGGATCTGCGCGACCTGGGGCTCCATCTTGGTCAGGCCGCCGGCGCGACCAAAGGCCAGGGCCTCGTCGTTCGACTTGCCCTGCACGCGGGCCGCACGCACGGCCAGCAGGCCGCCGACGCGGTTGCTGCTCGCGCAATGGATCAGCGTCGGCTGGCCCGGCGTCGCGGCCATCGCGGCGTCGAGCTTCTTCGCGTTCTCCTCGGTGAGATCGCCGGCGCCCGCGATCGGGATCAGCGTGTAGCGAATGCCGAGCTTGGCGGCGAGCGCGGCCTCGTCGAAGCCGGCGTCCTCGGTGGTCGGACGCAGGTTGATCACGTGCTTGAGGCCGGCCGCGGCCATCGTCTTGAAGTCCTCCGCGGTGGGCTGTCCCCCGGTGATCAGATCGGGAGCGGGGCTGCCCGCAAAGGGGAACTGCACGTCCGTCAGCTTAGTCATGTCGTCGTCTCCGTCCTGTCGTGGTTCGTTCTGATCGGTTGGTGCGAAATCAGGCGTACTTGGCGAGCAGCCGCGCCTTCTCGGCGATTCGTTCGCGCAGTTCGCGCGGGCTGCGCGCGCCGCCGATCTCCATCTCGAGGCTGCAGGCCATCATTTCGTAGAAGGCGCGGTCGAGCGCTTTGCGTGCCGCCGAGAGCTGCTGTGCGATCGCATCGCACGGTAGGTCCTGCTCCATCATCGTGAGCACGCCGCGGATCTGGCCTTCGACGCGTCGCAGGCGATGCATGACCTCCTGCTGGTGCAGGTGACGACCATCCTGGGACCCGGCGGCGCGCTTGGCGGGCTTCTTCGTCATATACCCCGTGGTGTATCCTCGATCGGCCCAATAATGTACCCGCATCGACGCGGGAGCGCGAACACCAGGAGCGCAGCCAATGGACATCGTGATGGACTTCGATTCATGGATCCGCGCCGGTGTCGGCGGCGCGATGATCGGGACGGCGGCGGCGCTGCTGTTCGCCCTCAACGGACGCATCGCCGGCGTCAGCGGTGTTCTGGGAACGCTGGTGCTGGACCGCCCTACCGGAGAGGCGCCCTGGCGGGCGCTGTTTCTCGCGGGACTCGTGCTGGGCGCCTTGCTGATGTCATTGCTGCGGCCGGATCTCCCGGCCGCAACGCTGCAGACCGGCTGGGCGGGAATGATCATGGGCGGCCTGGCGGTGGGCTTCGGTACGCGCATGGGCAGCGGCTGCACGTCGGGGCATGGCGTGTGCGGCATGGCGCGCCTGTCGCGGCGTTCGATCCTGGCCACGCTGACGTTCATGGCGGCGGGTTTCGCGACGGTCTTTGTGATGCGGCATCTCCTGGGAGGCGGCTCGTGAAATCCCTGGTCGCGATGTGCTCCGGCCTGATGTTCGGGATGGGCCTGATGCTGGGCGGCATGACCGACCCTGCAAAAGTGATCGGATTTCTCGATCTCGCCGGTCGCTGGGATCCGTCGCTGGCTTTCGTCATGGGCGGGGCCTTGTGCGTGACGCTCCCGACCTTCCAGCTGCTCAAGGCGAAATCGCGTCCGATGTTCGAGACGCGCTTCTTCCTGCCGACGCGACAGGACGTGGACGGAGCGCTGCTCGGCGGTGCCGCGCTTTTCGGCATCGGTTGGGGAATAGCGGGACTCTGCCCCGGGCCCGCGGTGGCGAATCTCGCGTTCGGCTCACCGCAGGTGCTGGCATTCGTCGGCGCCATGGTGGCCGGGATGTGGCTGCGCGACCGGTTCGAGACTCGACCGCACGCCGGGAGCGGCGTACAGGCGGCGCCGACGTAGCAAGCGCGGGCGTGGCGCCGTGACGCTGTTCGGACTGGGCGCCGTGGTCGGGCTGGTGCTGGCGCTAACGGGCGCGGGCGGATCGATCATCGGGGTGCCGTTGCTGATGTTCGGGATGGGCTGGACGCTGACGCAGGCCAGTCCGGTTGCGCTGGTGGCGGTGGCGGTTTCGGCGACGGTTGGCACGCTGCTGGGACTGCGCGACAAGGTCGTGCGCTATCGCGCCGCCGTTCTGATGGCCGCCGGCGGAATCGCCGCGATGCCGGCGGGGCTCTACGCCGCGCATCGGCTCCCGCTGTTGCCGCTGACACTGGCGTTCGCCGCGCTGCTGATGGCGGCGGCGATACGCGCGTTTTTGCTGACGGTGAGGGTCCAGTCCGAGACCCGCGATCCGGATGCAGCCTGCCTGATCGATCCCGACACGGGTCGCTTCCACTGGACGCCGCGCTGCGGACGGGTGCTCTCGACGGCGGGAATCGCGGCCGGCCTGCTCTCCGGCCTGTTCGGCGTCGGAGGAGGTTTTCTGATCGTGCCCGCGCTGCGGCGTGTGACCGCGCTTCCGATGGGATCGATCATCGCGACATCCACGATGGTGATCGCCATCGTCTGCACGGTGACCGCGCTGACGGCCGCTATCGCGGGCCACCTTCCGGGCATGCGCGCCCTGCCTTTCGCGGGCGGAGCGATCGTCGGCATGGTCGTCGGAAGGCAGTTCGCGGTGCGCGTTGCGGGACCGCGGCTGCAGCAGGGTTTCGCGGTGCTCACCGCAGTGGCGGCGATCGCCGTTGCGGTTCGCGCCATCGTCGGGGCCAGCTGAGCCGCCCGGCCACCGCATCCGCAACCGTCCAGGCCGCTCGTTCATCCGCCATTCCGTTGCTGCGTGTGGAGTGTGGCGGCCATGTTGATGACGCTGCTGCTGATGTTCGCCACCGGCCTTGCCACGACGATGTGGTTCGTGGCCTCGCGCCGACGCCGGACGCGCCTGGTGCGCTTCTCGCCCGAACGGCTGCCGCCGATCGAGGAGAGCCTGACCACGCTCGCAGGTCTGACCAACGGTTCGGTGTACCGCGGCAACGCTGCGGCCGTGCTCCAGAACGGCGCGCTGTTCGATGCGATCGAACGCGACGTCGGCGCGGCGCAGCGCAGCGTGCACCTCGAAACGTTCGTGTGGACCAAGGGCGAACTCGAACGGCGTACGGTCGAGCTGTTGTGCCGGCGTGCCGCTGACGGGGTGAATGTGCGCGTCATCATCGATGCGGTCGGCTCCAACGAGGCCGATGACGACAATCTTGCGCGGCTGAGGCGCGGGAACGTCGAGCTGGTGATGTACCGGCCGCCTTTTCGCTGGAACCTGCGCCGCCTCAATCATCGGACGCATCGCAAGCTCCTGATCGTCGATGGCGAGATCGGGTACACCTTCGGCCATGGCATCGCCGATCACTGGCTGGGCAATGGACAGGATCCGGATCACTGGCGCGATACCGGTGTACGGCTCGAAGGGCCCGTGGTGCAAGGGCTGCAATCGGTGTTCATGGAGCATTGGATCGAGGAATCTCAGGCGGTTCCCTGTGGTCCCGGATGCTTTCCCACGCTGCAGGAGAAGGGATCGATTGCCGCCCACGTGGTGAGCAGTGCGGCGGGTGATCCGGTGTCTTCGGTGTCGCTGCTGTACTCGCTCGCCATCGCCTGCGCCCGGCGCGAGATCCTGATACAGAACCCGTATTTCGTGCCTGGCATCGACGTCGTCGGACTGCTGCGCGAAGTCGTGGCGCGCGGCGTGCGCGTGCGCCTGATGGTGCCTGGCGCCCACACCGACAACGCCTTCGTCCGTTACGCGGGGACTCACCTGTACGCCGGACTGATCGACGCAGGTGTCGAGCTCTACGAGTTCGGAACCACGGCTTTGCACCAGAAGGTGGTCGTGGTCGACGGGATCTGGTCGCACATCGGCTCGACCAATTTCGACGAGCGATCGCTCGCGCTCAACGAAGAGGTGGGCGTCGGTCTGCTGGACGCCCGGATCGCCCGGGAGCTCGGTGAGGCTTTCGAGCACGATTTGCAGGCCTGCCGGCGCATCACCGGCGAGCAGTGGGGCCGGCGCGGAGGGCTACGCCGATTCGCGGCCTGGGCCGCCTACCAGATGCACGAGCAGCTCTGAGCGTCAGGGGCGCGAGGTTTGCGCGTCGCTGACCCGGCGCGTCACTCGTTGCGGAGCACGACGCGGTAGCGCGCCTTGCCCGACCGCAGGTGCTCGATCGCATCGTTGATGCGGCGCATCGGGAAGCTTTCGATCTGCGGCGCGATGGCGTGTCGGGCGCAGAAATCGAGCATCTTCGCGGTCGTGGCGGGGCTACCCAGGCCCGAGCCCGACATCGTCTTCTGACCCGAGATCAGACCGAACGCGCCCGTCGAGATCGGGTCCATCACGGCGCCGACGAAATGCAGCCGTCCGCGCGGTGCGACGGCCTGCAGGAACAGCGGCCACTCGAGCGCCACGTTCACCGTCACCAGGATCAGGTCGAAACTTCGGGGCGATCGCAGCAGGAAGTCGCGATCGCCGGTGGGTACTGCGCGATGCGCGCCCAGGCTCAGCGCCTCGGCCTGCTTCGATTCGCTCGACGTGAAGGCCGTTACCTCGCAGCCCCACGCGCGCATGAATTTGAGCGCCAGATGGCCGAGGCCGCCGATGCCCACGACCGCGACGCGATCGGTCGGTTTGATCGCGTACTGGACCAGCGGGTTGAACACGGTGCTGCCGCCGCAGAACAGGGGCCCGGCGCTGCTGGCGTCGAGCGCCGCGGGCAAGGGCGTGGCCCACACCCAGTGAGCGCGCACCCGATCGGCGAAGCCGCCGTGGCGACCGACGATGGTCTGCTCGACGGTGCGGCACCAGTTGTGATCGCCCGACAGGCACCGGACGCAGCCGGTGCAGCTCGACGAGAACCAGCCCAGTCCGACGCGATCGCCCACCTTGACGTTCTTCACCTGCGGGCCGGCCGTTTCGACGACGCCGACGACCTCGTGACCCGGCACCAGCGGATAGCTCGTGCCGCCCCATTGGCTGTCGATCATCGACAGGTCCGAATGGCACAAACCGCAATGCTCGACGCGGATCTCGACGTGTTCCGGCGACAGGGGACCTGGGTCGTATTCGAACGGCTCCAGCGGAGCACCTGCGCGCATCGCCGCATAGGCTTGGATCGCCATCTGTTCTCCGAACGTTCGCGGCTCCCAATCGGACGATCAGGGCGCCGTTGCGTATCCTCGGGGATCCGGCTGGATCCTCACCGCATGGGATCAGGACGCGAGCGCGGCCGACAGTCGCTGCTTCTTCGCCGCGAAGTGCTGCAGGAATTCCATCTGGTCGGCCAGGATCCGGCGATTGGACAGGATCAGGTACTCGGCCAGGTTGGGCGTGTACGGCACGGCCAGCAGTTTCATGTTCGCTTCTTCGGGGGTGCGGTCCGCCTTGCGGTGATTGCAACGCTCGCAGGCGGTCACGCAGTTTTCCCAGACGCTTTCACCGCCACGGGAGGCGGGGACGACGTGATCACGCGTGAGCTGCGAGGCGTGGAACTGGTGTCCGCAATACAGACAAAGGTTCCGATCGCGCTGGAACAACGTGCGATTGGTGAGCAACGGGGTGCCGCTGGCGTACTTTCGTGTGCGGTCGTGCACCGCGATGATCGACCCGATCTCGAAGCTCGAGCGCAGCCCGGTACGCGCGCAGACGCCGCCCAGGATGCGAAAGCGTTCTTCGCCCGCTTCCCAGCAGACGCGCTCGCGGGCGTACAGCGTCACCGCCGACTGCCATCGGATCCAGGCCACCGGCTGGCCGCCCGCATCCAGCTTGAGAATGGAAGGAATCATCGTCCTGCCGCGGACCCGAACCGAGAATCCGCGTCGCGTATTGGAGGCGAATGCCTCAATAAGCTCAGGAATCTGCCCGTTTTGCTTGACGGCTTCAAGGCGCTCCGCCGTGCGGTGTCCCGCCGCGAGCGGTTTTCAGGCCGGCTCGACGCGAAAAAAGGCCTGCGCGAAGGCCGCGTGCATCTCGCCCAGGCCGATCTGGATCTCGTCGATGAGCTCGGACAGGCCGCGCTCCACGAGCCGATCGATATTGGCGTCCTGGACCAACGCGCGCACGCGCCAGAGCGTGCGCTCGACATTCCGGTTCTGCGGAAGCTGTGGCAGGCAGGCTCCGACTGCGCCCAGGCAGAACATGACGCTGCGCGGGAATTCGCGATTCTGCAGCAGAAAGCGCAGCACGCCGGTGCGATTCACCCGCGCGCGGACGTGGCGGCGATACATCTGGTACGCGGTCAGCGAGCGCAACACGCTCATCCACTGGATGTTGTAGAAGGGCGCGAGGTCCTGGCGTCCGCTGGCGTCGATCAGCGAAGTGGAGCGCACGTCGAGGATGCGCGTGGTCATGTCGGCCTGCTCGACGTTGGTCCCGACCTTCAGGAACTGGAATCCCACGTCGCGGCTCATGTTCGTCGTGAGCGTGCCGTAGACCAGCACCGCGCCGTCGATGACGCGCTGCAGGAATTCCTGGCGGCGCGTGCGTGACATCACCATCTCGCCGCGGCCCTGCACGAAATAGTGGAGGTCGTTGAGCTTTTCCCACACTTCGCGCGGGATCGAGTCGCGCACCGTGCGAAGGATCTCGCGCGCCTGCTGCAGCGAGGACAGGATCGAACTGCCGTTGCGCTCGTCGAGCATCAGGAAGCGCAGCACGTTGGCCTCGGTCGAGTCCTCGTAGTGCTCCCGGTAGGCCTGGTCGGCGCCGACGATCTGGACCAGCGGCTCCCAGCCCATCGTCATGCCTTTGGGCAGGTCGAGAAGCAGGTTGGCATTGACGTTGATCAGTCGCGCGGTGTTCTCGGCACGCTGCAGGTAGCGTCCAAACCAGTAGAGGTCGTCGGCGACGCGCGAGAGCATCAGCGCGCACCCGCCATCGACTGGGACTGCGACTGCGCGGGCGGACCGTCGGCCTCGATGTCGACCACCCAGGTGTCCTTGGCGCCGCCGCCTTGCGAGGAATTCACCACCAGGGAGCCGCGCGTCATCGCCACGCGGGTGAGTCCGCCGGTCGTGACGTAGGTGGAGTCGCCCCGCGACAGGATGAAGGGTCGCAAGTCCAGATGGCGGGGCTCGACGGTCTCGTCGTTCATCAGCGTCGGAGCGGTCGACAGCGAAAGTGTCGGCTGCGCCATGTAGTTGCGCGGATTGGCCTGGATGAGGCCGCGGAACCGCTCGATTTCGTCTGGGCCCGCGCGTGGACCGATCAACATGCCATAGCCCCCGGACTCGTTGGCGGGCTTGACCACCAGCTTGTCGAGGTTGGCCAGCACGTGATTGCGATCCTTGTCGTCCATGCAGAGCCAGCTCGGCACGTTGGGCAGGATCGCGTCCTCGCCCAGGTAGTACTTGATCATCTTGGGCACGAACGCGTAGACGACCTTGTCGTCGGCCACCCCCGCGCCAGGGGCGTTGGCCAGGCCCAGCCGCCCCTTGAGCCAGGAGCGCAGCAGGCCTTTGCAGCCGAGCACCGAATCCTCGCGGAAGACTTCAGGATCGAGGAACAGGTCGTCGATGCGCCGATAGATCACGTCCACGCGCTTGGGGCCGTAGATCGTGCGCATGTAGGTGCAGTCGTCATCGGCGACGAACAGGTCGGAGCCCTCGACCAGTTCGATGCCCATCTGTTGCGCCAGCCACGCGTGCTCGAAGTACGCGCTGTTGTAGATTCCCGGGGTCAGCAGAACGATGTTGGGCTGGTCCAGCGGTCGCGGCGACATCGCCACCAGCATGTCGTAGAGCTGTGCGGGGTAGTCGTCGACGGGCAGGATGGTCGTGTTGTCGAAGAGCTCCGGAAACACGCGCTTCATGACCAGGCGGTTCTCGACCATGTAGCTCACGCCCGACGGAACACGCAGGTTGTCTTCGAGCACGTAGAGCGTCCCGTCCCGGTCGCGTACGAGATCCGAACCGCAGATGTGCGCCCAGACGTCGTTCTTCGGCTTCATGCCCACGCATTGCGTACGGAAGTTGACCGACTCACGGAGCAGTTCGGCCGGGAAAACCTTGTCCTTGACGATCTTCTGGTGGTTGTAGATGTCCTGGATGAAGAGGTTCAACGCCGCCACGCGCTGCTTGAGGCCGGCCTCGGTCTTCTCCCACTCGCTGCGCGCGATCACGCGCGGAATCACGTCGAACGGCCAGGCGCGGTCGACGTTCTTGCCTTCGCTGTAGACGGTGAAGCTGATGCCCATGACCTTGATCGCGAGCTCGGCGGCGAGACGGCGCTCGGCCAGTTCGGCGTTGCTCAGGTCATCGAGGTATTCGGCCAGCCGGCGAGCAGCAGGTCGCGGCCGACCCGGGCCACCGAACAGTTCGTCGTAAAAATTTTCGCAGCGGTATTGCTGCCAGTCGATTGCCATGGTCGCGTGGGGCGCGATCGATCTTCGTGATGGGAAACCTACCGCAAAAGCCGACGCAAAACACAGGCCAGCAGAGTAAACTTTCCCAAACCAGCGACCACCTCATGTCCAAGTCCAGACCCGCCCTCGAATTCAAGGGCCGCATGTTGTCATTGACCCGGGTCCGCATCCTGGACGGCGACCCGACCGCGATCGAAGCGCAACTCGAGACCTTCACCCGCTCGCTGGGTGAAGCGGGCGAGGGTTTGCCCTTGCTGCTCGATGCGGAAAACGCCGTGGCCTTGCCGCAGATCCTGACGGTGATGCGCGCTGCGGGCGTGCAACCGCTCGCGGTGATTGACGGTGTGCTCGCGGAGTCGGCCCGCGCTTGCGGCCTGGCCGTGCTGTCTAACGATCTCATCTCGGACTCGAGCTCGCGCACCGCTGCCGCCACGGTGGGCAACGCACCGGCCGCGCCGGCACCGGCGCAACCCGCTGCAACTCCCGCGCCGCCGCCTGCACAGCGCAAGCCGGCGCGCGTTGTGACCGACCCGATCCGCTCGGGGCAGCAGGTCTATGCGGACGGTGCAGATCTCATCGTCATGACCACGGTGAGCCCGGGTGCCGAAGTGATCGCCGATGGTTGCGTGCACGTTTACGGCCCGCTGCGCGGTCGTGCCGTGGCCGGGGCGCGCGGCGATACGACGGCGCGGGTGTTCTGTCGTCGGATGGAAGCCGAGTTGCTGGCGGTGGCCGGGATCTACGCGGTTGCCGACCAGATGCAGGGCGCCCTCAAGGGCGTCGCGGCGCAGGCGTATCTGAGCGAGGACGGCAAGCTCAAGATCGATCGGCTGGATTGGTAACAAAGCAAATGCGGAGCGCGCAATTGGAAGATCGCGCTTCGCCACAACAAAAGAGGGTGTCACTTGGCAAAGATCATCGTGGTGACTTCGGGCAAGGGCGGTGTGGGGAAGACCACCTCCAGTGCCTCCTTCGCGACGGGCCTGGCGTCGCGCGGAAAGAAGACCGTCGTCATCGATTTCGATGTCGGCCTGCGCAATCTGGACCTGATCATGGGATGCGAACGCCGCGTGGTGTTCGACTTCGTGAACGTGATCCAGGGTGAAGCGAACCTGCGCCAGGCGCTGATCAAGGATAAACAGAACGAGAACCTGTCGATCCTGGCGGCGAGCCAGACGCGCGACAAGGAAGCGCTTACGCAGGAAGGTGTGGAGAAAGTGCTGGATGAACTCTCCAAGGATTTCGATTACATCGTGTGCGACTCGCCGGCCGGCATCGAGCGCGGAGCGCACTTGGCGATGTATTTCGCCGACGAGGCGCTCGTGGTGACCAACCCGGAGGTGTCCTCGGTGCGAGATTCGGACCGCGTGCTCGGACTGCTGTCGAGCAAGACCCGGCGCAGCGAACGGGGCGACGGCCGCGTCCGGGAGCATCTGGTGCTGACGCGTTACAACCCTGTTCGCGTCGAAAAGGGCGAGATGCTGTCGGTGAAGGACGTCACCGACATCCTGGCGATTCCCCTGCTCGGGGTGATTCCCGAGTCCCCGGCGGTGCTGACGTCGTCGAACTCCGGCTCCCCAGTGATCCTGGACCAGGTCAACGAGGCGGGTCAGGCCTACGACGATCTCGTCGCGAGATTTCTCGGCGAGGAACGACCGCACCGGTTTATCGACGTGCAGAAGAAGAGCTTCCTGTCGAAGCTCTTCGGAGGCTGAAATGGACTGGCTCGGATTTTGGAGAAACAAGAAGCCGCCGTCGGCCAATACGGCGCGAGATCGGCTGATGATGGTGGTCGCCATCCAACGGGACCAGGACGGGCGTCGCCTCACCAGCGGCATCGCGGGCGTGGCCTCTTATCTGCCTGCGTTGCGCGAGGAGCTTCTGGCCGTGGTGCGCAAGTACGTCCCGGTTCCGGACAGCGCGGTAAAGGTCGACGTGCAGAAGGAAGCCGGCCTCGAGGTGCTGGAGATGAACATCACGCTGCCGGAGCGCGCGGCGTAGCGGATCCGTTCAGGCCTTGGGTGGGTCGCCCATGCAGCGCTTGAGCCAGTCTCGCAGGCTCAGGCGGCCGTGGGTTTCGCCGATGCCCGACTCCGCCTCGTCGATGAACCGGACCACTTCGCGCCCGAGCACGTGCTGCGGACGCAGCTCGGAATTGCCCGCCCGGATGGCGCGCCACAGGTCTCCCAACGTGACCGACTCGAGGTCGCGTGCCGGCACGAGCTGGGTGCGCAGGGTTCCGGACTCGGTGAGAAAGCCGCGCGTGATCAGCGTGTCCACCGCGCGTGCGACGTGTTCCGGGGCGGCGCCCAGTTCGCGAGCGAATTCCTCCTGGGCCAGCGCAGGCTTGCCCTCGAGAAATCGTCTTCCCGCGGTGCCCATGATCAGGAGCGCGAGATATTCCGCCTGTCGTCCGGCCGGCAGGGGCGCGTGACGCTCGGGCTTCATGTGCGCCGGATGCTGTACGTAGAACGCGAGCTGGCAGCCGATCAGCAGGATCAGCCACCCGATGTACAGCCAGATCAAAAGCAGGATGACCACCGCGAAGCTGGAATAGATCGCGTCGTAATTCGTCGTTCCGGCAACGATCGAGGCGAATCCCAGGCTCGCGCTCTGCCAGAGGATGCCCGCGGTCAGCCCGCCGACGGCCGCCGCACGCCACGTCACCTTGGTGTTCGGCATGTACGCGTACAGGAACGTGAACATGCCGACGATCATCGCGTAAGGAATCAGCCGCGTGACGCCGTACAGCACGAACCCGAAAGGCTCGTACTCCTTGATCTGGGCCACGAACCCGCTATTGAGCACCGAGGCGGTCAGCCCGATGGCCATGAACACCACGACCGGACCCACCATCAGCACGCTCAGATACTCACCGACGCGTTGCGCGAAGGCGCGGGGCCGATCGATCCGCCAAATGAAATTGAAGCTCGCTTCGACTTTCTGAATGAGCGAAATCGCGGTGTAGAAGAGCAGCGCCACGCCGAGCGATCCGAGCAGGCCCACCTGGATCTTCTCCACGAATCCGATGATGTTTTGCGTGATGTCCGAGGCCTGCGGACCCAGGGGGCGCAGGAACTCGAACAGCACCGGCTCGAGCGTGTTGTGGACTCCGAGCGCCTTGAGGACCGAGAAGCCGAGTGCCAGGAAGGGTACGAGCGATAGAAGGGTCGTGTAGACAAGGCTCATGGCCCGCATCGACAGGTGGCCATCGAACAGGTCCCGGGCCAGCGTGAAGCCGAAGCGCCCAACACGAAGGAGCCAGGCCTCGGATCGGGAGATGGCTTCCCGTTCTTCCCAAAGTCGTGAGCGAAGCCGGGACAACGAGTTGGCGGGCAGCATGGCCGGCAGTGTAGTGCGTCGTCGTGGGGGCAACGGGCCGACGTCACGGGTGTGACTGATCCCGAGTCCGACGAACGGTCTCTTGCACCCACAGGGCGGCCGTTGACATTGTTGCAGCGCAACAATACGATGGCGACGCCCGTGGTGCGATGCACAACGCACGCGGATCAAGGCATAATTTTCATGTACTTATAGAGAGGTGGCGAAATGGGTGTGGAAACGATCGTGAATGACGTCAAGGGCGCGGTGGAGCCGTACATGGTCAAGGGTCAGGACGTCGTGACCCTCTCGTTCGAGACCATCAAGCAGGCCAACACGGTGGTCGTGGAAGGCGTGCAGGAGCTGTTCAAGACCAATGTGGACGCGGGCAAGGACCTCTTCGCCGCCGCCCAGTCGAGCTTCGAGAAGGTGCGCACCGACGGTCTCAAGGCGGTCGCGGCCAAGCCGATCGAATACCTTCCCGAAGGCCGGGACGTGGTCTTCGCCGCCTACAAGGATTCGTTCTCGATCGTCACCAAGACGGGCGAAGAGCTGCTGAGCGTGGTCAAGAAGGGCTACGAGGACGTCGCCGCCAAGCTGACCGGTTCGACGACCGTGTCGGGCGAGGTCAAGAAGGCCAAGTCGACGGTGCGCAAGACCGCCAAGAAGGCGACCAGCGTAGCCAAGAAGGCCGCCGCGCAGTAAATCGCGCGTCGCGCTCGATCAGTCGGGCGCAGTGAAGAGGGCCGGGTCTTCCCGGCCTTTTTTTTCGTTCGTTTCCGACTCAATCGCCGTCGTTGGCTGCCCGTTTGCGCGCGCCGCGACGCGGAGCCCGGCGCGGGGACCCCTTGCTGCTCTCTGAGGGCGTGTCCTCGGCGGCCAAGTTGATCCGGGTCATCAGCCGTTTGAACGCGGTCGATTGCTTGAGCGTTTCCAGATTGCCCTTGACGAATTCGGCCGGATTGAAGTTCTCGTTCACCTGGCCGACCTTGTCTCGGAGGAACTGCACGACGTCGTCCTGCAACCCCGCAACGTCGGGTAGGCCCAGGAAGCGGCGCAATTCTTCGGGCTTCACGTCGATCTCGATCTTGATCTGCATGCGTCGGTTCTCCCGTCGTCCGGTCCGTCCGCAGGGTAGCGGATCGGTGTTGCGCCGTCCGATTGGACTCAGGCCGCTGTGAGCAGGCGTCGGACTTCTTCGTATCGGTCCGCGGTCCGCTGCGCGATGTCATCCGGCAGCCAGGGCCCTGGAGGCTTCTTGTCCCACGGTTGGGCTTCGAGCCAATCGCGGACGATCTGCTTGTCGAAGCTCGGCGGGCTGGCGCCGGGCCGCCACGTCTCGGCCGGCCAGAAGCGCGACGAGTCCGGCGTCAGCACTTCATCGATCAGATGGATCTTCCCCCCATCGTCCAACCCGAATTCGAACTTGGTGTCAGCGACGATGATGCCGCGAGTTGCGGCGTACTCGGCAGCTTGGCGGTAAATGGTCAGCGTGAGGTCGCGCAGTCGCTCGGCGAGATCCTGGCCCAGACGGGTCACGACTTGAGCGAAGCTGATGTTCTCGTCGTGCTGTCCGATCGGAGCCTTGTCGGCCGGCGTGAAGACTGGCTCCGGAAGCCGATCAGCCAGCTGCAATCCGGCGGGCAGGGGAATGTTGCATACCGCTCCGGTCCGTTGATAGTCCTTCCATCCCGAGCCGATGAGATACCCCCGCGCGACGCACTCGACCGGAATGGCCTTGAGCTTACGCACGATCGTGGCGCGCCCGCCGAGGTCCGCGCGTTCCGATTCTGGAACCCAATCCTCGAGCCGCATCTCCGAGGTCAACTGGTTCGGAACCAGATCCGCGAACTGTCGCATCCAGAACTCGGTCAGGCTCGTCAAAACCTCGCCCTTGCCAGGAATGGGTCGCGGCAGAACGACGTCGAAAGCCGACAGGCGATCGGTCGTCACGATCAGGAGATGGCGATCGCCCACTCCATACATGTCTCGAACTTTGCCGCGGTGCAGGAGGGGGAGAGAGGTGAGATTGGACTGGAAGAGGGGGGTAGGCATCG
>NZ_JAJFBP010000014.1 GCF_020697055.1 Panacagrimonas sp. | reverse complement strand
GCTGAAGGTTGAAGAGGTCTAAGGACTCGACATCATGAAACTCAACACGATCAAGCCCGCCGAAGGCTCCAAGACCGAGCGCGTCCGCGTCGGCCGTGGTATCGGCTCCGGCATGGGCAAGACCGCAGGTCGCGGTCACAAGGGTCAGCGCGCCCGCAAGGGCGGCCGCGGCAAGAAGGGCTTCGAGGGCGGCCAGATGCCGATCCAGCGTCGCCTGCCCAAGCGCGGCTTCAATTCGCCGCTGCTGGGCCTGACCGCCGAAGTGCGCCTGTCCGACCTTCAGAAGGTCAAGGCCACCGGCGAGATCGACGTCGCCGTGCTCAAGGCCGAAGGCTTCGTACCGGCCGGGACCGAGACCGTGAAGGTCATCAAGACTGGTGAGCTGAGCAAGAAGGTCAGCCTCAAGGGTCTGAAGCTCACCGCGGGTGCGCTCGAAGCCGTGACCGCCGCCGGCGGCTCGGTGGCCGAGTAAGACTGACCGAGGCACATGGCCAAGGCACCCAACACCGGGATGGTTCCCGACCTCTCCAAGATCGGAGAAGTCCGTGGCCGCCTGCTGTTCCTGCTCGGCGCGCTCGTCGTGTTCCGCATCGGCAGCTTCATTCCGGTACCCGGCATCGACCCGGCGCAGTTGGCGGCGTTGTTCGACCAGACGCGTGTTCGACCAGACGCGCGGCTCGATCCTGGACATGTTCAACATGTTCTCGGGCGGCGCGCTCGAGCGCCTGTCGATCATGGCGCTGGGCGTGATGCCCTACATCTCGGCCTCGATCATCGTGCAGCTGATGGCCGCGGTTCTCCCGCAGCTCAAGGAGCTGAAGAAGGAAGGTGAGTCGGGCCGCCGAATCCTGACCAAGTACACGCGCTACGGCACGCTGGGCCTGGCGATCTTTCAGGCCATCGGCGCCTCCACCGCGCTGCAGAAGAGCGGTGTGGCCATCGCCCCCGGCTTCGGCTTCGTGTTCACCGCGACGGTGTCGCTGGTGACGGGCACGATGTTCCTGATGTGGCTGGGCGAGCAGATCACCGAGCGCGGCATCGGAAACGGCATGTCGATGATCATTTTCGCGGGCATCGTGGCGGGCCTGCCGTCGGCGATCGGTTCGACCGCGCAGCTGGTGAGCGAGGGTTCGCTGAACCCGGCCATCGTGCTGCTGATCGCCGTGGGAACGGTGGCCGTCACCTATGCGGTGGTCTACGTCGAGCGCGCCCAGCGGCGCATCCCCGTGCACCACGCGCGTCGCCAGCAAGGCCGCAAGCTGTTCGCGGCGCAGACGCAGCATCTGCCGCTGAAGCTGAACATGTCGGGCGTGATCCCGCCGATCTTCGCGTCGTCGATCATCCTGTTCCCGGCCACGCTCGCGCAGCTGTTCGGCAGCGATCAGGGCGGTGGCTTCATGGCGCAGATCTCGAACGCGCTGTCTCCGGGCAACGCGCTGCACGGCTTCCTGTACGCCGGCATGATCATCTTCTTCTGCTTCTTCTACACCGCGCTGGTGTTCGATTCGCGCGAGACGGCGGAAAACCTGAAGAAGTCCGGCGCCTTCATCCCGGGCGTTCGCCCCGGCGCGATGACCGCCAAGTACATCGACCAGGTGCTGACCCGCCTGACGGTGGCCGGTGCCGCGTACATCACCATCATCTGCCTGATGCCGGAGTTCATGATCGCCTATGCCGCGATCCCCTTCGCCTTCGGCGGCACCTCGCTGCTGATCACCGTGGTCGTGATCATGGATTTCATGGCGCAGCTGCAGGCGCACCTGATGTCGCACCAGTACGAAGGCCTGCTGAAGAAGGCCAATCTGAAGGGTCTGGGGGGTCCGGGCGAAGGCGGCGGTGGCAAGCCGGCCGGTTCCGGTCTCAAGGCCCTGAGTTCCAACAAGCCGGCCACCCGCTGAGGGGCGGTCCGGTCCGAGGTTCAAGTCGAGGTTTTAGTCATGAAAGTCCGTACTTCCGTCAAGAAGATCTGCCGCAACTGCAAGGTCGTGCGCCGTAACGGCGTGGTCCGGGTGATCTGCTCGGATCTGCGCCACAAGCAGCGCCAAGGTTGATCGGTTCCGGTCCAATCCGTACAATTCGCGCCCTTTTTCGCGCGCGCTAGATCTCTGGAGTCCCCCGCGTCATGGCTCGTATCGCCGGCGTCAATATCCCTGACAAGAAGCACACCGTGATTGCCCTGCAGGCGATCTACGGCATCGGCCCCACGCGCGCCAAGCAGATCTGCGCGGCCGCCAAGCTCGACCCGACCATCCAGGTGCGAAACCTGACCGAAGGTCAGCTCGACCAGCTGCGCGCCGAGATCGGCAAGGTCACCGTCGAAGGCGACCTGCGACGCGAAGTGTCGATGAGCATCAAGCGCCTGATGGACCTGGGCTGCTATCGCGGCACGCGTCACCGCCGCGGCCTGCCCGTGCGCGGCCAGCGCACCCGCACCAACGCCCGCACCCGCAAGGGCCCGCGTCGCGCGATCAAGAAGTAATCAATCGAGTAAGAACGCCTCATGGCTACCGCTCCGTCGACTCCCTCCGCCAAGCCGCGCGCCAAGCGCGTCAAGAAGAACGTGACCGACGCCGTCGTGCACGTGCACGCGTCGTTCAACAACACGATCGTCCTGATCACCGATCGCCAGGGCAACGCGATCTCCTGGTCGACGGCCGGTGCGGCGGGCTTCAAGGGTTCGCGCAAGTCGACCCCGTTCGCCGCGCAGGTTGCCGCCGACAAGGCCGCGCAGGCGGCCGCCGAACACGGCGTGAAGAACGTCGAAGTCCGTATCAAGGGACCCGGCCCCGGTCGCGAGTCCGCGGTGCGTGCGCTCAACGCCGCGGGTTTCAAGATCTCCAACATCACCGACGTGACGCCGATCCCGCACAACGGCTGCCGTCCGCCCAAGCGCCGTCGCGTGTAAGGAAGAAGACTCATGGCTCGTTACATTGGTCCCAAGTGCAAGCTGTCCCGTCGTGCCGGTACCGACCTGCTGCTGAAGTCGCGCGGTCGTTCGCTGGAAACCAAGTGCAAGCTCGACACGCCGCCCGGCCAGCACGGCGCGCGCAAGCCGCGTCCGTCCGACTACGCCAACCAGCTGCGTGAGAAGCAGAAGCTCAAGCAGATGTACGGCATCCTCGAGCGCCAGTTCCGCAACTACTACCTGAAGGCCTCGGGCCAGAAGGGCGCCACCGGTCTGAACCTGCTGCTGATGCTGGAAGGCCGCCTGGACAACGTGATCTACCGCATGGGCTTCGGCCGCACGCGTGCCGAGGCTCGACAGCTGGTCAGCCACAAGGCGATCCACGTCAACGGCAAGTCCGTGAACATCGCCTCGTACCAGGTGCAGGTGGGCGACACCGTCGAGGTGCGCGAGAAGTCGCGCGGCCAGGGCCGCATTGCCGAGTCGCTGTCGATCGCCGCCCAGATCGGGTTCCCGGACTGGCTGGAAGTCGACGAGAAGGGTCTGAAGGGCACGTACAAGTCGCAGCCCAGCCGCGAACAGATCCTGCCCGACATCAACGAGAACCTCGTCGTCGAGTTGTACTCGAAGTAAGTCGTCGAATCAGCTTCAAACCGGCGCCCTCGTGGCATCGGTCTCCCAGGTATCTCCAAGGTCGGACGAAGTGCTGCTCCGAATTCGGGATATCGCTCAATAGAAGAGGGTTGTCATGCAAGGTTTCGTTACCGAACTGCTCAAGCCGCGCGAGATCAAGGTCGAGGTCATCTCGCCCAATCGCGCGCGCGTCGCCATGGAGCCGCTGGAACGCGGTTTCGGCCACACTCTGGGCAACGCGCTGCGCCGCATCCTGCTGTCGTCGATTCCCGGCGCGGCGGTCACCGAGGTGCAGATCGAAGGCGTGGTGCACGAGTACAGCGCCATCGAAGGTGTGCAGGAAGACGTCATCGACATCCTGCTCAACATCAAGAACGTCGCGATCCGCTTGAACGCGCGGGAAGAGGCCACCCTGCGCCTCGAGAAGTCGGGCAACGGCCCGGTCACCGCGGCGGACATCCAGCTCGACCACGATGTCGAGATCGTCAATCCCGATCTGGTGCTCGCGCACCTGACCGGCGGCAAGATCAAGGCGAGCCTGAAGGTCACGCGTGGACGCGGCTATCAGCCGGTCGCCGCCCAGGTGGGCGAGTCCGAGACCAGCACGGTCGGCCTGCTCAAGCTCGAAGCCAGCTACAGTCCGGTGCGTCGCGTGAGCTACGCCGTCGAGCGTGCCCGCGTCGAACAGCGCACCGACCTCGATCGCCTGATCCTGGACGTGGACACCAACGGTGGCATCGATGCGGCCGAAGCGGTCCGCCAGGCCGCGCGCATCCTGCGTGACCAGCTCACCGTGTTCGTCGACCTCGAGGCCGAAGCCAGCGCCGTCGCCGTCCCGGGCATCAAGGGCGCGGCCGGTTCGCTCGACCCGATCCTGTTCCGCCCGATCGACGAGCTCGAACTCACCGTGCGTTCGGCCAACTGCCTCAAGGCCGAGAGCGTGTACTACATCGGTGAGCTGGTGCAGCGCACCGAAAACGAGCTGATGAAGACGCCGAACCTCGGCAAGAAGTCGCTGAACGAGATCAAGGAAGCGCTCAAGGCGCACGACCTCGAACTCGGTATGCGCCTCGACAACTGGTCCGCGCCGAAGTCGGCGACGAACTAACAGAGCACAAGAAGAGAATCTCCCATGCGTCACGGAAATGCGGGTCGCACCTTCGGCCGTACCGGCAGTCATCGCAAGGCCACCATGCAGGCGGTCGCGGTTGCGCTGTTCAAGCACGAGTTGATCAAGACCACGGTGCCCAAGGCCAAGGAGCTGCGTCGCCTGGCCGAGCCGCTGATCACGCGCGCCAAGGAAGACAGCGTGCACAACCGCCGCATCGCCTTCGCGCGCCTGCGCGATCGTGACGCGGTGACCAAGCTCTTCTCCGATCTCGGTCCGCGCTACGCCAAGCGCCCCGGCGGCTACACGCGCATCCTGCGTTGTGGCTTCCGCGCCGGCGACAACGCGCCGATGGCGTACGTCGAGCTGGTGGATCGTCCGGCGCCGTCCGCGGAAGCGGCCGCGAGCTGATCGAACGACTGAAAGACGCAAATGGATGTATCGATCGGGCGCCGCGAGGCGCCCGAATCGTTTGTGGCGTCCGCTGGTCGATCAGTGATGGTGGTGTGCGTGCGGGTCGTCGGCCACGGCTGTAGCACCGCGCTGCTCGATCGCGAAGGGTGCATCGATGTGGCTCACTTCGCCGCCGGCCGCCGCGCGTAGCCGCAATGTCACGGTGATCGACGTAGGCGACGCAACGTCGCTCGCGAGTTTCGATCCCGTCAGCATCAGGTGCATTCCGCCGGGCTCGAAACGCAGCGTCTCGCCTGCTGCGACCGTGGCGTTGGCGAGCGGTCGCATGCGCGCCATGCCGTCCTCCTCGACGGTCTCGTGCATCTCCACCGACTCGAACGCGCTGCTTTCCAGCGATTCGAGCACCAGCGTCGACTTGCCGGGGTTGTGCAGTTCGAAGTAGCCCGCGGCCATCGGCACGCCTGGCGGTGGCAGCACGATGCGCGCCGATCGGACCTGCGCCGTCTCGAATGTCGCGGCGCCTTCATCGGACCTGTCGGACTCGCGGCCGCAGGCGCCGAGCAGCGCCAGCATCAGGAAGCTCGCGCCGATCGCGGCGCGCGGAATGGAAGAGGACATCGCTGGCATCGAACGAGCAGGTGGAGACAAGCGGAGCGCCATTATCGCAGCCCGTGCTATGCGCGCCGTTGCATCTAAGGGGGCGCACGCATTCTCGGCGTCCCGGCGATCGGCCACGCTCGACCCTTCGATCGAACGAGGAGGTTCAGGCGTGAACGCGAAAACGGGCGATGGCCCCACCCGCACGGACCGGAGCGCGCTGCCGCTGTTCGATCCGCGCCAAAAGCTCAAGCTGGGACTCTTCAGCTTCAACGTGAGCGGCGGAATGATGGCCACGTCCGTACCGACCAGTTACGAGCTTACGTGGGAGCACACCCGACGCATTGCCCGGCAGGCCGACGCGATGGGATTCGAGGCGCTGATCCCGGTGGGCCGCTGGCGCGGCTTCGGCGGCAAGACCAACTTCGCCGGCGAGTCGTTCGAGACCTACACGTGGGCGGCGGGGCTGGCCGAGGCGACCGAACGGATCATGGTGTTCGCGACCTCGCACGTGCCCACGGTGCATCCGATCCTCGCGGCCAAGCAGGCCGCGACCATCGACCACATCGCCGGCGGCCGCTTCGGCCTGAACCTGGTGATGGGTTGGTTCACCGCCGAGATGGAAATGTTCGGCGGCAGGCAGAAGGAGCACGACGAGCGCTACCGATTCGGCACCGAGTGGGCCGACATCGTGAAGCGCCTGTGGACCGACGAGCAGCCGTTCGACTTCGACGGGACCTTCTTCCAGCTCAAGGGCGCGCAGGCCTATCCCAAGCCGGTGCAGAAGCCGCATCCGGTACTGGTCAATGCCGGCAGCTCGCCCGCGGGCCTGGATTTCTCCGCGCGCTCCTGCGACATCAACTTCGTCGGCATGGGCAGCTTCGAGATGGGCAAGGCCTCGTCCGATGCCGTTCGCAAGCGTGCGCGCGAGGTCTACCACCGCGAAATCTCGACGATGACCTACGCCACGATCGTGTGTCGTGACACCGAGGCCGAGGCGCGGCGCGACTACGAGGCGATGGTCGCCGCGATCGACTGGGACGCCATCGACAATCTGGTGCGCGTGTTCGGCCTGGAGGGACAGTCGTACGGCGATGCCGAGGCGGTTCGCCAGCTGCGCACCCAGTTCGCGATGGGATGGGGCGGCATGACCTTCGTCGGCACCCCCGAGCAGATCGTCGACAAGCTGGCCCGGACCTCGGCGATCGGGATCGACGGGATCGTGCTCGGCTTCAACGACTACGTGGTCGAGCTGGAGCACTTCGATCGGCGGGTGATGCCCCTGCTGCGGCAGGCAGGGCTGCGCGGCTGACCGGCCGGAAGGGCCTGTGGCAGGCTGCTCTGCTAGCATTCGCGCCCCCTTGTCCGGCTGTTGGCGACACCATGAAGCCCGTTACCGAAAACACCCGCATCCGCTCGATTCGCGCGGTGTCCACGCCCCTGCAGGTGCAGGCAGAACTGCCGCTGTCCGAGGCCGCCGCCCAGACGGTGCTGCAGACCCGCCGCGAGATCCAGGACGTGCTGGCCGGGCGTGACGAGCGTCTGCTGGTGGTCATCGGGCCGTGCTCGATCCACGATCCCAAGGCCGCTCTCGAGTACGCCGGCCGCCTCAAGGCGGTGCGCGAGCAGTTCAAGAAGAACCTGCTGATCGTGATGCGCGTGTACTTCGAAAAGCCGCGGACCACGGTGGGCTGGAAGGGCCTGATCAACGATCCGGATCTGAACGATGGCTACGACATCGACCGCGGCCTGCGCATCGGTCGCAAGCTGCTGATCGATCTCAACGAGATGGGCATCCCGGCGGGCGTCGAGTTTCTCGACATCCTCACGCCGCAATACATCGCCGACCTCGTGGCCTGGGGGGCCATCGGCGCGCGCACGACCGAATCGCAGCTGCATCGCGAGATGGCCTCGGGCCTGTCGTGCCCGGTTGGTTTCAAGAACGGCACCGACGGCAGCGTCAAAGTCGCCGTCGACGCCTGCCTGTCCGCGCGCTCGCCGCACCGCTTCCTGTCGATGACCAGCGGGGGCCAGGTGTCGATCTTCGAGACCGCTGGCAACGAGGACTGCCACATCATCCTTCGCGGCGGCAGCGCCGGAGCGAATTACGACGCCGCGAGCGTGGAAGCCGCTGGCGCCGCGATGGGCAAGGCCGGTCTGAAGCCGCAGATCATGATCGACTTCAGCCACGCCAACTCGAGCAAGCAGCACAAGCGCCAGGTCGTCGTCGGCCAGGACGTCGGCGGGCAGATCGCCGGCGGCGACGCGCGCGTGATCGGCGTGATGATCGAGTCGCACCTGGTCGAAGGCCGTCAGGACATCGGTCCGCGCGAGCAGATGACCTACGGTCAGAGCGTCACCGACGCCTGCATCCATTGGGACGACAGCGTCGAGGTGTTGCGTGGCCTGGCGGCGAGCGTCGCGCAGCGCCGCGAGCGATTGGCCAAGACGGCATAAGTCGGTCCGGGCGTCGGCCGATCGATAACGGCCGCGCTTCATCAGGGGAGACAGCGCCTTTGCAGAACCAGGGGATCGCTGACGAGGAGCCCGAAGAGGCTGCGGGCTGGCGTGACGCCGGTGCGGAAGCGCCGTCACGCGCGCCCCGCGCCGATCGACCCGCCGTTGCCGATGAATGGTTGCGCCGGCAGGTGCGTCGACTGCTCGACCAGGTGGGCGCGGTGCCGTCACCCGCATTCCTGCGCCGCGAGCGCTCCGGCGCGTCGAACGCTGACGACACCGCGCGTCGCGCACATCGGGTCGTGCCGGCTGCCGCGGCGATCGTCGTGTTCCTGCTCGTGCTGTGCCTGGCGCTGACCGCGTGGCAATGGCGCGTCGCGCAGGCGGCGCAGGCGCGGGCCGAGCGAACGGCCACGGCGCGCGATTTCCTTGCCGCGATGCTGGGCGGCCTCGCCAGTTCGTCGGCCGCCGACCCGGCGCAGACCGCACGCATGAAGGATCTGCTCGACGGTGCGACGAGGCAGATCGCACAGGAATTCGCGACCGATCCGCGAAGCCAGAGCGAGCTGCTGGGCGTGGTCGCCACGATGTACGGCGAGATCGGCGAGCACGACAGCCGTCGCGCCTTGCTCGCGCTGCAGCGCATCCAGTTGCGGCGCGTGCATGGCGACGCGCACGCGGTCCTGATCGGAAGCCTGCTCGACGAGGCGCAATCGGAGATCGCGCGCGGCGATCTTGAATCCGCCTCGGCGCGGTTGTCCGAAGTCGATCCGCTGATCGCCCGGGCGCGGCTCGACGACGACACGTCGCGTGCGCGCTGGTGGCTGCTCTTCAGCGACGCGCAGCCTGGAACGGCGGCAGGTGCGGAGGCACTGGATCGTGCCATCGCGGCATTCGAGCGTGAAAAGCCGGTGGATGCGCGACTGGGCGAGGCGCTCTCGCGCAAGGCGCGGCGATTGATGCCGACGCATCCCGCGCAGGCCGAAGCGTTGTTCACGCGGGTGGCCGCGCTTCCTGGCGCGGACGCAGCGACGATCGATCGGCGTGCGGCATTGCTGGGTCTGGCACAGGCGCACGAAGTCCAGGGTGAATACGAAGAAGCGTTGCAGGCGCTGGACGAGGCCCGGGCGCTGGCCAAGCGGGAACTGGTCGCCGATGCGCAGTTTGCGTGGGCGCTGCATCGCGAAGGCCGGCGCGAACAGGCACTCGGCGTGTTCGACACGGTGTTGCCGCAACTCGCGCCGCCGTCCGACGGCACCCTTCGCGACGACGCGTGGGTGCGCACGTACTACGCCGAATGCCTCGCGGCCGAAGGTCGGCCGATGCAGGCGATTCCTCTGCTCGAGGCCGCCAGTGCGCTTGTTTCCAGCGGAGGCGCCGACGCACTCGATCCACTGCGTACGCAGTCCGCGCTCGGTGATGCCTACGACCGCGCCGGCCTGTGGTGGAAGGCGCGCGACACGCTCAAGGCGAGTCTCGGTGCGCGCCTCCAGCGCGAGCCCGCGGACGCGACGAGCGTCGCCGAAGCACGCGAACGGTGGGGCCGATTTCTGCTGGGTCGCGGTGAGTTCGACGACGCGCGCACGCAGTTCGATGCGGTGCTCGACCAGGCCGGCGGGCGCAATGTCGAGCGCGTCGTGCTCGCCTTTGGCGGATTGGCGCGCGTGGCATTGGCGCGCCACGACTGGGATGCGGCGCTCACGGCCAGCACGCATGCGGTCGTCGGCTTCGAAAACCTCGTCGGAGCGCGCGATGTGCGCACCGGGCCTTATCTCTGGTTGATCCACGCCGAGGCGCTGCGCAACGTCGACGACTACGCCAGCGCGCGCATCTGGGCGACGCGTGCGCTCGATGCGAGTCGCCGCTACGACGTGCCGGACGCGGCGTCGATCCGCGAAGCACAGGCCGTGTTGGCCCGCCTGCTGGGCTGATCCGATTCAGGCGTCGGCAGTCACCAGCGTGGCGCGCGCATAGCGTCGCGACCCGACCTGCAGCAGGTACGTCGCACCGGGCTTGAGCACGAGCCCCTTGTCCTCCACACGTTGCTGGTCCACGCGCACCGCGCGCTGCTCGATCATGCGCGCGCCTTCGCCGTTGCTGGCCACGAGTCCGGCTTCCTTGAGCACACGCGCGAGCGCAAGGCCTGCAGCGGGTACAGCAACGTTCACCTCGGGGATCTGATCGGGCAGGGCGCCTTTCGAGAACTGCTCGATGAATGCCGCGCGAGCCGCTTCTCCGGCCGGCGCCCCGTGAAAGCGCGAGGCGATCTCGACGCCCAGTTCCATCTTCACGTCGCGCGGATTGGCACCTTCGGCTACGCCCTTGCGCAGCCGCTCGAGCTCGGCGAGCGGCTTGAACGAGAGCAGCTCGTAGTAGCGCCACATCAGCGAATCGGAGATCGACATGATCTTGCCGAACATCTCGGACGCCGGATCTTTCACACCGATGTAGTTGTTGAGCGACTTGCTCATCTTCTGCACGCCGTCCAGGCCCTCCAGGATCGGCACCGTGAGAACGCACTGCGGCCGCTGCCCGTAGGCCTGCTGCAAATGGCGACCCATCAGCAGATTGAATTTCTGGTCGTTGCCGCCGAGCTCGACGTCGGCCTTGAGCTCGACCGAGTCGTAGCCCTGCAGCAGCGGATAGAGAAATTCATGGATCGCGATCGGCTGGCCGCCCTTGTAGCGCTGCGAGAAGTCGTCGCGCTCGAGCATGCGCGCGACGGTCTGTTGCGCCGCGAGCCGGATCAGGCCGTCGGTCCCGAGCTTGTCGAGCCAGTGCGAGTTGAACACCACCGTGGTGCGTTCCGGGTCCAGCACCTTGAACACCTGCTCGCGATACGTCTGCGCGTTGGCTTCGACGTCGGCGCGCGTGAGCGGCTTGCGCGTCTCGTTCTTGCCGGTAGGGTCGCCGATCATCCCGGTGAAGTCGCCGATCAGGAACACGGCCTCGTGTCCGGCGTCCTGGAACGCCCGCATCTTGTTCAGCAATACGGTGTGACCCAGGTGCAGATCGCGCGCGGTCGGATCGAACCCCGCCTTGATGCGCAGGCGCTTGCCATTGGCAGCCGCCTCCGTCAGCCGCGATCGGAACTCCTCCAGGGGCAGAATTTCGGACGTACCGCGTTCAAGCTCGGCGAGTTGCATGGGTAACCTTCAAAAAGCCGCCGGCGGACCATCCGGTACCGTCTGGCGGCGAATGCTCATGTAGCAGCGCAGGGAGTGCATCGAAACCCTTGCGCCGCTTGTTGATTTATGTTTCTTTACGCCCCTGTTTGCCCGGGCGCGACTCGCTTCACACAACCAATGCATCGGGCTGGCCCGCTGGATTCGTCCAGCGCACGAAAGTATCAATCGAGTCAACAGGATGAAGCTGGATTATAGCCCAGCCGAGCAAGTCCCCCGCTCGGCCCGAAGGATCGTGTTGGCTGCCACGGTGTGCGTGGTCGGACTGGCGACTCTGGTTTCACGCGAAAGCATTGCAAAACGCGATCTTGCTCCGCCGGTACCGCTTTCAGATGTCGATGTCGCCGAAGCGGTGGCCTACGAACAGGCCATCCAGTCGGCGGTCTCCGACCCGTTGGTCGTACCGGCCGCGAGCGAATGGAGCACGGTTCGCATCCAGCCCGGCCAGACGCTGAGCACCGTATTCGAGGCCGAAGGCCTGGCCTCGGATCACTGGATGGCGATCCTGGATCTGGGTCCCGACGCGCGTCAGCTGCGCCGCATCAAGGCCGGCGACTCCCTCGAGATCCGCAAGTCGGGTGACGATCTGCTCGAGCTGCGTTACGAACTCGACGACCTGCGAACACTGCACGTGCAGCGCGTCGAGGATCGATTCGAAGCCAACACGCTGACCGCCGAACTCGAACGTCACACGCGCAGCATCACCGGCACGATCGACAGCTCGCTGTTCATCGCCGGACAGAAAGCGGGACTGCCGGTGCGCATGGTGATGGAGCTCGCAGAGCTGTTCCGCTACGACATCGACTTCGCGCTGGACCTGCGCGACGGCGATCGCTTCACGGTGGTGATGGAGGAGCTGTACAAGGACGGCGTCAAACTCCGCGATGGCGACATGCTCGCCGCCGAATTCGTCAACCAGGGCAAGGTGCACCGCGCGGTCCGCTACAAGGATGGTGAAGGCCGTTCGGCTTTCTACACGCCGGATGGCCAGTCGCTCCGCAAGGCCTTCTTCCGCACGCCGCTCGACGTGGTCCGCATCAGCTCCCACTTCAACCTGCGTCGTCGCCATCCCATCCTCAACACCATCCGCGCGCACAAGGGCGTCGATTACGCCGCCGGATCCGGCACGCCGATCAAGGCCACCGGTGATGGACGGGTCGCCTTCATGGGCATCAAAGGCGGCTATGGTCGCGTGGTGATCCTGCAGCACGGCCAGTCCTACGAAACGCTGTATGCGCACATGTCACGCTATCGCGCCGGACTTCGCGCGGGATCCAAGGTCAAGCAGGGTCAGATCATCGGTTACGTCGGCTCGTCGGGCCTGGCCACCGCTCCGCATCTGCACTACGAATTCCGCGTCAACGGCATCCACAAGAACCCGGTCAACATCGTGATGCCGCGCGCCAATCCGATTCCGCGGCAGCAACTGACGGCGTTCCAGTCGCAGATCGCGCCGCTGATCTCGCAGATCGAATCTGCGCGTACGCCGAGGGTCGCCCAGGCGCCGGCCGCGATCCTTCCAGCCATCTCGGCCGCCACGCCGTAAACCGTCCACGCGGTCGCACTCCTCGCTCAGTCGTGGAGCTGCATGTCGGCGTGATGTCGGGCACCAGCCAGGACGGCATCGACGCCGTGCTGGCCCGTTTCGAAGACGGGTCCTTGCGTGAGATCGTGGCGCGGCACACCGGCCGTTACTCGTCGGTGTTGCGCACGGAACTGCTCACGCTCAGCCGTGAGGCGACGCCCGTATCGCTGGCGCGCTATGCGCACCTCGATCGCGCCGTCGCCGATGCGTTCGCCGATACCGTCGTCGCACTTCTCGAGCAAGCCGGAATCGATCGATCGCAGGTGCGCGCCGTCGGCAGCCACGGTCAGACCGTCTTCCATGATCCTGCCGTCGCGGGCAACAGCTTGCAGCTCGGCGATCCCTCGCGCATCGCGGTGCGGACGGGGATCGCGGTGGTCGCCGATTTTCGACGGGCCGACGTGGCGCTCGGCGGACAGGGCGCACCGCTGCTGCCGATCTTTCACCACGCGTGTTTCGCTCGCGTCGATGAGCCGCGCGCCGTCCTGAATCTCGGCGGCATCGCCAATCTCACGCTGCTGCCCGGCGCGTCGTCCGATCGCGTCCGCGGTTTCGACTGTGGACCGGCGAACTGCCTGATGGACGAATGGATCGAGCGCCATCGCGGGCAGTCGCACGATGCACATGGCGCGTGGGCTGCGTCGGGTT
Organism: Panacagrimonas sp.; assembly: GCF_020697055.1. GTDB lineage: Bacteria > Pseudomonadota > Gammaproteobacteria > Nevskiales > Nevskiaceae > Panacagrimonas. The sequence goes on along the minus strand of NZ_JAJFBP010000014.1, from coordinate 77,754 downwards.
CGATCGTGGATGCGCTGCTGCAATCCTGTCTTCGCGAACCCTATTTCGCGCGACCGATTCCCAAGAGCACGGGCCGTGGCTTGTTCAATCTCGACTGGCTCGCGTCGTGCGATTCCAAGCTCGATTCGCGCGATCCGGCCGACGTGCAGCGAACGCTGTGCGAGCTGACCGCGCGCAGCATGGCCGAGGCGCTGCGGCGCGAAGGGCCGGCGACGCGTCGCCTGATCGTCTGCGGCGGCGGCACGCGCAACGCGTTCCTCATGCAACGCATCGTCCAGGCGATGCCTGAACTGATCGTCGAGACCGCGGCCGATCACGGCATCGATCCGCAGGACATCGAAGCGGGCGCCTTCGCCTGGCTCGCATGTCGACGACTGCGCGGCGAGACGGGAAATCTGCCGTCCGTCACGGGAGCGCAACGCGCCGCGGTACTCGGCGGCGTCTTCGAACCCTGACGCCGCGATCCGATCAGTAGAGGTCGATCGGATCCACGTCGAGAGACCAGCGCACGCGCCTTGATCCGGGAATGGCGGCAATGCGTGGAAGAAGCTGGCCCAGACTGCCCTGCAGCGCGACACGATCTGTGCTGCGCAACAGCAGCTGCGCCCGGAACCGATTGGCCCTGCGCTCCATCGGTGCCGGAATCGGGCCGAGCGCATCGATGCCGGCGCCGCTGATCTGCGCCGCCACCTCCCTGAGAAATCGCAGCGCCGCGCCGGCATCCAGCGCATCGGCGCGCAGCAGCGCCAGATGTGCGGAGGGCGGGAAACCCATTTCGCGGCGTTCGTCCAGCAGACGCCGGCTGAGGCCGGAGTAGCCCTCGCGCATCCAGCACTGCAGCTGCGGATGATCCGGCTGGTGCGTCTGCACCAGCACCTCGCCGGGAACCGATCCGCGGCCGGCGCGTCCCGCGACCTGCGTGAGCAGCTGACCCATCCGCTCGATCGCCCGGAAATCGGCGCTGTAGAGCGCCTGGTCGGTATCGACGACACCGACCAGCGTCAGCCCGTCGAAGTCATGTCCCTTGGCCAGCATTTGCGTGCCGACCAGGATCCGGATGTCGCGATTGCGGATGTCGCCGAGCAGGCGTTCGAGCTCGCCCGCGCGTCGCGTGCGATCGGAATCGATCCGCTCGACGCGGACGTCGGGAAAAAGCCGTCGCAGACCGTCCTCGATACGCTCGGTGCCCTGGCCCACCGGGATCAGCTCGGGTCCGCCGCACGAACCGCAGCGCAGCGGCACCTGCGCCTCGCTGCCGCAGTGATGGCACAGCAACCGGCCGCGGCTGCGATGCAGCGTCATGCGCGCGTCGCAGTGCGGGCACGGCGCCAGCCAGCCGCAGTCGTGGCACAGCAGTGACGGTGCGTAGCCGCGCCGATTCACGAACAGCAGCGCCTGGCCGCCCTGCTCGAGATGCGTGGCGACCGCCTGCGCCAGTTCCGGCGCCAGTCCGTCGCGCAGCTTGATCCCGCGCAGATCGAGGAGGCGCACCTTGGGCAAGCGCCGCTCGCCCGGCCTCGTCGCCAGTCGCAGATGCCGGTAGCGGCCACGCGAGACGTTGTGCAGCGATTCGAGCGAAGGCGTCGCCGAGCCCAGGATCACCGGCAGTCCGGCGCGCTGGCCACGGACGATCGCGACGTCGCGGGCCGAGTAGCGGAAGCCTTCCTGCTGCTTGTAGGACGCATCGTGTTCTTCGTCGATCACGATCAGGCCGAGCTGCGGCATCGGCGTGAACACCGCCGATCGGGTTCCCACCAGCACGCGACAGCGGCCGGCTCGCGCGGCCTGCCATGCGTCGGCCCGCGTGCGCTCGGTCAGGCCGGAATGGAAGACCGCTACCGCGTCGCCGAAGCGTTCGCGAAAGCGGGCCTCGAGCTGCGGCGTCAGACCGATTTCGGGGGTGAGGACCAGGGCCTGCTTGCCGGCATCGAGCGCCGCCTGCACGCGGTGCAGGTAGATCTCGGTCTTGCCGCTTCCAGTGACGCCCTCCAGCAGGCTGACCTGGAAGTCGCCGGGTTCGGCCAGCGCCGCCAGGACCTGGGCCTGTTCCGCGTTCGGCGGATGCGGCGCGGACGGCGGGGCTTGGGAGCGGACGGCGCGGGGCGGGCGGGCGCGGACCGCACGAGGCCGCGCGGGCGGCGCCTTGCGCAGGGTCCCCGGCAACGCGGCAGCCAGGACCTCGCCGAGCGGGTAGCGGTAGTAGGTCGCGGCCCACTGGCACAGCCAGAGGACGTCGGCGGGGATCAGGGGCTCATCGTCCAGCCGGCGCGTCACCGGCCTGCAGCGCAGGCCGTCGTCGGCCTCGGTCCATTCCGGTGCGCGCACGACGACCCCGACGACCTGGCGGCGTCCGAGCGGGACCTGCACGCGCATTCCGGGCTCCAGCGGCAGTTCATGGGGCAGGTAGTCGAGCGCCTCCGGGAATGGCGCCGGGACCGCGACCTTGAGCCGCTGTTCCGTCATGGTGCGTCGCTGTGGATAAGTTTGTGTACCGCTGCGAGGCTATCCCCAGGCGCGCGCACGCCGGGGTCCGATCCGACGCCTGTCAGGCCGCGAATACGCAGGAATAATCCATGAAGCATCAGGTACCTGCACCTGCATTGCAGCAATGTGAAATTCGCATGTCTTGACGTGAAAGAACCCGTGTGGCTGGCCGCATGTGTGCATAAGGATCCGCCGATCGCCGCCGCCCGGACGCTGCGGGATCGGCAACGAATGGAACACCGGGCCGACGAGTGGGTGACGATCAGGAGTCCCCTGGGCCATCCCGATCGCACGCCGCGGCACTGATCGATGCACCGATCTGGTGCGCAGACCCCGGATCCGGGGCGTCTGCACCGCCTGAACTCGTCCTGAACCGCTGGCATGCTCCGTGCTTTTTTGGCCTAGGCGCAAGGCGGCCGAGGCTCGGCACCCGCACGCTCATACGCTTTTTCGAAGCTTGATCAAGGAGTTATTAAATGAAATTGATTACAGCCATCATCAAGCCGTTCAAGCTCGATGAGGTGCGCGAGGCGCTCTCCGAAATCGGAGTTGCCGGCATCACCGTGACCGAGGTGAAGGGGTTTGGGCGCCAGAAGGGCCATACCGAGCTCTATCGCGGAGCCGAGTACGTCGTCGACTTCCTGCCCAAGGTGAAGATCGAGGTCGCGCTCGCCGACGACAAGATCGACGCGGCGATCGACGCCATCAGCAAGGCCGCCCATACCGGAAAGATTGGCGACGGAAAGATCTTCGTCTTCTCGCTCGACCAGGCCATCCGCATTCGCACGGGGGAGACCGGCAAGGACGCGCTCTGATCGAGCGGTCGCCGCCGGTAATCGGACAGGACGCCTCCGGCGTCAGGGATAGAAAGTTTTCAACGGAGAAACAAATGATTCGTAAAGCAACGTTGGCGTTGCTGCTGGCCGCGTCGTGCGGCCTGGCCGCGCCGGTTTGGGCGCAGGACGGGGCGGCACCTGCCGAAGCGGTGGCCGAGACGGTAGAGGCCACGGCAGAGACCGCCGCGCCGGTCGAGGAAGCGCCTGCAGCCGAGGCGGCGGCGCCGACGCTCGACAGCGGCGACACCGCCTGGATGCTCGTGGCCACCGTGCTGGTGCTGTTCATGACGATCCCCGGCTTGTCGCTGTTCTACGCCGGCATGGTGCGTTCGAAGAACGTGCTGTCAGTGATGATGCAGTGCTTCGCCATCTGCTCGATGATGTCCGTCGTCTGGATGGTCTACGGCTACAGCCTGTCGTTCGACACGACCGGGATGGAAGCCGGGGCGCTCAACATGGCGAGCATCGTCGGCGGCCTGGACAAGGCATTCCTGTCGGGTCTGACGCTGGAGAGCCTCACGCTCACGATCCCTGAATCGGTCTTCATCACGTTCCAGATGACCTTCGCGATCATCACGCCGGCGCTGATCGTCGGTGCGTTCGCCGAGCGCATGAAATTCTCCTCGATGCTGCTGTTCATGCTGTTCTGGGGCACCTTCTGCTACTTCCCGATGGTGCACATGGTGTGGAGCGGCGACGGCGCGCTGATGTGGGACTGGGGCGTGCTCGACTTCGCCGGCGGCACGGTGGTGCACATCAACGCCGGTATCGCGGGCCTGGTGGCGGCGATCGTCCTTGGCAAGCGTCGCGGCTATCCGAACACGGCCATGCCGCCCAACAACCTGGGCTACACGCTGATGGGCGCCAGCATGCTGTGGGTGGGCTGGTTCGGCTTCAATGCGGGTTCGGCGGTGTCGGCGGGCTTCTCGGCCGGTATGGCGATGCTGGTGACGCAGGTCGCCACGGCGGCGGCGGCGCTGGGCTGGATGTTTGCGGAGTGGCTGCTGCACCGTAAGCCTTCGGTGCTGGGGATCGCGTCGGGCGCAGTTGCGGGCCTGGTCGCCATCACGCCGGCTTCGGGCACCGTCGGTCCCGGCGGCGCGCTGGTCATCGGTGCGGTTGCGGGCCTGGTCTGCTTCTTCGCCTCGACCAAGCTCAAGAAGGTGCTCCGTTACGACGACTCGCTCGACGTGTTCGGCGTGCACGCCGTCGGTGGCATCGTCGGCGCGATCCTGACCGGCGTGTTCGCCTTCCCCGAGTTCGGCGGCGTGTGGTCGCCGGCCGAGGGCGCAACGGTCGGCTCGCAGGTCTGGATCCAGACCAAGAGTGTGCTGTTCACGATCGTCTACACCGGCGTTCTGAGCTTCATCCTGCTGAAGATCGTCAGCGTGCTCACCGGCGGTCTGCGTGTGACGGAAGAAGGCGAGACCGAAGGTCTCGACGTCAACCAGCACAACGAACGCGGCTACATCCTCTGACGTGCGGGCGCCGGCCGCGGTCCACGACCGCGGCCGGCGTCGATCTCCTCCCAGGGGTGTTGTGTTGGGGCGGGTCGTTCAACGACCCGCCCCTTTTCTTTTTTGCGTCGAAGAAATCGCCATCGGGACGTTGGGTTGACAGTGTTAAATTAACAGTGTTACATAAACGCCCATGGCCCGACCCGCTCTCACGAACGACGAACGCGCGCAGATGCGCCGGCGGCTCGCGGACGCCGCGCTGTCGATCCATCTCGAGCAGGGTTCGGATGCGGTCAGCTTCCGGGCTCTGGCCGAAGCGGTGGGCATCAGCCATACGCTGATCTACCGCTACGTCGAGGACAAGGACGAACTGCTCGCGCAGGTTCGCGCGGCCGCGGTCGGTCGCTTCGAGGCGTTCGTGCGATCGCGCGAGCGGGACCGTGAATCGCGCCTTGAGCGACTGCGCACGGTCTTCGACGCCTACGTCGAATACGTCCGCCGCAACCCGGCCGAGTACCTGCTGATCTTTTCGACGGAGCAGCCGTCGCCCGATGCCTATCCGGAACTGCTCGCCGCTCGCCGCAGCCTGTTCGAGCACGCGGTCGAATCGGTCCAGGCCTGCGTCGATGCTGGTGAGATCCAGGGCGACGCGCGCCGGATCACGCACGCGTTCTGGGGCGGCCTGCACGGGCTGATGACCCTGCACGTGAACGGCCAGCTGGTCCATGGCTGCGATCTGGACGAACTCGCACCGGCGCTGCTCAACCTGCTGCTCGGCGCGGTGCTGCCGAATCGCGTGACCCCGGCCGCGTCGCGCGGCGTCGCCGCCAGACGTCGCAGTCCTGGCCGGAAATCGAAACCGAACCCGCGGAGGTCCGCATGAGCCAACCGATTCTCGATCTCGCGCATCTGGATGCATCCGGGCGCCAGAGCTTTAAAACGATGACACGGGCCCCGCGTGTCGCGTGGCCGACAGTGACGATGTCGGTGATCCTGACGGTCACGTTCCTGGCGATGTACGTGCTGTGCGGGACGGGGCAGCTTGCACTGTGGATCGGCACGCTCGCGAACACCGTGATCGGCTACCTGGCGTTCAGCGTCGCCCATGATTCGATCCACCGGACGATCTCGACCCACACGCGCTTCAACGATCTGGTGGGCCAGCTCGGCGTCCTGCTGGTGCTGCCGTACGTCGATCTGCGCCTGTTCCGCTGGGCGCACATCCAGCACCACCGGTTTGCCAGCGGCCCGCGTGATCCCGATCGCGTGTTCGACGGTCCGGCGTGGTCGCTGCCGCTGCGCTGGATGTTCATCGACTTGGCCTATTTCGCCCACGCGCTGCGCAACGGCGACAAGGTATCGGCGCCGTACCTGCGCCGCTCGCTGTGGATGGCGGCGATCGCCATCGCCGTGCTTTCGTCGCTGGTGACCGCGGGCTACGGATCAGAGGTCCTGATGCTCTGGTTCATTCCGTCGCGGCTGATCCAGCTGGCGCTGGGTTTCAGTTTCTTCTGGCTGCCGCATGCGCCGCACGAGGTGTCGCAGGAGGAGCACTTCACCCGCGCCACGACCATCCGCGAAGGCCACGAATGGCTGCTGGGGCCGCTGCTGCAATGCCAGCACGTGCACCTGATCCATCACCTGTATCCGACGACGCCGTTCTACAACAACCATCGCGTGTGGAGGCTGATCGAGCCGGCTTTGCGCGGGCACGATCTTGCGATCCAGAAGGGCTTCGCGATCCGACCGGTCATCGTCGCCGGCGGTGCCCCGGGCTCCGGGCGCGAGTTCGACACCCCCGTTCCAATGGAGGCCCGGGTATGAGCACTTACCGCCGATTTCGCTGCCGCTACTGCTCGCACGTGTACGACGAGCGTCTCGGCGACCCGGATAGCGGGATCGCGCCCGGAACGCGTTTCGCGGACATTCCGGATGACTGGCAGTGCCCGGAATGCGGTGCCTCCAAGTCCGACTACGACCCGTACGAGACCTGATCGATATGGCGGAGGCACCCCGACGGGGACTTCCGCCACGATGTAGACGAGCAACGAGAAAAAAGCGGGACCCCTGGCCATCGGTACAAGAGCCGCGGTCCAGGAGAAGTCGGATCTGCGCTCGGACGGGGGCCGGCGTGCAACCGGAGGATTGGCATGGGATCGAGCATCGGCTCCGTCGCAACGGCGGTGAGTGGGGTGTGGGGGCGAACAGGGCACGCGGCGACATTCGCGATGCTCACGATGCTCGCGATGCTGGCCATGGCGGGTCCGGCGCACGCACGAACCTTCTCGCTGGAGATCGGCGGCGAGGACGTCGATGTGGTGTCGAACACCACGCTGATCGGCGGGGCCGCCATGCGCATCGAGGAACGCGACAAGCGGCTCGTCGGTGCGGTCAACAACGATGCGAATCGATGCGGACGCGCGCCCGATCCCAGCGGCCAGTCCGACGGCCTGCTCTGGTTCCAGGTGTGCGAGGGCCTGTTCAACGACCACGACCAGGTGGACATGTCCAACGGCATCCTGGATCGCTACACCTGGGAGGTGCTCGGCAAGAAGGAGCTGATCATCCCGGCCAACTCCAACAAGATCGGCGGGCCGAGCGTGAAGTATGCGGACATGGCCAAGCCCAAGCACTTCAACCGGGACCTGCCGCGATACGCGCTGCATCGCGTGTGGGTGGTGGAAGCCGAGCTTCGTCCCGCTACGCGTCACACCTTCGCCAGGCGCCGCTTCTACGTGGACGAGGACGGCTGGCAGATCGTGCTCGTCGACGACTACGACGCCAACGGCGGCCTCTACCCGTTCCAGGAAGGCCACTACGCCTCGCTGCGCAATGTACTCGGCGCCGGCACGATCCCCGAGGTGATCTATCACACGACCTCGGGCCGCTACTTCATCACCGCGCTAGCCAACGAGGACAAGCCGAACGACTACACCTTCAACGTCGAGGATTCGTTCTTCGAGGCGGCGGCGGCGCAGCAGCGAGCGTCCAAGTAGGCGGATCGCGGGCCGGTAAGGACCATTCTCACTGGGCCGTATTTGCCGGGTGCGCCGTCACGCGTGGACTGCCATGATGCGGCGAGCATCGAGCCTGCCGGCTGCGTGAGGGCGCAGACCCGGTTCGCGAACGATTAGAAAAGGGGAGGAGAAGGCGATGCACGGCGACGCGCGCGGCGCATTTTCGCAGCTGTTCATCCGATGGACCGAACCGATCGTGTTCGGCCGGCGGCCGCGCACGTTGATCGTGCTGTTCCTGATGACGCTGTTGATGGGCTGGCAGGCATCGCAGCTCAAGCTCGACACCGGGTTCGAGAAACAGCTTCCGCTCGGACACCCGTACATCCAGGTGTTCAAGCAGTACCAGCAGCAGTTCGGCGGCGCCAACCTCGTGCTGTTCGCGCTCGTGCGCAAGGACCAGGACTCGGGCAAGGACATCTACGAGCCCAAGTTCATGGCGACGCTGAAGTCGCTGACCAACGCGGTGTTCTTCACGCCGGGCATGGATCGCACGCGCGTGAGCTCGATCTTCACGCCCGACGTCCGCTACGTGGAGGTTCGCGAGGAAGGCCTGTACGGCGGCAACGTCATCCCGGCCGACTACGCGCCGACCGACGAGATGCTCGCGCGGGTGCGTTCCAACGTGACCAAGGCCAAGGTGCTGGGTCGGCTGGTCGCAAACGATATGAGCGGTGCCATGGTGTTCTCCGAGCTGCTCGAGCAGAACCCGGTCACCGGCCAGAAGCTCGATTACGTGAAGACCGCGGCGCTGATCGAGGACGTGCGCCAGCGTTTCATCAATCCGAAGATGTTCCAGTACAAGCTCAAGGCCGACACCGGACCTCTGAAGGCGGGCGAGGTCGCCAAGACCGGCTACTCCGATCCGCGCCGGTGGAACTTCCGTTTCCAGCACGTCGAGTTCACGGCCACCAACGAGAACGGCGACAAGGAACAGCACACGCTGCGAGGCGGCGACTTCGAGGTGGTCGAGGTCGACAACCCGGACTACAACCCCGACATCGACGTGCACATCGTCGGCTTCGCGAAGGTTGTCGGCGATATCGCCAACGCCTCGTTCGAGGTCGTGAGCTTCTTCGCGCTCACCATCTTCCTGGTCTGGGTCATCCTGTGGTGGTACACCGGCTCGGGCCTGATCGCGCTGCTGCCGCTGTCCTGCGGCATCCTCGCGGTGGTGTGGGAGCTCGGCATCCTGCATCTGTTCGGCTATGGCCTGGATCCGTTCGCGATCCTCGTACCGTTCCTGGTGCTTGCGATCAGCGTCAGCCACGGCATCCAGATCACCAGCTTCTGGCTGTACGAGGTGGCTGACCACGGCCTCAACAGTCTCGATGCCTCACGCGCCACCTACCGGCGACTGGTGATTCCCGGCATCACCGCGCTGCTCACCAATGTGGTCGGCTTCGGCACGATCCTTCTGATCCCGATCGGCATCGTGCAGGAGATGGCGGTAAACGCGATGTTCGGCCTGGTCGCCGTCATCGTGTGCAAGAAAATTCTGCTGCCCTGCCTGCTCAGCTACGCGCGCCTGGGCAATCCCGAAAAATTCCGCGAGCACCAGCGACGTCGCGATGCCGCGTTCGAGCCCGTGTGGCGCATGGTCTCGCTGATCACGCTCAAGCCCGTCGCGGCCGTCGTGCTCGTGATCTCCGTGGCGAGCTGGGGCTGGGCCGAGTGGGTGTCCAAGGACCTCAAGATCGGCGAGCTGCACGATGGCGTGCCCGAGCTGCGTCCCGAATCCCGTTACAACCGCGACTCCGCGAAGATCGTCAGCGAATTCTCGATCGGCGTGGACGTGATCAAGGTGATCGCGCAGAACAAGGCCGACGGCTGCATCGACCATCGCGTGATGGAAACCATCGACCGGTTCGCCTGGCGCATGCAGAACACCGCCGGCGTGCAGTCGACCTTGTCGATGCCGCAGGTCGCCAAGATCGTCTACAACGCGTTCTCGGAGGGCAATCCGAAGTTCATGGTGCTGCCGCGCGAGTCCGGCGCGCTGGTGCTCGCGGGCCAGCAGTTCCCGACCTCCAGCGGTCTGCTCAACTCCGACTGCAGCGCGATGCCGGTGTTCGTGTTCACCGCCGACCACAAGGCCGAGACCATCGACCACGTCATCGCGGCGGTGCAGAAGTTCATCGACGAGGAAGGCGAGGCCTCGCCGGTGAAGTTCGCGCTCGCCACCGGCAACGTCGGCGTGATGGCCGCGACCAACGACGTGATCGAGGAGACCGAGCGCACGGTGCTGTTCTGGCTCTACCTGTGCATCGCGATCTGCGTGTACGCCTCGTTCCGCAGCATCGCAGGGCTGGTCTGCGTGCTGGTGCCGCTGGCCTTGGTGTCGGTGTTCACCTACGCGGTGATGGTGTTCCTCGACATCGGCGTGAAGGTCTCGACGCTGCCGGTGGCGGCGTTCGCGGCCGGCATCGGCGTGGACTACGGCATCTACATCTACAGCGTGCTCGAGGAATGCGTGATGGAGCGCAAGATGACGCTGCGCAAGGCCTATGAGCAGACGCTGCACCAGACCGGCAAGGCGGTGATCGTCACGGCCCTGGCGTTGGCCGCGAGCGTGTGCACGTGGCTGCTGTCGGGCCTGCAGTTCCAGGTCGACATGGGCATCCTGCTCACGATCATGTTCCTGGCCAACGCGGGCGCCGCGGTGATCCTGCTGCCGGCGTTCGCGGCGTTCCTGCTCAAGCCGCCGGCGCCCGGCAGCACGACCGAAGAAGCAGTCCCGGCGGTGACGGCATGAACGCGCGGACCATGACGACGATGCTCCGCAATCTTCTGCGCGCCGCGACGCTGGTCGTGCTGATCGGCAGCCCCACGGCGTGGGCGCAGGACGAGGCGGGCAGCGAGGCGCCGGCCGCGCCGATCGCGCCGCGCCCCGCCGAGATCGCACGCCTGTCGGCGCAAAACCTGCTGCTCGGCGTGACCTGCGCGGGCGACACGCTGGTCGCGGTGGGCGATCGCGGCAACATCCTGCTGTCGACCGACGGCAAGACCTGGAAGCAGGTGCCGGTGCCGGTCAACGTCACGCTGACCGCGGTGGCCTTCGCCGACCCCAAGAACGGCTGGGCGGTGGGCCACGACGCGACGATCCTGCACACCGTCGACGGCGGCAACACCTGGACGCTGCAGCAGTTCAAGCCGGAGAAGGGCGAGCCGCTGCTCAACGTGATGGCGGTGGACGCGCAGCACGCGTACGGCGTCGGCGCGTACGGGATGTTCGTGCAGACCGCCGACGGCGGCGCCACCTGGACCGAGGTCGTGGCGCCCGCGATCCGCGACGACGGCCTGCATTTGAACAGCCTCGTGCGTCTGGGCGACGGCAGCCTGTTCCTGGTCGGCGAGACCGGCCTGGCGGGCGTCAGCGCGGACAACGGCACCACCTGGGAGCGCCTGACCGTGCCCTACGAGGGTTCGCTGTTCGGCGCCCTGCCGCGCGGCGCCAAGGGCGCCCTGGTGTTCGGATTGCGCGGCAACGTGCTGATCAGCGACGACGTGCGGACCGGCACCTGGACGCCGGTGGACATCGACAGCGTGCAATCGATGTTCGGAGGCACGGTCCTGCCGGACGGGCGCACCGTCCTGGTGGGCGCCGACGGCGTCATCGTCTACATCGCCCCCGATGGAGTCGCCACCGGTGCGCCGCCCGCGGCGGGCTCGCTGTCCGGCGTAGTGGCGGTGGCCGATCAGCTGCAGATCGTCGGCGAGACCGGCGTCGCCCGGCTCCCGATCAAGTAGGCAACTGGCGGGAGGCGCCGCCGCCGCGCTATGGTTTCGGTCCCGAGAATCCCGGCCCACGTCGCCGGGATCCCTTGCCCTGAGTATCTGTGGAGATCCCGATGTCCGCGTTTCGTCGAGTGCTGGTTGCTGTCTGCGTCGCCCTGAGCCTGTTCGCCGTCGGCGGCTGCGCGTCCAAGAAGGCCATCGACGCCAGCAGCCCCGAGTCGATCATCGCCGGCGTGAACAAGGGCGATAACGTCAAGGTGACCACCAAGAACGACGTGGTGCACAAGTTCGTGGTCACCAAGATCACCAACAAGGCGCTCTACGGCCAGAACGCGCGCGTGGTCTACGAGGACATGGCGCGGGTCGAGATCCTCAAGAAGGAAAAGGCCGAGAAGAAGGAAGGCGAGGGCTTCTTCAGCAAGCTGAACCCCTTCGACTAGTCGTTCAGCGCGGTCGCCACGCGCCGCAGGTCGGCGACGAACGCGGCAAACCCCTGCTCGCGCGCCTCGGCGTCGGGCAGGCGCAGCAGGTAGGACGGATGCACCGTCGCGATCACGCGGCTGCCGTCCTCGCGCTGATGCCAGGTGCCGCGCTCCTGGAGTAACCGGAAGCCGCTGCCCAGTAGCGCCTGGGCCGCCATGCTCCCCAGGCACACGATCAGCCGCGGCTGCACGCGCGCGATCTCCCCGTCGAGCCATGGCCGGCAGGCGCGCTGCTCGGCGGCATCGGCGCGCTTGTGCAACCGCAGCTTGCCGCGCGGCTCGAACTTGAAGTGCTTGACCGTGTTGGTGACGTACATCTGGCTGCGATCAAGACCCGCCTCGGCGAGCGCGCGATCGAGCAGCCGTCCCGCCGGTCCGACGAAGGGCTTGCCGGCCAGATCCTCCTGGTCGCCCGGCTGTTCGCCGATCAGCATGACCGAGGCGTGCGCCGGGCCTTCGCCGAACACCGTCTGCGTCGCCGGCTTCCACAGATCGCAGCGCCGGCAGTCCTTGGCCAGCGCGCGCATCTCGTCCAGCGATCCGGACGGCGGCGGCTCGACCGCAGCGCGCGGCCGCGTGCGGCGGTTGGGCGTCGCCAGCTCCTGTTCGACCATCGCGTCGCGCCGCAGCGCCGCTTCGCGTACCAGCGGCGGAATCAGCCGCGCCTCCGGCAGGTTCTTCCAGTACTTCTGCGGCATCTGCTGGGTCATGGCCTTCACCTTGAGCCGCGCCGGATTGAAGACACTGGCGTAGTAGGTCCGCCACAGATCCTCGAGCGCATCGTCACCGGGCGCCTGCGAGCGTAGCGCGCCGGGTCCGAAGCGCGTCTCGTGCCCGTCCCAGTGCACGCTGCGATACGGCGTGAGGATCGACCAGCGCATGCCGGCGAATCGGCGGACGAAGAACGGGGCGAGCCGCTCCACGACGTGGTGGTCGGGCTCGAACCACGCGACGTAGACCGGTTCGCCGTCCGCAGCGCGCACTTCGCGGAAGCGCACGAACGCCTTCATCTTGTGCGCGTCGCGGTGCACCGACTTCTCCCAGGCCTTCGCGCGCACGACATCGTCGTCGGTCGACAGCGCCAGCAGGCCGGGCTCGCCGTGCGTCAGGCGCCACAGCAGCCGATACGCCAGCGCCGGCGCCTGCGGATCGGAATGCGCGAGCACCGAATCGGCGAGAACCGGAAACTCCCGCGGCACGCGCGCCGAAGATCCGTTTTCGCCGGGTGCGGGCATCGCCTCGTCGGCGAGCAGATCGTCCTGTGCGTCGCGCTGCCAGACGACGTCCTCGGGCGCGATGCCCTGGCGCAGCAGCCGGCGCGCGATCCCACGCCATTCCTCGTAGCCCGTGCCGGGCGTGAAGCCGACCCGCCTCACGATCCGAACAGGTCGCCCTGCGCGTCGCTGCGCACGCTTGGACGAAGGGCGGACGATTCGATGTCCGCGCGCGGACGATGATCGGCGGTCACGATGAACGCGGCCACGCGCTTCATCGGCACCCGCAGGCGCACCAGGTCCTGGTAGCGCAGCGTCTTGTGCGCACGCAGGTCCAGCAGGCGCTCGACGTTGCGCACACCCAGGCCGGGCACGCGCAGCAGCGTTTCGCGATCCGCGCGATTGACGTCCACCGGAAACTGCTCGCGATGGCGCAGCGCCCACGCGGTCTTGGGATCGACATCCATCGGCAGGTCCGGCGCATCGGCAGGCGCGATGTCCTCGACGGTGAAGCCGTAGAAACGCAACAACCAGTCGGCCTGGTAGAGCCGATGCTCGCGCACCAGCGGCGGCGCCGTCGGCGGCAGCACGCTCGAGGCGTCGGGGATCGGACTGAAGGCCGAGTAGTACACGCGCCGCAGCCGGTAGTTGCGATACAGGGTGTCGCTGGTCTCCAGCACGTCACGGTCGTTCGCGGCATCGGCACCGACGATCATCTGCGTGCTCTGGCCGGCGGGTGCAAACCGGGGCGCCCTGGGCTCTTCCTCCGTCTCGTCGATGCGCAGCCGCAGCTGGCCCATGGCGGCGCGGATGTCGCGCAGGTTCTTCTCGGGAGCGAGTTTCTTCAGTCCGCTTTCGGTGGGCAGCTCGACGTTGATCGACAGGCGATCCGCCCAGCGCCCGGCGTCGGCGATCAGTTCGGGCGCGGCGTCCGGAATGGTCTTCAGATGGATGTAGCCGCCGAAGCGATGATCGACGCGCAGCTTGCGCGCAACCAGAACGAGCTGCTCCATCGTGTAGTCCGGCGAGCGGATGATCCCGGAACTCAGGAACAGGCCTTCGATGTAGTTGCGCTTGTAGAAATCCAGCGTCAGCGTCACGACGTCGTTGACGCTGAACCGCGCCCGCTCGACGTTGCTGCTGCGCCGGTTGATGCAATACGCACAGTCGTAGACGCAGAAATTGGTCAGCAGGATCTTGAGCAGCGAGATGCAGCGTCCGTCGGGTGCGTACGCGTGGCAGATGCCCATGCCTTCGGTCGAGCCGATGCCGCCGGTGCCCAGCGAGTCGCGCCGCGGGCCGCCGCTGCTCGCGCACGATGCGTCGTACTTCGCGGCGTCGGCGAGGACGGCGAGCTTGCGAACCAGATCCATCCGCCGAACATGGTGGCGCAGCGCATCGATTGCAACGCGGTTTTGCGATCCGATCCTGTCCGCGACTTGGACAGGATCGTCCGATCGCCTCAGCCGGTGGCGGTCGACACCGGCGCCGCGTCCGCAGCGCGCTTGCCCTTGAAAATCGCACGCACCGCGACGAAGAACACCGGCACCAGGAACACCGCCAGCACGGTGGCGGTGAACATTCCGCCGATCACGCCGGTTCCAATGGCGATGCGGCCGCCCGCGCCGGCGCCGCTGGCGATCGCCAGCGGCAGCACGCCGCAGATGAACGCGAGCGAGGTCATCAGGATCGGGCGCAGGCGCTGTCGTGCGGCGTGCACGGTCGCCTCGATCAGATCCATGCCCTGGTCGTGGTTGTCCTTGGCGAACTCGACGATCAGGATCGCGTTGCGTGCCGACAGCCCCACGGTGGTCAACAGCCCCACCTGGAAGAACACGTCGTTGTCGAGGCCGCGCAGCAGCGTGGCCGCGACGGTGCCGATGATCCCGAGCGGGACCACCAGCATCACCGCGAACGGGATCGACCAGCTCTCGTACAGCGCCGCCAGGCACAGGAACACGATCAGCAGCGAGATCGCGTAGAGCAGCGGCGCCTGTGTTCCGGAACGCCGTTCCTCGTAGGACAGGCCGGTCCATTCATGGCCGAAACCGGTCGGCAGCTTGGTCATCGCCGCTTCCATCGCGCGCATCGCATCGCCGGTGCTGTATCCGGTGGCGGGCGCGCCGAGGAACTGCAAGGCCGCCATGCCGTTGTAGCGCTCGAGCTTGGGCGAGCCCTGGCTCCAGTCGGCACGCGAGAAAACCGAGAACGGCACCATCTGCCCGGCGGCGTTGCGCACGTTCCAGCGATCCAGGTCCTGCGGCAGCATCCGCGCCTCGGCGTCGCCCTGGATGAACACCTTCTTCACGCGGCCGCGATCGATGAACTGGTTGACGTAGGCCGAACCCCAGCCGGCGCCGAGCGTGGCGCTGATGTCGGCGATCGACAGCCCCAGCGTGCTGGCTTTCTCCCAATCGATGTCGATGCGGTACTGCGGTTCGTCGGGCAGGCCGTTGGCGCGGATGTCGTTGATCGCCGGATCCTTCTTCGCAAGCTCCAGCAGCTGCTGACGCGCCTGCATCAGCGCGTCGTGGCCGCGATTGGCGCGGTCGAGCAGCTCGAAGTCGAAGCCCATGGCGTTGCCGAGTTCCAGCACCGCCGGTGGCGCGAAGGCGGCGACTTCACCGGTGATGATCTTCTTGAAGTGCTGCGTTGCGCGATCGGCCATCGAGAAGACGTCGTGGTCGGGCCGCTCGGACCAGTCCTTGAGCTTGACGAACACCAGCCCGGAGTTCTGTCCGCGACCGCCGAAGCTGAAACCGTTGACGGTGAAGACGCCGGTGACGGCTTCGCCCTCCTGTTCGAGGAAGTAGTCGCGCACCTCGTTGAGCGTGCGCTGCGTCAGCTCCGCGGCGGTGCCCGGGGGCTGGTCCACCTGCACGAAGAGAATGCCCTGGTCCTCGTCGGGCAGGAACGACGTCGGCAGGCGCAGGAACATCAGCCCCATCACCACGATGATCGCGGCGTAGACCGCCAGCGAACGGCCACGCCGTCGCGTCAGCCGGTCCACGCTCTGCGCATAGCGGCTGTTCATCCGCGCGAAGCCGCGATTGAACGCGCCGAACAGGCCGCCCTGTCTTCCTGCGGGCTTGGGCGCGTGCGGTTTGAGCAGCGTTGCGCACAGCGACGGCGTGAACAGCATCGCCACCGCCACCGACAGCGTCATCGCCGAAACCACCGTGACCGAGAACTGGCGGTAGATCACGCCGGTCGAGCCGCCGAAGAACGCCATCGGCAGGAACACGGCCGACAGCACCAGTGCGATGCCGATCAGCGCCCCGCTGATCTGGCGCATGGACTTGCGCACCGCGTCTCGCGGCGACAGGCCTTCCTCGGCCATCACGCGCTCGACGTTCTCGACCACGACGATCGCGTCGTCCACGAGCAGGCCGATGGCCAGCACCATCCCGAACATCGTCAGCGTGTTGATCGAGTAGCCGGCCACCGCCAGGACGCCGAGCGTGCCGAGCAGCACGATGGGCACCGCGATCGTCGGGATCAGCGTCGCGCGCAGGTTCTGCAGGAACAGGAAGATCACCAGGAACACGAGCACGAACGCTTCGAGCAGCGTCTTGCCGACCTCCTCGATCGAGACGCGGATGAAGGGCGTGGTGTCGTAGGGCGAGACCGTCTCGAGTCCCTGCGGGAAGAACGGCCGCAGCTGGTCCATCGTCGCGTGGATCGCCTCGGCGGTGTCGAGCGCGTTGGCGCCTGTTGCGAGCTTGATCGCAAGTCCCGCGGCGGGTCGGCCGTTGAACTCGGTGCGGATGCCGTAGCTCTCACCGCCCAGCGCCACGCGGGCGACATCGCCCAGGCGCACCTGGGAGCCGTCGGCGTTGACCTTGAGCAGCACGCGCTCGAACTCGGCGGCGCTCTGCAGGCGCTGCGGGCCCACGATCGTCGCATTCAGCCGCTGGCCCTCGACGGCGGGCAGGCCGCCGAGCTCGCCGGCGGCGATCTGCACGTTCTGCACCTGCAGCGCACGGGCGACGTCCACCGGCGTGAGCGCGAAGTTGTTGAGCTTGGCCGGGTCCAGCCAGATGCGCATCGCGTACTGCGAGCCGAACAGCTCGATGTCGCCCACGCCCGGCGTGCGGCTGATCGGATCGCGCACGTTCGAGGCGACGTAGTCGCTGATGTCGGTATCGGACATGCGGCCGTCCACCGACGTGAAGCCGATCACCAGCAGGAAGTTGATCGTGGACTTGGCCACGCGCAGGCCCTGTTGCTGCACTTCCAGCGGCAGCAACGGCGTGGCGAGCGCCAGCTTGTTCTGCACCTGCACCTGCGCGATGTCGGAGTCGGTGCCCTGCTCGAAGTAGAGCGTGATCGTCATGCTTCCGTCCTTGTTGCTCTCCGAACGGAAGTACATGAGGTTGTCGATGCCGCTCATCTGCTGCTCGATCACTTGCGTGACCGTGTTCTGCACGGTCTCGGCCGAGGCGCCGGGATAGACCACCGTGATCTGGATCGCCGGCGGCGCGATGCTCGGGTACTGCGCGACCGGCAGCTGCGACAGCGCCATCGCGCCGCCGAGCATCACGACGATCGCCAGCACCCAGGCGAAGATCGGACGGTCGATGAAGAAGTTGACCATCGACGGCGGGCCTCAGGGAGCGCTCTTGGGCGCCGGCACCGGCGACGCGGCGCCCGCCGCCGGCGGCGAGGGCGGTGCGTATTCGGCCGGTGCCACCGTGTCACCGGGTTTGGCGAACTGCAGCCCTTCGACGATCACCCGTTCGCCGGGCGACAAGCCGGCGGTCACCAGCCATTGGTCGGCGACGGCGCGCTCGGTGACGAGTTGGCGCCGTTCGACCTTGTTGTCCCGTGTCACGACGAGCGCGGTGGCTTCGCCCTTGGCATCGCGCGTGACGCCCTGTTGCGGAACCAGCAGCGCATCGGAGCGCACGCCTTCCTCGATCCGCTGGTAGACGAACATGCCGTGCAGCAGCGTCAGGCGCGGGTTCGGGAAGATCGAGCGCAGCGTCACCGAACCGGTGCCTTCGTCAACGGCGAGTTCGGTGAACTGCAGCGCGCCTTCGCTTTCGTACGACGTGCCGTCCTCGAGGCGCAATCGCACGCGCGCGGCGCCGTCCTTGTTCTGGTGCAGACGACCGGCCGCCTGCTCGCGTCGCAGCTGCAGCAGCACGCGGCTGGGCTGGAGCGTGTCGACGTACACCGGATCGAGCTGCATCAGCGTGGCCAGCGGCGTCGGCTGCCCGGCCGTCACGAGCGCGCCTTCGGTGACGTTGGAACGTCCGATCAGGCCGTCGATCGGCGCGACGATCCGGGTGTAGTCGAGATTGATGCGGGCGTTCTCGAGCGCCGCCTCTGCCTGCAGGCGCAGCGCATCGGCTTCGTCGTACGCCTGCCGCGACACGACTTCCGACTTCAGCAGCGCCGCCTGGCGCTCGGAACGGCGCCGGGCCACGGTCGCGGCCGCCATCGCGCTGTTGTACTGCGCGCGATAGGGCGCCGCGTCGATCTGGAACAGCGGCTGCCCGGCCTTGACCTGCGTGCCTTCCTCGAACAGACGCCTGGTGATCACGCCGTTGACCTGCGGACGCACCTCCGCCGTGCGAAATGCCACGACCCGTCCCGGCAGCTCCGCGGTCAGCGGCACCGACTGCGGCCTGACCGTCACCACCGATACGCGCGTCGGCGGCTCGGTCGCAGGTGCCGCTTCCTCCTGCTTCGAGCAGCCGCCCAGCAGCAGCGCCGCCACGGCGAGCCCTCCCGCCGCCGCGGCCCACATCGATCCAACTGTGCGATCGCCGATCACCACGTTTCCTGCCTTCCTTTGTCCGGTGCTGCTCAGGGGCGGCCTTCAGGCCGCCCGCGTTCGTCGGCGCGCCACGTTCTGCCGGCGACGACGTTCCATCTCGATCAGCGATTCGCCCGTCTCGGCGAGCTGCACGGTCAGGCGCCCGAGCCAGTTCGGCCCGTCCATCGTGGCCGGCAGCACGCTGCGGATGACCCGCTGCTTGAACACGTAGATCAGCGCCAGCCCATGCAGGGAGATCACGAGCCGCTGCAATGCGGCGTCCAGGCGCTCGGTGCCGAGTTCGCGTCGCAGCACGTCACCGAGCAGTTCCACCTGCAGTTGCAGGCCGCGCGGCAGCAGGTCGTCGACCAGGCCGGTCGGCTGCAGTTCTTCGCGCGAATACAGCACGATCTGCTGCGCGATGCCCGGATCCTCGGCCAGCGGACGCATCAGCGCCTTGTAGTAGACCCGCAGCGCCTCTCGTCCCCGCAACGACCCGATCCGTGCCGCGCGCATGCGCTGCTCGAAGTCGTCGAGCATGCGCATGAAAAGCTCGCGGTAGATCCCGGTCTTGTCGCGGAAGTGATAGTGGATCGCGGCGTTGCCGGCGTTGGCTGCCGTGCAGATGTCGCGCGTCGAGGCGCCGTGATAGCCGTGTGCCGCGAACACCTCGAGGGCGGCGTGGAGCAGGCGTTCGCGCGTGAGGTCGACTTCCATCCGCCAATGGTAGAGGTCGGATGCAGCGATTGCTTGAAGCGATCGCTTCAATCGTGGCGACTGAGGGATCGCCCTCGAGGGCGTTTCCGTAGACGCTCAGCCCGCGGCGAAGCGGTTGGTTGCGTCGATCAGCTGCGCCAGGGTTCCGCTTTCGCTGGCCGCGTGGCCGGCGTCGGCCACCACGCGCAGGTCGGCCTCGGGCCACGCCCGGTGCAGATCCCAGGCCGAGCGCATGGGACACACCACGTCGTAGCGGCCCTGCACGATCACCGCCGGGATGTGGCGGATGCGGCCGACATTCTCGATCAGCCAGTTGTCGGTATCGAAGAAGCCGCGGTTGACGAAGTAGTGGCACTCGATGCGGGCAAAGGCCTCGGCGAAACGGCTCTCGCCGAAGCGCATGACCATGTCGCCGCTGGGCAGCAGCTTGCTGGTCGAACCCTCCCACACGCTCCAGGCGCGCGCCGCTTCGCTGCGCACGCGCGGGTCCGGGTCGGTCAGCCGGCGGTGATAGGCATCGATCAGGTCATGACGCTCCGCGACGGGGATCGGCGCCAGGAAGTGCTCCCAGGCATCGGGGTACATCCAGCTCGCGCCCTCCTGGTAGAACCATTCGATCTCGCGTCGGCGCAGCAGGAAGATGCCGCGCAGCACCAGGTGGCTGACGTGCTCCGGATGGCGCTCGGCGTAGGCCAGCGCCAGCGTCGAACCCCAGGATCCGCCGAAGACCAGCCATCGATCGATGCCGAGCTTTTCGCGGATCCGCTCGATGTCGGCGACCAGGTCCCAGGTGGTGTTCTGGCGCAGCTCGGCGTGCGGCGTGGAGCGCCCGCAGCCGCGCTGATCGAACAGCACGATGCGGTAGCGGGCCGGATCGAAGAACTGGCGGTGCCACGGTTCGGCGCCGCCGCCGGGCCCGCCGTGCAGGAACAAAGCCGGCTGTCCGTGCGGGTTGCCGCATTCTTCGATGTAGAGCTCGTGCAGGTCGCTGACGCGCAGGCGCTGCTTGCGGAACGGCTCGGTCGACGGGAAAGAGAGCGTGGAAGCCATCAGATATTTCGGAGACTGGAAGCAAAACCGTAGAACAGCACCGCGAAACCGCCGATCTCGGCGACCGCCAGGGCCCACATGAATGCATGGATTGCGGCGCCCGGCAGCGTCAGCGGGCCGAGCCGGTGCGGCGCGCGCATCTGGTTGTCGGTGTCGCGCAGGATGCCGTGCACGATGTACATGCTGATCGCCAATGCGAAGAACAGCAGGGGCAGGCCCGCCGCCCACAGCGTTCCGGTCTCCGACAGCGGCGAGTAGGGAACGAATTCGCGCAGCAGCACCGCCGAGAACGCGTACATCAGGCTCGTGCGATGCGCGATGTCGACGTAAACGGGCGCGACCGCCTGCGCAGACGCCGCGATGCAGCGGTATTTCCACCAGCCGGTGAGCAGACCGGAAGAAAAGAAGATGCCCGCTGCCAGCAGGCACAGTTGTTCGGCGTTCAAGCGGATTTTCCGTCCGAGGTTTTGGGCGATGGTAGGCGCAGACGGGCGGAATTGCCTGTTCGTTTCCGCATCGTCGGCGCGGTCGCGCCTTGCGTCGGCGCGAGCCTCGGGAACGCGTCGCGTCGCGCGAAGATTTTCGTTGATGAGGAAGTGGGGGCGCGTTAGCATCGCCGCAATTCGGGTGATGCGACGTTGGCCCTGCCGTTGGCGTTTTTCCTCCGGACTTTTTGCGGTGCGTACGGCGAGGTGAGTGATGGTGGTGACTCGGTGGTTGTCCCGGTTGTGCGTGGCCGCAGCGTGCCTGGGAGGAACGACCGCCGAAGCCGATGTCCCCGCCGCTCCTCCGGCTCCCGTGGCCGGCAGCATCGTCCCCGCGGACGCGCCGTTCGCCGTGATACCCACACCGGTCGCGTCGGCGCGTCGCGTCGATTCCGACGACGAGCTGTTCCCGCGCTATGCGGTCCTGAAGCCCAACGTCGCGTTCTGGACCAAGGTGTTCGGCGAGTACTCCGAGCATCAGAGCGTCATCCACGACATGAACAACCTCGACGTGGTCTTCGAGGTGCTGGATTTCACCAGCGAGGCGGCGTACCTGGACCCCGGTTCGCTGCGCAAGCTCAAGAACCAGCAGGAGGCGGCCACGATCGAACGCACCCGGCGCCTGCTGCAGCAGGTCCACGCCGCTCGCGGGCAGCCCGAGACGCTCGATGTCGAGCAGCGCCGCATCTACGACCTGTACGCGCGCAACCAGAACGACGATCGCTTCGAAATCGCCGCCTCGAACCTGCGGTCCCAGCGCGGCTTGCGCGAGCGCACCCAGCAGGCGCTGGAGATCTCCGGCAAGTACCTGCCGAGGATGGAAGGTGTTTTCCAGGGCTATTCGCTGCCGCTGCGGCTGACGCGCCTTCCACTGGTCGAATCGAGCTTCAACGTCGAGGCGTATTCCAAGGTCGGTGCCGCGGGCCTATGGCAGTTCATTCCGTCGTCGGCGCGCATCTACATGCGCCTCAACGACGTCGTCGACGATCGCCGTGACCCCTGGACCAGCACCGATGCCGCCGCGCGCCATCTGCGCGACGACTACGCCTCGCTCGGCAGCTGGCCGCTGGCCCTGACCGCCTACAACCATGGACGCGGCGGCATCGCGCGCGGCCTGACCGCCACCGGCGGCACCGAGCTGCCCGACCTGATCCGCGGCTACAACGCCAAGAGCTTCGGTTTCGCCTCGCGCAATTTCTACGCGGAATTCCTGGCCGCCTACGACGTCGAGCGCAACTGGCGCACGCATTTCGGCGAGATCCAGCGCAAGAATCCGCTCGAGTTCGACGTGGTCGAGACCCAGCATTACGTGCCCTACGAGACGCTTCGCCGCCTTTGCGATGCCGACGACGAGGTGTTCCGCAAGCTCAATCCCGCCTATCGGCCCGAGGTCATCGCCGGCAAGCTTTACGTTCCGCCGGGGCACCTGATTCGGGTGCCGGCCGGGTCGGCCAAGAACTTCACGGTCGGTTATGCGCAGCTCGGTGATCACGAGCGTTTCGAGCAGCAGCGCGTCAATCACCTGCTGCACAAGGTGCGCAAGGGCGACACGCTCGGCGGCGTGGCCAGGCGCTACGGCGTGACCCAGGCCTCGATCCGCGCCCACAACGGAATCGGCAAGCGCGGCACGCTGCGGGCGGGACAGGTCCTGAAGATCGTCCCGCGCTCCGAAAGCCGGCCGGGACCGGTCACGGTCGCCGTGGGCGAGTCCAAGCCCGGGCTGACCGCGGCGGAGAAACGCGCCTCGGACAAAGCCTCGGCAGCTGGCGACCGCAAGAAATCATCGCGCACGGGCTACCGCACCCATCGCGTGCGCTCGGGCCAGACGCTCAGCTCGATCGCGCACACCTACAAGGTGTCGATCCGCGAACTGCGACAGGCCAACGACCTGGGGTCGTCGAGCGACATCCGCGTCGGCGAGAAGCTCAAGGTGCCGGTCCGCCGCTGAGGCGGACCCATCGGCGTCGGCGTCAGCCGATCAGTCCCAGCACGCCCACCGCGATCAGGTAGATCGCCACGATGTAGTTCAGCAGCTTGGGCCGCACCAGGATCAGCACGCCGGCCACCAGCGAGATCAGCGGGACGAGATGCAGGTTCAGGTGCACGGACATGGCGCGTTCCAATGGTCGTCGTAAGAAAAAGCGGGTCTACGTCGCGGTAGCGGGCGCGACGTTGATGAAGAAGTCGAAGGCGAACACGCCGATCATCACCAGCGCGATGACCAGCTTGGCCACGATGCCGAGCATCAGGCCGATCCACGCGCCGATTCCCGACACGGTCGCCTGCCCCACGGTGCGCTGCGCCTTGAGCTCGCCGGCAACCGCGCCGATGAACGGGCCCAGCACCAGGCCGGGGAGGCCGAAGAAGGCGCCGACGAAGGCGCCGACCAGCGATCCGGCGACCGCCTGTGGACTGGCTCCGAATTTCTTGGCGCCCAGGCTGCCGGCGACGAAGTCGAGCAGCAGTCCCACGACCAGCAGCACCGCGAGCACGCCGAGCGTGAACATGCCCACGCGCGCGTAGTCGGTCGCGAATGCCAGCGCCCAGAGGCCGCCGAAAACGAACGGCAGGCCGGGCAGCGCCGGCAGCACGGCGCCCGCGAGTCCCACGAGGACCAGGCCCACGCCAAGGATGGTGATCAGAAGGTCGGTGCTTTCCATGGGACGACATTGTCATGCAGTAGGCGTACGGGGGCTGTACGGCCATGCGGGATGCCAGGTCCGCTGGCTACACTCGGCGACATGTTGCCTGCCCGATCCTTCCGCAGTCCGCTGGTCGCGCGCCTTCGTGAGCTCGACAACGCCCAGAGCTACGCCGAATGGCGCGAGATCGCGGTCGATCTCGACCGCCTCGAAGGCGCCGAGGCCTGGAAGCTGGACGAGGCGAGCGATGACTACGACCACTTCCTGATCCGCGAGCGGCTGGTCGAGATGCGGCGCCTGCGCTCGTCCGGCGAGGTGCGCCGGCTGGTGCACGCGCTGCACGAGGGACTGCACGGCAACCTGGGCAACGTCACCGCGCCGCAGCTCTACGGCTTTGCGCGAGTGGGCACCAAGCAGCTGATCGAGGAGTACGTGTCGGAGGTGGTGCGCTGCCTCGACTACGTCTGCGCCGGCGATTTCCCCGACTTCAGCGAGGACGACAAGATCGTCTTCTTCAAGCGCACCGGCTCCAGCTTCGGCCGCAGCGCGCTGCTGCTGTCGGGCGGCGCGACGCTGGGCATGTTCCATCTGGGTGTGATCAAGGCGCTGTTCATGCACGGCCTGCTGCCGCGCGTGATCAGCGGCTCGAGCGCCGGGGCGATCATCGGCGCGATGGTGGGCACACGCACCGACGCCCAGATGCCGCAGCTGTTCGACAGCGAGTCGCTCAACCTCGCCGCGTTCCAGCGCGTGAGCCTGCGCAATGCGCTCAGGTCCGGCGGCCTGATGAACCCGGCGCAGCTCGAGCAGTGCCTGGCCGAGAACGTCGGCGAGGAAACCTTCACCGACGCGTTCGAACGCACCCGCCGCATCATCGGGATCACCGTATCGGCCGCCGAAGAACACCAGCAGGGACGTCTGCTCAACTATCTGACGGCGCCGAACGTCCTGCTGGGACGCGCGGTGCTGGCCTCGTGTGCGGTGCCGGGCGTGTTTCCGCCGGTGCAGCTGACGGCGCGCGATTTCGAAGGGCAGATCGTTCCCTACCTGCCGTCCAAGCGCTGGATCGACGGCACGGTCTACAGCGACCTGCCGATGCTGCGCCTGGCGCGCCTGCACAACGTCAATCACTACATCGTCAGCCAGACCAATCCGCACGTGGTGCCATTCATGGTCAACGACCACGCGCCGCGCAGCGGTCTGGTGCCGATGGCGCGGCAGATCGTGCTCAGCGCCAGTCGCGGCACGGTGCGACTGGCGCGCACCCACCTGCAGGAGTCGCCGGTACGGCGCGTCGCCGATCAGCTCAACGCGGTGATCGCGCAGCGCTATTCGGGCGACATCAACATCCTGCCGCGGCACACGCCGCGTCAGCTGCTGCGCATGTTCAGCAACCTCGACAGGCGCGAACTGGGCAAGTACATCGTCGAAGGTGAGCGCGCCACCTGGCCCAAGCTCGATCGCATCCGCAACCAGACGGCGATCTCGCGCGCGTTCGAGCACTGCACGCTGATCCTCAAGGAGCGCCATCTGCAGCGCGCCGCGGCGCGGCCGCGTTCGCGCCTGCGCGCGCTCAGGTAATTCCCGACCGCGCCGACCGGTTTTCTGCCGGTTCTGGCCGCTGGTCGCGCAGCCACGCTGCATCCTGCAATCGACTGGGAAAGTGGAGTCCGGAGTCTCCGGCTCGGCGCATTCGCGTCGTGCTCGGCAGTCCTGCATCCATCGGAATCGGCCCATGATCCTCGAAACCATCTCGTCCTCTTCCGTCCACGACGCGGTCCCCGCCTCGCAGCTGGAGCCGCTCGTGCCCGCAACGGCCCGCGGCGAAGCCACGCGCCGCAAGCTCCTCGTCGCGGCAGAAGAGGAGTTCGGCACCAAGGGATTCCACGTCGCCTCGGTGAGCTCGATCACCACCCGCGCGGGTGTGGGTCAGGGCACGTTCTACCTGTATTTCCGC
The DNA here is from genome assembly GCF_020697055.1 of Panacagrimonas sp. Lineage (GTDB taxonomy): Bacteria > Pseudomonadota > Gammaproteobacteria > Nevskiales > Nevskiaceae > Panacagrimonas. Next base: position 51,914 of record NZ_JAJFBP010000014.1, on the reverse strand, counting down.
ACCAAGGAAGAGATCTTCGTGACGCTGGTGCGCGAGATCGGTCGCACCCTGCGTCGCGTGATGCGCGAGGCGCAGGCCGGCGCGTCCGGTCGTCTTCCTGGCGAGCGCATGGCGCTCGATGCCTTCTTCGCGTTCGCCTGCGAGCGTCCGGGCCTGTACCGGATCGTGCAGGAATCGCAGTTCGTCGACGAAGCGGTCTACCGCGAGTACTACGAGCGGATCGCGCGCGGCTACGCCGACGATCTGGATCTGGCTGCGCAGAAAGGCGAGCTCGCGCCGGGCAACGCCGAAGTGCGCGCCTGGTCGCTGATGGGCATCAGCCATTTCGTGGGCATGCGCTGGTGCCTGTGGACCGGCAAGGTGCCGCCGCCGGCCGAAGTCGACGCGATGATGGAACTGGTGTCGCACGGCATCGCGCCGCGCTGAATCCGGAACCACGCCTGCGCGGCCCGGACGAAGTCCGGGGCTTTTCTTCTACGCGCGCCCGGACTTCGTCCGGGCTGCGCGGTGCCTAGTTGTTGCGCCGCGCCATGAACGCGATGCGCTCGAACAGATGCACGTCCTGCTCGTTCTTGAGCAGTGCGCCGTAGAGCGGCGGCAGCGTCTTCTTGGTGCTCGCTTCGCGCAGCACCGACGGATCGATGTCCTCGGCCAGCAGCAGCTTGAGCCAGTCCAGCAGCTCCGAGGTCGACGGCTTCTTCTTCAGGCCCGGCAACTCGCGCAGGCCGAAGAACACTTCCATCGCTTCCTTGACCAGGTTCTTCTTCAGGTCGGGGAAGTGGACGTCGACGATCTTCTGCATCGTCTCCTTGTCCGGGAAACGGATGTAGTGGAAGAAGCAGCGGCGCAGGAACGCGTCCGGCAGTTCCTTCTCGTTGTTCGACGTGATGATGATGACCGGCCGGTTGGTCGCGGTGATCGTCTGGCGCGTTTCGTAGACGTAGAACGCCATCTGGTCGAGTTCGCGCAGCAGGTCGTTCGGGAACTCGATGTCGGCCTTGTCGATCTCGTCGATCAGCAGCAGCGGGCGCTTGCCGGCTTCGAAGCACTCCCAGAGCTTGCCCTTGACGATGTAGTTGGCGATGTCCTTGACCTTCTCGTCGCCGAGTTGTGAATCGCGCAGACGTGACACCGCGTCGTACTCGTAGAGGCCCTGCTGCGCCTTGGTGGTCGACTTGATGTGCCACTCGTAGTACGGCATGTCGAGCTGCTGCGCGACTTCCTGTGCCAGGCGCGTCTTGCCCGTGCCGGGCTCGCCCTTCACCAGCAGCGGGCGGGCCAATGTGACGGCGGCGTTGACCGCCATCTTCAGGTCGTCGGTGGCGACGTAATTCTCGGTACCTTCGAAGCGCACGGAGCGGTCTCGGCGAGGGGGGAAGACCGGCAGTTTAATGGACTGTCCCAGGCGGCCGCAGGATCGGACCGGGAAAGCGCGAATACCGCGGCGGCCGTGCAGGCCCGCCGCGGTATCGTCCGCGCCGCTGGCCTCAGGCGGCGACCAGCTCCTCGGCGCGCTCGACGTTGGCAGCAGGCGCCGCCTTGAACCGGGTCGGCTTGTTCGGCAACGCGCCGCGGAAGATGCGCTTCCACACGCCGAGGAACTGCTTGGCCATCGGCGCGCTGTTGTAGTGCTGGCCGTACTTCTCGCAGATGCGGCGCACCTCCACCGACATCTCGGCGTAGCGCCGGCCCGGGATGTCCGGGAACAGGTGGTGCTCGATCTGGTGGCTCAGGTTGCCGCTCATGATGTGCATCAGCTTGGTGCCGGTGAAGTTGCTCGAGCCGCGCATCTGGCGCAGGTACCAGTGGCCACGCGTCTCGTTCTCCAGCGACTCGATCGGGAACACCTCGGCGTCCTCGGTGAAATGGCCGCAGTAGATCACCGCCGAAGACCACAGGTTGCGCATCAGGTTGGCCGCCACGTTGCCGGCGAAAACGATCGGGAAGAACGGACCGGCCAGCGCGGGGAAGAACACGTAGTCCTTGAAGAGCTGCTTGCGCATCTTCTTCCAGATCGGCTTGATGTCCTTCTTCACGCGCGCCAATTCGGTCTTGCGCTGCTCCTTGGACTTGGCGCCGACGATGCGTTCCAGCTCCAGGCTCTGTAGTGCGAGCAGGTGCTGGAAGAAGGTCATCAGGATCAGCGCCATCACCGGGTTGGCCAGGAAGCGCGGCTCCCACTTCTGCTCCGGGTACAGGCGCAGCACGCCGTAGCCGATGTCGTGGTCCTTGCCCATGACGTTGGTGTACGTGTGGTGCTCGTAGTTGTGCGTCTTGCGCCAGTTGTCGCTGGTGCAGCTCGTGTCCCACTCGTAGGTCTGGCCGTTGAGCTCGGGATCGTTCATCCAGTCGTACTGGGCGTGCATGACGTTGTGGCCCAGCTCCATGTTCTCGACGATCTTCGAGAAGCCGAGCAACACGGATCCGAGGACAAAGGCGGGCGGGAACATGCCCGCGTACAGCAGGCCGCGGCCTGCGACTTCCGTGTAGCGCACGGTGCGCACGATGTTCTTGATGTACTTGGCGTCCTTCTCGCCGAGGTCGGCGACGATGCGGGCGCGCAGCGCGTCGAGCTCGGCGCCGAAGGATTCGATCTCGGCAGGGGACAGCTTGCGGTCGGGGGTGTTCATGTCAGGTCAGGCTCCAGTTCGTTGCGGGTGACGAACGATCAAAGGTCGAGGGTGAGATCGGACTGCGCGCTGCTGATGCAGATGCGCAGGTTGGATTCGGGTTCGGCGTTTTCGCCGCCGTTCTTGAGGTTGCGGGTGAGGCCGTCGCGCTTGCCGCACGCGCAGGTGTTGCAGATACCCATGCGGCAGCCCGACGGCGGCTTGATGCCCTGCGCTTCGAGCGCGGCCAGCAGCGGCTGGCCCGAGGCCACGCGCACGACGCGATTGCTCTTGGCGAGCATCAGCGTGACTTCGGACTGCGACTCGACCGGAGCGAACACCGGCGGTGTGAAGGCCTCGGACTGGAAGCTGCGCGCCTGGGTCCTGGCGAGCAGCTCGACTTCGGCAACGAAGCCCGCCGGACCGCAGGCGTACACGGCCCGCTCCGACAGGTCGGGCGCCACATCGGCGAGCAACTCGCGCGAAGGACGACCGCGCAGTTCGTCGGTGCCGGTGACGGCGTCGCCGGTCAGCGCAAAGCGCAGATTGAATTTCGGCTCTCGGGCGGCAAGCGCCTTGAGCTCCGGCACGAAGCACAGGTCCGCGCGGTGGCGCGCCCAGTACACCAGTGTGGTGTCGACCGGCATGCCGCGCTGCGCGAGTTCGCGCACCAGGCTCATCAGCGGCGTGACGCCGCTGCCGGCCGCGAGCAGCAGCAGCTTGAAGGGAAGGATTTCGGGCAGCGTCATCTCGCCGAACGCCGCACCGAGCTCGACCACGTCGCCGACCCGGCAATCGGTGTACAGGTGTCCACTGACCAGGCCGCCTTCGACCTGCTGCACGGTCAGGCTGAGGCGGTCGTCTTCGCGCGGTACTCCGGTGAGGCTGTAGCTGCGGGTCACGCGACGTCCGTCGATCTCGACGGTGATATTGACGTGCTGGCCCGGAAGGAAGCCTTCGAAACGACGATTGGGCTGCAGTTCCAGCGTCACCGCACGGGCCGACTCGGCGCGCTTGGCGACGACGCGTGCCTGGATCCGGCTGCGGCTGGCGGTGCTGCCCAGTTCGCGTGACCAGAAGTCGAACACCGCCGGCTCGACCAGCGGACCGAGAGTTCGGCGCAGGAAGCGGAGGGGGCGGGTGACCGGGGAGGACATCGGGGAACTCCATTGAGTGAACAAGTGTTCACACGATGCCCGAGGGCCAAAATTGAGTCAACAAGTGTTTACCCAAAATCCGACGAACGGCGTTATTTTGTACCCATCTATATGACGGGAGAGGATTTTCGACCCATACGCCCGTGCGCTCAAGCGGCTCGAATGCTAGCCTGCGCGACCATGGCGATCCGGGACGAGCGAAAACAGCAGACGCGGCAGGCCCTGATGGAGGCCGCGCTGGCGATGGTCGCAACCGGGCGCAGTTTTCCCAGCCTGTCGCTGCGCGAGGTCACGCGCGACGCCGGTGTGGTTCCCGCCTCGTTCTATCGGCACTTTCGCGACATGGACCAGCTGGGGCTGGCGCTGGTCGATGAGACCTGCCAGCGGCTGCGCAAGCTCATCCGCGCGGCACGCACGACGCAGGCTCCGGGCGACAACATGCTCGCGGCCTCGGTCAGCACCTTCCTGCTGTACGTCAACGCCAACCGTCCCGCGTTTCATTTCCTGACGCGCGAACGCTATGGCGGGACCAAGGATGTCCGCGAGGCGATCGCGCGCGAGATCCGCGGCTTCACGCTGGACCTCGCTGCCGACTTCGCGCGCTTCCCGCACTTCAACCAGCTGCCGCGCCACGACGTGGAGATGATGTCGACGCTTCTGGTGAACACCGTCGTGTCGGCGCTGGGCGAGATGCTGGAGCTGCCCGCGGATCATCCGGACGCGCAGGGTGCGATCGCGAAGTCGCTGTCGGACCAGCTGCGCGTGATCGTGCTCGGCGGTCTTGCGTGGCGTCCGGGCGCGAAGGTGCCGACGAGCGTCTGATCGGGCGGCGTGTCCGCCCGTGGGCCGCGGATCGCGGCCGGGATCGCCTAGGATTTCGTGCCGCATCGATCGATCGACGGAGGCCTCCCATGACGCACCGTTACGCCGAGCTGGCGTTCACCCCGGCCGTCGAAGCCGCGCAGTCGCACTACGGCGTGCGCCACGAAAACGAACGTCTGCTCGCCTCCGCGGGCCCCAACGACCGGCTGGGCGACCGCGAGCGGGCCTTCGTCGGGCATCGCGACAGTTTCTATCTCGCCACCGTCAGCGAGACCGGTTGGCCCTACGTGCAGCACCGCGGCGGTCCGACCGGCTTCCTCAAGGTGCTCGACGATCGGCGGCTTGCGTTCGCCGATTTTCGCGGCAACAAGCAGTACATCAGCCTGGGCAATCTCGCGAACGACGATCGCGCTTCACTGTTTCTGATGGACTATCCGCGGCGATTGCGCCTGAAGATCCTCGGACGTCTGCAGATGACGGACACGTCCGATGCCGACGCCGATCTGGTCGAGCAGCTGCGTCCGTACCCCTATCGCGCCTCGATGGAGCGCGTCGCGATCTTCACCGTCGCGGCCTTCGACTGGAACTGCAGCCAGCACATCACGCCGCGTTTCACCGAGGCACACCTGCGCGAGGCCACGGCGTCCCTGCACGCGCGCATCGCCGAACTCGAGGCGCTTCTCGCCACCCGGTCCGCGCCCTAGACCGTCCTGAGCCGGCGCACGTCTTGCGCAGGCGTGCTTTCGAGGTACGTGAGTGCCCCACTGATGTCGATGGCGCCCGGAAAGGGAAAATCGATCTCTTTGGATGACGGGCGCCGCGCCCTTGGAGAGTCGATGGAGTCGATGTGCCGAACCGGACGCGCCGCGTCGCGCACGCTGCGCTGTGGATCCGTCGCCGTGCTGGTGGCGATGCCCGCGACCGGTGTGTGGGCGAGCAACGGACTCAACCTGGTCGGTTTCGGTGCCGAGTCGCTCGGACTGGGCAGCGCGGACATCGCGGTATCGCGTGACGCCAACGCGGTGAACATCAACCCCGCCGGCATGACGCAGATCGCCGGGCAGCGATTGGACGGCTACGTCGTGCCGTTCTACTCGTTCAACTTCTCGCACAGCGACGCGTACAACGACGACTACGGGATCGACAACCCGTTCGGCATTTTCGGCAGCGCGGCGTACGTGACCCAGGGACTGCATCCGGATCTGCGCTTCGGGATCGGTCTGTTCGCCTCGGGCGGCACCGGCATCAATTACGACGGACTGCGCACGCGGTTCGGCACGCGCGACGAGTATTCGGCGGTGCTGGCGATCACCAAGGTCGCCACCGCGGTGGCTTGGCAGGCCAATCCGCGGTTCAGCGTGGGACTGGGGATCAATGTCACGTATTCGTCGACGCGTCAGAAAGTGTTTCCCGATACCTCGGACGCCTCGGATCCTGCGCAGCCGTTCTTCGGACTGCGCATCGACGGCGCCGACGGCCTGAGCTGGAACGGCCGCATCGGCATCCAGTACAAGCAGACGCCGAATCTGACGCTCGGCATGAGCTACGCGACGGAAACCGACGTGAAGCTGCGCAACGGCACCGCAACGTTCAACTACGAGGCGATCGGGCTGGGCCGCGTGAAGTATCGCGACACGCGCATCGACGGTTTTGCGCTGGCGCGCGAGTGGGGCGCCGGCTTCGCCTGGCAGTTCACGCCCAGGTGGATGCTCGCCGGCGAGCTGACCTGGCTCGACTGGTCCGGCTCGCTCAACGATGCGCGGCTCTACGCCACGCGTCCCGACGACGCGGCCGCACCCAAGGAAGTGTCCTTCGCGCAGTCGCTCGATCATCGCGACCAGTACATCTGGGGTGCTGGGCTGGCCTACCAGTGGAGTGATCGCACCACGCTGCGCGGGGGCGTCAACATCAGCCCCAACGCCGTCCCCAATCGCACGCTGACACCGACGCTCAACCTCACCGCCGACGGCGAGATCGATCTGGGCTTCACGCACAAGCTGCGAAACGGCTGGGAATTCGCCAGCGCGATGCAGCTGCAGAGCATCAAGAAGGAGCGTTACGACAACCCCGAACAGCCGTTCGGTCCGGCCAAGGAGGACTACGGCGTGATCGCTTTCACGCTGCAGCTCAGCCGGAGCTGGTGACGGACTACTTCGCGGTGCGTCCGTAGACGTCCTCGAAGCGCACGATGTCGTCCTCGCCGAGATAGGCGCCGGACTGCACCTCGATCATCTCGAGCGGCACCTTGCCCGGGTTCTCCACGCGATGTGTCGTGCCCAGCGGGATGTACGTGGACTGGTCCTCGGTGAGCAGGAATTCCTTGTCGCCGCAGGTCACCTTGGCGGTGCCGCGCACCACGACCCAGTGCTCCGCGCGATGGTGGTGCATCTGCAGGCTCAGCTTGTGTTTGGGCTTGACCAGGATGCGTTTGACCTGGAAACGGTCGGAGACGGCGATCGTTTCGTAATAGCCCCAGGGACGCGCCACGCGCGGCAGGCTGTTGGCCTCGCCGCGCCGGTCGCCCTGCAATCGTTTGACGATCTTGCCGACGTCCTGCAGCCGGTCGCGTGAGGCGACCAGCACCGCGTCGTCGCTCTCGATCACGACGGTGTTCTCGACCCCCAGCAGGCTCACCAGGCGCTTGCCCGTCTGCACGAGGTTGTTGCGCGCGTCTTCGAGGATCACGTTGCCGCGCACGTGGTTGCCGTCTTCATCGGCCGCGTGAAGCTTGGCCAGGAACGTCCATGAGCCGACGTCGTCCCATCCGGCATCGAGCGGAACGAGCGCGATGTTCCGGCTCTTCTCCATCACCGCGTAGTCGATCGAATCGCTGCGGCAGGCCTTGAACGCGCCCGGGTCCAGACGGATGAAGTCGAGGTCGCGCGGTGCCGCGCCGGAAAGCGCAGCGCCCGCGTGGTCGTGCATGTCCGGTTCGAGCGCCTGCAGCTCGCGGAGGAAGGCATCGGCGCGGAACATGAACATGCCGCCGTTCCAGTAGTAGCCGCCCTGGCTCAGATAGCCCTGTGCGCGCTCCAGCGAAGGTTTTTCGAAGAAGCCGGACACTTCGAACGCGCCGGGAACCGTCTGCAGCGGCGCGCCGACGCGCACGTAGCCGAATCCCGTCTCGGGACCCTGCGGCTGGATTCCGAACGTCACGAGCCGTCCCGCACGCGCGGCCTCGACCGCGAGCGTGGCGCTGGAAACGAATGCCGCAACGTCGTGCACGTTCTGGTCGGCCGCCATCAGGAACACGAGCGCATCGGCCCCGTGCCGGGCGAGCGCGTAATGGGCCGCCACCGCCGCCACCGGCGCGGTGTTGCGCCCTTCGGGTTCGAGCACGATCTCGGGGTGCTCGAAGCCGATCTCCTGGAGCTGCTCGGCGATGATGAAGCGATGCGCTTCGTTGCCGATCACCACGGGCGCCGTCGCGCCGGGCACGCGCTGCGCGCGACGCACCGTCGACTGCAGCAGGCTGCAGTCGTCCGCCAGAAGACGCAGGAACTGCTTGGGATAGGCGGTGCGCGACAGCGGCCACAGCCGCGTGCCCGAGCCGCCGGCCATCAGAACGGGAACGACGACGGACATGGGCACGGGATCGAGGAACGGGCCGACAGGCTATGCAAAAAAAAGCGCCCGCGGAATAGCGGGCGCCCGTTGAATCATGCGGCTTTCTCGGGACGGCTCAATGGCCGCCGCCCTCGAGCGACTTGACCGCCTGGATCATCGACACCAGCACCTTCTGCGCGTCGCCGTAGACCATGTTGGTGTTGTCCTTGAAGAACAGCTCGTTCTCCACGCCCGAGTAGCCCTTGCCCTGGCCGCGCTTGACCACGAAGGCCTGCTTGGCCTGGTCGACGTTGAGGATCGGCATGCCGTAGATCGGGCTCGACTTGTTGGTGCGCGCGGCAGGATTGACCGTGTCGTTGGCGCCGATCACCAGCGCGAAGTCGGCTTCCTTGAATTCGCCGTTGATGTCTTCCATGTCGAAGATGATGTCGTACGGCACGCCGGCCTCGGCGAGCAGCACGTTCATGTGGCCGGGCATGCGCCCCGCGACCGGGTGGATCGCGAACTTGACCTCCACGCCCTGGGCTTCGCACAGCTTCACGAACTCGTAGAGCTTGTGCTGCGCCTGCGCCACCGCCAGGCCGTAGCCCGGCGCGATGATGACCTTGCTGCCGTAGCGCATCTGGATGCCCGCGTCGCCGGCCTCGACCGGCTTCATCGAGCCCTTGATCTCGCCCTGGGCCTCGTCGCCGGTGACGCCGAAGTTGGAGAAGATCACGTTGGACACGCTGCGGTTCATGGCCTTGGCCATCAGCAGCGTCAGCAAGGTTCCGGCCGAGCCGACGACCATGCCCGCGATCATCAGCGCCGGGTTCTGCAGCACGTAACCCTCGGCCCCCACCGCCAGGCCCGTGAAGGCGTTGTAGAGCGAGATCACCACCGGCATGTCGGCGCCGCCGATGGGCATCGTCATGAACACGCCGAACACCAGCGCGGCCGCGAAGAAGCCCACGACGACCATCGGCGGCGCGTGTCCGTGCATGGCGAACACGATGTAGCCGCCGATGGCGAGCGTCAGCAGCATCACCGCGCCGTTGACCGCCTGCAGGCCGGTGTAGCGCCACGTGCCCTTGATGCGCTCGTCGAGCTTGGCCCACGCGATCAGCGAGCCCGACAGCGACACCGCGCCGATCAGTCCGCCGAGCACGGTCACGAGGTAATGCACCAGCCCGTGACCGGCAGCGCCGTCGGCGGGCACAGGCTGCAGCAGCACCATTGCGGCGATCGCCGCGGCCGAACCGCCGCCCATGCCGTTGTAGAGCGCAACCATCTGCGGCATCGCGGTCATCGCGACCTTCTTGCCGCTCCACCAGGCCCACGACACGCCCAGTACCAGCGCGATCAGCGCGACGGCGGCGTTGCCGAGCAGATGCGGCTTGGCCGCCTCGGTGACGCCGAAGTAGTAGAGGAAGCTCGCGAGTACCGCGACGAGCATGCCCCAGCCTGCGACGACGATGCCCGAGCGCGCCGTCACCGGCGACGACATGCGCTTGAGGCCATAGATGAACAGGAACGCCGCGGCGATGAAGCTCGCGTCGATGATGAATTGCGGGCTCATGGTCGCTTACCCCTTCTTCTTGTCGGAGGGCTTGAACATCTCGAGCATGCGCTCGGTCACCACGTAGCCGCCGGCCGCGTTGCCCGCGCCGAGCAGCACACCGAAGAAGCCGATGGCCTGTTCGAGCGTCGTCGTGGCGTTGAGCGTCGCGTAGATCGCGCCCACCACCACGATGCCGTGCACGAAATTGGAGCCGGACATCAGCGGCGTGTGCAGGATCGAGGGCACGCGGCCGATGATCTCGTAGCCGGTGAAGGCCGCGAGCATGAAGATGTAGAGGGCGATGAAGCCCGTCAGGACGGTGTGTGCTTCCACGTTTTTCCCCTTCAGCCTTCGATGGCCTTCTTGGCCATCTCGTTCTTGATCTCGCCGCCGTGCGTCAGGCAGGTCTTGGCGAGCACCTCGTCGGTCCAGTCGATGTTGATCGCCTTGTCCTTGAGGAACAGCTCGATCAGGTTGTACTGGTTCTTCGAATACAGCTCGCTGGCGTGCTCGCCCAGCAGTGACGGCACGTTCAAAGGACCCGAGATCGTGACCTGGCCGACCTGGATGGTCTCACCCGGCTGCGTGTACTCGGTGTTCCCGCCGCCTTCGGCCGCCAGATCGATGATCACCGCGCCGGCCTTCATGCCGTCGACCTGCGCCTTGGAGATCAGCTTGGGGCTCGGGCGGCCCGGGATCGCGGCCGTGGTGATGATGATGTCGGCCGCCTGGATGTGCTTGGTGACGACCGCGGCGATCTTGTCCTTCTCTTCCTGCGTGAGTTCACGCGCGTAGCCGCCCTGGCCGCGCGCGTCGACGCCGGTGTCGATGAACTTGGCGCCGAGCGACTCGACCTGCTCCTTGACCTCGGGACGCACGTCGTAGCCTTCGACCTTGGCGCCGATGCGGCGCGCGGTGGCGATCGCCGACAAGCCGGCCACGCCGACGCCCATCACCAGCACCGTTCCCGGACGGATCGAGCCGGTGGCGAACGTGGTCATCGGCATCATGCGGGCGATGCTCGTGGCGCCGACCAGCGCGCCGTAGTAACCGGCGAGCGCGGCCTGGCTGGAGAGCGCGTCCATCGCCTGCGCGCGCGTGATGCGCGGCACCAGCTCCATCGCCAGGCAGGTGATCTTCTTGTCGCGCAGCCGCGCGGTGAGGACCGGCTCCTTGTGCGCGTAGATGAAGGAAATCAGGATCGAGCCTTCCTTCATCGCGTCGATCACTTCCAGCGACGGCGGCTGCACCGACAGCACGATGTCGGCGTCGGTGACCAGCCCCAGCGGATTGGCCGCGAAATGCACGTTCTTGTACGCGCCGTCGGCCAGCTTCACCGCCAGCCCCGCGCCCGACTGCATGTACAACTCGGCGCCCAGCTTGCTGAGCTTGTCGGCGACGGCGGGAACCAGCGCGACGCGCTTCTCCCGTGCCGCTGTTTCCTTGAGCACAGCGATCTTGACCGGCATGCGGAGCTCCCTTCCCGGGGTCGTTCGTTCGTTGGATGACGCTGGGCGGACCCACCCGGCGCGTCAAAGGGGCGCAAGTTTAGCGGAAGCCAGGGAAACCCTAACCCTGGGGCGGCGGAGCCGACGGGGCTGGCGGGCGTTCCGGCGGCCGGGCAGGGGTGCCCACGGCCAGGATCCTTGCGTACGTTTGCAGGTCGGCCGAATGCGGATGTGCTTGCAAATCGCCGATCGACGCGAGCAGCGCCCGCGCCGACGCCTCGTCCCGGTCGATCTCGACCAAGGTCCGGATTCGAATGCGATCGAGCAGGCGGATCGCCGGGTCGTGCGCGAACCGGCTCTGCGCATTTTCCAGAATGCGATCGATGAGCCGGCGCTGCCGATTCATCAGCGCCCGCTCGGCGAGCGCAACCAGCTCGAAAGCGGACTGGACCTCGAACCGGGGGTCCAGATCCAGCGCGCTTTCGAACACGTCGAGCGCGCGGTCGGCGAGCTTGCGGTCGAGCAGGAAGCTGATCAGTCGGGCGGCCTGGGCCAGGGCCAGGCCGCGCGCCGGAATCGCCTTGATCCGTTCGAAGAGCGCTTCGTGGAAGCTGCGGGCATCCGCGGGCCCCGGAAGGACGGAGAGCATCAGCCGCGCCGCCGCCGCATCGTCGCGAGCGGCATGCAGCGTGCGGACACCCTGGATCAAGGTGTCGAGCGTGCGCGCCTGCTGGGCCTCGAGATCGTCGGCGCGCGATGGACGTCGCACCTGGGCGCCGTAACCCAGACGCTCGTGCCGCAGGTAGGCCATGAACCCCAGCAGGTGGCAGGTCGCCACCAGCAGATAGAGCCAGACGGCGATCAGGATCAGGCCCGGCAAGCGCGCGGAGAACCATTGGCCCAGCAGGACCGAGCCGGCGAGCAGCAGGCACACGTCCACGTAGGCGGGCCCGATCACCCGGACGATGTGCCACAGGCGCACCGGGTGACAGGCGGCCAGCAGGCTCCGGGTCGTGGCCAGCGCCACCCAGTGCGCCGGCAGTACCAGCAGCAGCGCTCCGACGATGGCGCGATGACCGCCGAAGTGGAGCGCAAGCAGCGCGGCGGGAAGCAGCAGCGTCGACCACGTCAGTCCATCGGTCAGCATCAGCGACTCGCCCGTCAGACGCGGTGGGGTCGCCCGGCCCAGGCTCGTGCGTTCGATCACGCGGACGGCGTAGTGCGCGGTCCACGACACGCCCACGATCAGCGGCAAGAGAGCGAGCAGGCTGGTGGTGCCGATTCCCAGCAGAAAGGTGATCAACAAAATGACCGGCGCGGCTTGCCCTCGCAGCGGATAGATCCCCACCTGTGGCAGGTAGCCCGCAAGCGTGCTCGTCACCATCCGGCGATCCGCATCGTCGTCTTCGATGCCGAATGATTTCGCCATGGCGAACGGCTCAGGTCCCGTCGACGCAGGAGGGCAGTCCGTGGGCGAGGTCGGGATAGCGCAGGGTCACGGGCAGTTCGCGCTGCAGCCGCGTGGTCAACAGCCGCTTGGATTCGTCCAGGAACGAGGCCATGGCCGGTGTCAGGCGGGTATGCGCGTCGGCCAGCGGGATCTGCTCGGGCTCCGGCAGGCCCAGCAGCCGCGCGCAGCGCAGGAAATAGTCGGTCATCGTCGTGGGATGACCGTCCGAGACGTTGTAGATCGCGCCGTCGGGGGCGCGGGACATGGCTTCGACTGCGATCCGCGCCAGGTCGTCCGCGTGGATGCGGTTGGTCCACGGGCATTCGGACTCGCGCACCACCGGCAGGCCGCGCGCCAGACGTTCGCGCGGCAGCCGACCGGGCCCATAGATGCCCGGCACGCGCAGGATCACCGTGCTGCAACCGCTGCGAGCGGAGAAGTCGGCCAGCGCGCGCTCGGCATCGAGTCGCCGACGCCCGCGATCGTGGCCCGGCGCCAGTGGCGCGTCTTCGTCGATCCAGGCACCGCCGCAATCGCCGTAGACCGCGGAGGTCGACAGGTACAACACGCGCTCCGGCGGACGGGTCTGCAGCGCCTCGAGGGCGGCGCGCAGACGCGAGTCGCGATCGCCGGTGGTCGGTGGCGGCGCGAACCAGTAGAGGCGACGCGCCGTGTCCGGAAACGGCCCCAGCGGCCGCGCATCCAGCTCCAGGCGTAGCGCATCGATGCGGTCGTGCGCCAGGTCGGCGGCGCTCCCGGCGCTGCGCACGATGCCGAGGACCGAGGTGCCGGCGGCGCGTTCGAGCGCGGCGACGCGCCGGCCGATGTCACCGCATCCGACGATCAGCCGCAGTGGGTGGCCACGTCCTTCCTGGCCGCCTCGATGCTCCGCGTGAATTCCTCCACCGGCATGCCGACGTACCCGTGACGCTCCTCGATGGCGTGCACGTTTTCGCGCGCCACCTTGCAGCGCTGCTCCTTCTCGGCCTTGGCGGTTTTTTCCTTCGCCTTGGCTTCGGCCTTGGCCTTGCGCGCGGCCTCGGCCTCCTCGATGAATTTCTGCTCGCGCGTTTTCTGCTCGCCGGCCATCGACGGATTCGCCGGCGCCGCGGGGGTTGTCGAAGGCGGCGCGATCGGCGTGACGAGCGCGCCTCGCATCACGTCGTATGCGCCGGTCGTGGGCGGCGTCTGGCCGAAGTGGGTCTGGCCCGATGCGTCTTTCCAGCGGTACACGGTCGCGTCGGTCCAGGCCGGCAGTGAAACCGCGACGAGCAGAGGGGCGAGCCAGAAATGCAGTTTCATGGTGCGCTTGGCCGTGACCCGGCCGGGTTGCCGCAGACGGTCGGCATCATACGCGCGTCATTCCGGTGCTGACTTGCGCGCGCCCGAAGGCGTGAAGAGTTCGGGCTCGAAGCCCATCTCGACGCGCTCGGCGTCCTTCTCGTCGGCGCCCAGCAGCAGGTAGCGCGACGAGCCCAGGTCGTAATGCAACTCGACCGCCGGCATCAGGATCGCCTTGTCGTAGGCCATCACCGGATGGATTTCCTGGAAGCGCCACAGTTTGTCGCGGTTGTCGTACAGATCGACCATCAGGATCTGCCAGCTGTCCTCGTCGAAATAGAACGTGCGGCGCTTGTGCCGGTGCAGATCCTTGGGCTTGAGGATGGCCTCGACCACCCACACCCGGTGCAGCTCGTAGCGCGCCAGGGTCGGATCCATGTGCGCGGGCCGGATCAGGTCGCGCAGCGTGCGGCGTCCCGAATGCAGCGCGTAGCTGTTGTAGGGGACCACCATCTCGCGCTTGGCGACGAGACGCCAGGTGTAGCGCTCGGGACTGCCGAAGTAGGCGTCGAACTGGTCGTCGAATCGCAGATCGTCGGATAGCAGCGCCGGACCGTCGAAACCGAACGTCTTGCCGCGACGTACGCGGCGCGGTTCGTTCTCGCGCTGCTGTTGCAGCCAGGCCTGCTGCGGCAGCGCCTCCTGTTCGAGCGACTCCTTGACCAGCAGCAGGAATCCCTTCAGGCGTTCGGGTTGCAACGCCACCCACAGCCATTGTTGGGCGATCCCGTCCTCGTCCGGTGCGCCGCGGGCGTAGGGGAAATCGGCGTCCTCCCGGAAGGACACGAGGTGGGCCTCGCCCGACGGCGTGACCGACGCCTGCGTGACGCCGCGTCGATAGCCGGTCCCGCGCCAGCGCAGCTTGTGGTTCCAGATGATCTCGTTGCCGTTCTTGGGGATCGGGAACGGCACGGCGACGCTGGCGTCGCGCACCGCGCTGCCCGTGGGCGAAAGCGTGGCCTTGGTTGCGTTCTGAAATGCCGCGTCGTAGACCGCACCGGGATTGGCGAACGTGCGCTGCGAACGAAACAGCTCCATCCGGTAGGTCTTGCGGTTGGCCTCGAGCAGCGCGATGTGTCCTGCGGAGAGATAGTCGCGCCATTCCTCGCGCGTACCGGCGGTGATCGTCACATAGGGCTTTTCGCCCACGTTCGGATCGCAGTAGCGACCGTTGGCGGCGTGACAGGGCGGCGGCGCGGTGAGACCGCCACGCCATTCGGGAATGGTCCCGTCCTCGTTGCCGGCGCGCTCGCCGCCCAGCGGCGTCAGGCGCGTACGCAGCTGCTGCGCATCGCCCTCGGACACCTTGGCGCTGGCCGGGCCGGCGGCCGACAGCAGCGTCAGGGTGGCGCACAGCACCCGCATCGTCAGCCCGCGAACCCTCATCTCCCTGCCCCTCGCACTCATCGTCGTAATGGTTTGTGTGTCGTTGCCCGGCATCGGCCCGCGGTCCGCACGCGAATTTATCAGGGGACCAGCCAGGGACGCGGATCGACCGCGTTGGTTCCCTCGCGGATCTCGAAATACACGCCGCTGCGCTCGTGACCGCCACTGGAGCCGGCCGCGGCGATGCGCGTGCCGGCCGAGACGACCTCGCCTACTTCCACCTCGGTGTCCTCGAGATGTCCATACAGGGACAGGTACTGCCCCGGATGGTCGAGGATCACGATCAAACCGTAGCGCTGCATGCGACCGACGTAGACCGCGCGACCGTCGGCGACCGCGCGCACCGCCGCACCGGTCTCGCCCGAGATCCACCATCCGCTCCAGGTCAGCGGACCGTCGCCCTTGGAGCTGCCGAAACGCGCCAGCAGCGGGCCCTTCAGAGGCCAGGGCAGGCGGCCCTTTTGCGCCTTGAACGGCGTGCCGCGCTCGAACTTCATCGGCGAGTCCTTGAGCGCCCGCCGCAGGTCGTCCAGCAGCTTTTGTACGCGCGCCTGCTCGGAGCGGGCCTGGGCCAGCTCGGCTGCGCGATCGGTGCCACGGCGCGCCAGTTCGTCCAGACGCTCGCGGCGTTGCTGCTGGGCGGTCTTCAGCGTCGACAGCGCGTCGCGCGATTCGCGGCTCTGCCGCTCGAGGGTCTCGCGCTCCTGTTCGAGGACGCTCTGGGCCACGCGCAGCTGTTCGATCGTCGCGTGCAGGTCGGCCAGGCGCTTCTGCAGCGCACGCGACACCGCGCCGGCCTCGACGTCCAGGCGATCCAGCGCGCTGGCTTCGTCGAGCCGGAACAGCAGCTGGATCCGGCCGGGGCTGCCCGCCATGTAGTGCGCGCGCAGCGCGCGGGACAGGTCGGTGCGGCGTTGTTCGACCTGCGATTCGGCCTGTTCACGCGCCTTCTGCGCGCGTTCCACTTCCCGGGTCTGCGCCTGGACCTGGGCCGCGCTCTGGCGCACCTGGCGGGATGCGCCGGTCACATCGACTTCGGAGGCCTCGATCTCGCGGCGCAAGGAATCCTGGTCGCGGCGATCGCTGGCCAAGGCGCGATCCAGCGCCGAGATGCGCTCGCGCAGCTGGCGCAATTCGGCCTCGCGCCGAGCTTCGTCGCTGGTCTTGGTGGCCGACGGCACGGCGCTTGCAAAGCACAGGAGCGCCACCGCTACCCAGAGCTGTCGCGCGGTGGCGGGCGTATGGCCGCTGCAGCGTTGTCTCACGATGAATGGATGCGTGGCATCGTGTTTGCGGCCGCACGGCGGTTCACAAGCGCTGCGGCCGGTTCGATAATCCCCATGCGTGATGGTCTCACGCCTTCTTGATTCCTTTCCATGCAGCAGTTCCTCGAATTCTTCGCCAATCACCTGGTTCTCTTTGCCGCCTTCGGCACCGTGCTGCTGCTGATGGTCGCCAACGAAGTGCACGGCGGCCTGACCGGCGGCAAGCGTGTCGGCCCGATGGAAGCAGTGCGCATGATCAACGACCGCGAGCCGGTGATCGTCGATCTGCGCCCCGCGGGCGATTTCAAGAAAGGGCACCTGCTCAACGCCATCAACGTTCCGCTGGCCAAGCTCGAAGAGCGCGCCGGTGACCTGGGCAAGGACCGGAACCGGCCCGTGCTGCTGTATTGCGCGCTCGGCGGCTCGAGTGGTGAAGCGGCGGCGCGGCTGCGCAAGCTGGGCTTCACCGAGGCGTATCCGATCCGTGGCGGAATCAACGCCTGGATGCAGAGCAACCTGCCGGTGACGGCGAAGTAGCGGCGAGTCGGCCCATGCTCCCGGTCCGTGTCTACAGCACGTTGTTCTGTCCCTACTGCGTGATGGCCAAGCGCCTGCTCGAGCAGAAGGGCGTGGACTTCCGCGAAATCCGCGTCGACGAGAGCCCCGGGATGCGCGACGAGATGATGCGCATCAGCGGGCGGCGCACCGTTCCTCAGATCTTCGTGGGCGACACGCACGTCGGCGGGTTCGACGATCTCTCGGCGCTGGAGCGCGCGGGCAAGCTCGATCCCCTGCTGCAGGGCGGCTGAAGCGGCACACGTCGCGCGCTATCCTTGCGCCCCTGCCGGCCGGTGCCGGCACTCCCTCAGGACCCAGAAAGAGAAATCGCATGGCCGAACAGGGCCCCGCTTCCGCGCCGCCGTCCGGCGCTCCCGCCGACGACCAGGCCGTCAGCCGCCAGGTGCTGCTGCAGAAGATCTACGTCAAGGACGCATCGATCGAGGTGCCCGGCGCACCGAACGTCTTCATGCTCAATGTGCAGCCGCAGATCGACGTGAATGTCGGAACGACGATGAAGTCGCTCGAGAACGACATCTACCACATCGTTCTGAACATCACGGTGACCGCCAAGAACGGCGAAGACACCGTGTTCCTCGTCGAAGTACACCAGGGCGGCATCTTCCTGGTGCGCAATTTCCCCAACAGCGCCGAGAAAGCCGCGATCCTCGGCGGCTACTGCCCGAGCCTGCTGTTCCCGTTCGCGCGCGAGGCGGTCGCGGATTTCGTCCAGAAGGCCGGCTTCCCGCAGCTGCTGCTGCAGCCGATCAACTTCGAGGCGATGTACATGGAAGCCCTGCAGCGCCAGCGCGCCGAACGCCAGGCCTCGGGCGCCGAAGGCGAAGCCGCAAAGGCGCACTGAGGTCGTCGCTCCATGGCCGGCCTCGGCGTGCTCGGTGCGGGCTCCTATG
The DNA here is from genome assembly GCF_020697055.1 of Panacagrimonas sp. Taxonomy (GTDB): domain Bacteria; phylum Pseudomonadota; class Gammaproteobacteria; order Nevskiales; family Nevskiaceae; genus Panacagrimonas. The sequence goes on along the minus strand of NZ_JAJFBP010000014.1, from coordinate 33,860 downwards.
GCACGGCCATGGCGATCCAGCTCGCGCGGCGCGGAACGCCGACCCGCCTATGGGGACGCAACGCAGCCGAGCTCGCGGCGATGCAGGCGGCGCGCCTCAACGCGCGCTATCTACCCGGGTGCCATTTCCCCGCGTCGCTGACAGCGACCTCGGATCTCGAGACCACGGTGCGCCAGGCCGCGCACCTGTTGATCGTCGTTCCCAGCTCCGCATTGCGCGAAACGCTCGATCGCATCGCGCCGCTGCTCGACGCCGAGCAGGGACTGGCGTGCGCGTGCAAGGGACTGGAACCGGGAACGGGGCGCCTGGTGCACGAGGTGGTGGCCGACGCGCTGGGGGAGGCACGCGCTCTGGCGGTGATCTCGGGGCCGACGTTCGCCAAGGAGATGGGCCTGGGTTTGCCCACCGCGGTGACGGTGGCCTCGCGCAACGATGCGTTCGCCGATCTGATCGCGCAGTCACTGCACGGCGACGGCTTTCGCGCCTACACCTCCGACGACGTGGTGGGCGTGGAGATCGGCGGCAGCGCGAAGAACGTCATGGCAATCGCGGTGGGAATCGCTGACGGCATGGGACTGGGCGCCAACACGCGCGCGGCCCTGATCACGCGCGGTCTGGCCGAGATCATGCGGCTGGGCGAGGCGCTCGGCGCGCATCCCGAAACCCTGATGGGTCTGGCGGGAATGGGCGACCTGGTGCTGACCTGCACCGACAACCAGTCGCGCAATCGCCGCCTGGGATTGCTGCTGGCGCAAGGCCGGACCGTGGCGCAGGCCAGCGAGGAGATCCAGCAGGTGGTCGAGGGCGTGAAGGCGGCGCCCGAGGTGCTGCGTCTCGCAGGTCGCGTCGGTGTGGACATGCCGATCACCGAGCAGGTCGTGCGGCTCATCGCCGGCGAGATCACGCCGGTGCAAGCGGTGAAGAACCTCGCGACGCGGCCGTCGAAGGCCGAGGTGGATTGATCTGCCAGCTGCTAGACCGACGGGACGAGCGGGGTAGAGACCAGGACCGGACCGCTGGGTCCGTCCTCGGCCTGTGAACCGCCGGCGGGCTCAAGGCTCACCGCGACGCGGCCGCTGGCCTTCACGCGCAGGTGCAGCGGCAACAACACCTGCCAGGCGCCGGCCCGCGGCAGCAGACCCAGCGACGTCGCGCTGCCGTCGTCGCCGAGCCACCACAGCTCGTAATCCTCGTCCTCGCGGATCTTGGCCGGCGCGCTCGCGATCACGCGAAGCGCGCGGGCATCGGGCAGCACGCTCACGGTCCACTGCGCGTCTTCGTTGGGCAGCTTGAGCGCCGCGACGTAGGCCTGCGCCTGGACGTAGCGCACATCGATCGGCGCCTTGGGCGGCACCAGCGGCGCCGCGGGCGGCTGTTCGCGTACCAGGATCACCGCGAGCACCATGCTGGCGGCGGTTGCCAGTCCCGCCCACAGGCGCCAGAACATCAGCCGCCGACGCTGGCGCGCTGCCTCGAGCGGAATGACCGCACCGGGCGTGTGGCGGATGCGCTGCTCGATCTCGGTCCACACCAGTTCGCGCGGTGGCACCGGCTCGAAGATGCCGAGGTCGCCGAAGCGCTCCTCCCAGTAGCTGACTTCCTCGCGCAGGCTCGGATCCTCCGCCATCAGGCGCTGGAAGCGTCGTCGCGCAGCGCCCGTGAGCGTGCCGGCGACGTATTCCGACGCGAGAGCCTGACGCAGCTTGGTCGATTGGTAGTTCATGTCATCGATCCAGCGCTTCCCGCAGGCGCGCGAGCCCGCGCCGCACCCAGCTCTTGACCGTTCCCAGCGGCGCGTTCATTCGCGCCGCGAGTTCCTGATGCGTGTAGCCCTCGTAGTAGGCGAGCAGCACCGCCTCGCGCTGCTCTTGTGGCAATTCGCGCAAGGCGTCGCGCATGCGCGCGATGCCTTGTCCCTCGCTGGCGCGTGCCAGCGGATCCTGCGCCTCGTCCTGGAAGGTCAGCGGCGGCAGCGAAAACTCCTCGTCGTGGTCCGGCATCTCCACTTCAGGACGTTTGACTCGCAGCAGGTCGAGCGCTCGATAACGGGCGACGGTGAGAAGCCAGGTGAGCGGTGCACCCTTGTCCGCCTCGTAGGTCTCGGCCTTCTGCCATATCTTGACGAAGCAATCCTGCAGCGCTTCTTCCGCCCAGTCGCGCCGTTGGAGCATACGAAGCAGCAGGCCGTACAGATGCGAACTGGTGGCGCGATACAGCTCCGCGAACGCGCGATCGTCCCCGCGCGCGGTTGCTTCCAGCAGTCTCCTCAGCTGCTCTGCGTCTGCCATTCGGCTCGTTCGAATCAGGATCGGGGAATCATAGCGGCCCCTTGGGCCGCCCCGTGCTGCCTTCGCATGGGGACGTTCACTGACGCTCCAGCGGCTGGGTGAGCAGCGCGCGCAGGGTCTGTTGTTCCGGTACGCGGAATTCCGACAATCCGATGCGCATCTGCCTCGGGGCGTCGCGCGCCGCTCGGCGGTAGCTGCGAAACACCCGATCCCAGAGGCTCAGCACGAATCCGTAATTGGAGTCGGTCTCGTCGCGATGCACCGAATGGTGCGTACGGTGCATGTCGGGCGTGACCAGCAGCAATCGAAGGATGCGCTCGAGCGGGCCGGCCAGGCGGAAGTTGGCGTGCTGGAACAGCAGGAAGGCCGCGAACGCCAGCTCGTAGGCCAGCACCGACATCAACGGGGCGCCGAGCAGCATCACCAGGCCCAGACGGAAAAGCTGCGAGAGCAGCAGCTCGGCCGGATGAAAGCGCAGGCCGGTGGTGACGTCGAATTCCACGTCGCTGTGGTGCACGCGATGCAGCGGCCACAGCCAGCGCACCTCGTGCAGCGCGCGATGCAGCGCGTACATCGCGAGGTCCAGCAGCAACCAGGCGATCGTTCCCTCGACCCAGACGGGCGCTTCCACGAGATTGAACAGGCCGAAGCCCGCGCCCTTGGCCCAGTGCGATGCCGCCAGCATGCTCATCGGCAGCGCGGCGACCAGCACCAGCCCGATCGCGACCAGTCCGAAGTTCGCGGGCCAGCGCAGCAGGCGCTGCGGATCGCTCAGGCGCAGGGGGCGCCACTGCTCGCACACGCTCACCACCACCAGCAGGGCGAAGAACAGCGCGGGTCGCAGGAGCTCGGCCAGCGCGGGAGGGTCTTGCATCCCGCTATCATTCGCGCCGATTCGTCACCGAGCAACATCTTGACCAACGTGACCCTCGCGGGACGTTTCCCGCTGCTCCGCCCACGCCGCCTGCGACAGTCCGCATCGGTGCGCGCGATGGTGCGCGAAACCCAGCTTGCGCCCGCACAGTTGATCCAGCCGCTGTTCGTCGCGGAAGGCGCCGAGAAAGGGACGGTCGCGTCGATGCCGGGCGTGACGCGCCTGGATCTCGAAGAGCTGGTACGGGAGTGCGAGGCGCTGCAGGCGCTGGGCGTGGCCTGCGTGGCGCTGTTTCCGGTGATTCCGCAGTCCCGGAAGGATGATCGCGGCGAAGAAGCGCTGAATCCCGAAGGCCTGGTCGCGCGTTCGATCCAGGCGGTCAAGCGTGCCTGCCCGGACCTGAGCGTGATGGTCGACGTCGCCCTGGATCCGTTCACCACGCACGGGCACGACGGCGTGCTCGGTCCTGACGGCGATGTCGACAACGACGGCACGGTGGAGATGCTGCGCAAGCAGGCGTTGGTGAACGCCCGGGCCGGCGCCGACATCATCTCGCCGAGCGACATGATGGACGGCCGCATCGGACAGATCCGCGACGTGCTCGAGCGCGACGGTCAGAAGAACACGCTGATCCTTTCGTACGCGGCCAAGTACGCGTCGAGTTTCTACGGCCCGTTCCGCGACGCCGTGGGCTCGGCGCGCAACCTGGGCAAAGCCGACAAGCGCACGTACCAGATGGATCCGGCCAACTCCGACGAGGCGCTGCGCGAAGTCGCGCTGGACCTCGCCGAGGGTGCGGACATCGTGATGGTCAAGCCGGGCATGCCGTACCTGGACATCGTGCGTCGCGTGAAGGAGCGCTTCGAGGTTCCGGTGGCCGCGTACCAGGTCAGCGGCGAGTACGCGATGCTGCGCGCCGCGATCGCCAACGGCTGGCTCGACGAGCGCGGCGCGTTGATGGAAGCGCTGCTGTGCTTCCGCCGCGCGGGCGCCGACATGATCCTCACGTACTACGCCAGGCAGGCCGCGGCCTGGCTGGGAGAGTGATCGGCACATGGACCGCTACGCCGTCATCGGCCAGCCCATCTCCCATTCGAAATCGCCGGTCATCCACGCGCTGTTCGCCAAGCAGACGAACCAGTCGCTGAGCTACGAGTCCATCGAGGTCGCACCGGCGGCGCTCGCCGAGCAGTTGAAGATCTTTCACGCCGAAGGGCTGCGCGGCTGCAACGTGACGCTGCCGCACAAGCAGGCAGTCGCGAAGTTGTGCGAAACGGTGTCCGAGCGCGCGCAACTCGCCGGCGCCGTGAACACGCTGGTGCGCACCGACACCGGGTGGGCGGGCGACAACACCGATGGCGAAGGCTTCGTCAACGATCTCGCACGACTGGGCATCGTCGTGAGGGGGCGCCGCGTGCTGGTGCTCGGCGCCGGTGGTGCCACGCGCGGGATCCTGGGCCCGCTGCTGGGGGCGCGTCCGTCGCAGCTGGTGGTGTCGAATCGCAATCCCTGGAAACCCGAGGAATTGGCCGAGGCTTTCAAGGCCCATGGGACGATCGTGCCGCGCACCCACCTGGCGCTGAAGGGTGATCGATACGACGTGATCGTCAACGCGACCTCGGCCGGGCATGCGGGCGGGCTGCCGATGCTTCCGGGACGCCTGCTCGCCGAAGGCGGCGACTGCTACGACCTCAGCTACGGCGCGGCGAATCAGCCGTTCTGCCGATGGGCGCGATCACAGCAGGCCGCGAGAAGCGCGGATGGCCTGGGCATGCTGGTCGAACAGGCGGCGAGCAGCTACGAGCGCTGGCGCGGCGTGCGACCGGCCACCGCGCCGGTCCTGGCCGAATTGCGGGGCCAGATGGGTTCGGACGGGCCGTGCGAACCGGTCGGTGCGCACCAGCCGGTGTATCACCATCACATCGAGCTTCCGCCTCAGGACTAAAGGGCGGACCGTCGTCCCGGACCCGCCGGGTTACGGGATCGGCGCTATTTGCGCTCGGCGATCGCCTGCTGTTCCTCGACCTGCTTGGTTCCGGGCGTCAGCCACTGCCCTGCGAGAATGCCGATCTCGTAGAGCACGTACGTCGGCACCGCGAGCAGGAACTGGGAGACGACGTCTGGTGGCGTGAGCACCGCTGCGACCACGAAGCAGCCGACCAGCACGTATCCGCGGTTCTCGCGCAGCTGCTTGGGCGTGACGAAGCCGGTGTAGACCAGCAGCACGATCGCCACCGGCGTTTCGAACGCGATGCCGAACGCCAGGAAGATCGCGAGTACGAAGTTGAGGTACTTGTTGATGTCGGTCATTACCGCCACGCCCTCGGGCGCGACGCTGATGAGGAACTTGAACACCGTCGGCAGCACCAGGAAGTACGCCATCGCCATGCCGGCGTAGAACAGCATCGTGCTCGAGAACAGCAGCGGTGTGACCAGGCGCCGCTCGGACTTGTAGAGACCGGGTGCAACGAACGCCCAGAGCTGGAACAAGGTCCACGGCATCGACACGGCGACCGCCAGGATCATCGACAACTTCAACGGCGCGAAGAACGGCGACGCGACCTCGGTGGCGATCATCGAGGTGCCGGCCGGCATCAGCTTCATCAGCGGCTCGGCGACGATCGCGTAGATCTGCTTGGAGAAATAGGCCAGCGGCGCGAACGCGATCACCACGCCGTAGATGATCTTGAGGATCCGGTCGCGCAACTCGAGCAGGTGCGCCATCAGCGGCTGCTCGGGCGCGCTCGACGCCTGTTGTTCCTCCTCGGGGGTCACGGCGGCAATGACGGCGGCGGCTTCATCAGGTCGCGGCTCGCCGTCTCACCCACCGAGCGCATCTCCCGTTCCGCCTGCGCGCCGGCGTCACGCAACTCGCGTTGCGCCTCCTCGAGCTGGCGCTTGATGTCCATGAACTCGGTCTCGCGTTGGAGTTCGGCCGTCAGGTTGCGCATGTAGCCGCGCGCCTGCCCGGCCCAGCGGCCGACGGTTCGCGCGACCTTGGGCAGCTTTTCGGGGCCGAGCACGATCAGCGCCACGATGAAGCACAGCGCCAACTCGCCGAAGCTGATGTCGAACATGGGCGACTCGTCGGACCGGCGGACGGTCGGGATCAGACCTTGCTGGAGTCGCGCGCCTCTTGTTCCGCCGCCGCCTTTTGCGCCGCGATCTCTTCGGGCGTTTTGTTGGCTTCGGCTTCGCCGTCCTTCATCGCGCCCTTGAAGTTCTTGATCGCGCTGCCCAGGTCGCCGCCGAGGTTGCGCAACTTCTTGGTGCCGAACACGAGCACGACGATGGCGAGCACCACCAGCCAATGCCAAATGCTGAAACTACCCATGACAGGTCTCCTAGAGTCTAGATTCCGGGCGCGGAATGACCGCGATAAAGGACTACTTGACGCGGACGGCCTTCTCTTCCAGCCCGGAACGACCTGCGCGACGTTTCAATTCTACGGCCAGATCGGCCGGATGGATGCCCTCACGGGCCATCAGGACGAACAGGTGATAGATCACATCCACCATCTCATGGACCAGTTCGGGACGGGTTCCGTTCTTGGCGGCGATCAACGTTTCGGCGGATTCCTCGCCGATCTTCTTCAGGATCGCATCCAGCCCCTTGGCATAGAGGCTCGCCGCGTACGACTTGGACGGATCGGCGGTCTTGCGATCCAGCAGCGTGGCGTAGAGCGCGTCGAGTGCCGCGCCCAGATCGTCGTCCCGGGTGTTGCTCATGATGATGGCGTCCTCAGATGACGAACGCGGGAAGGGCTTGTTCTCGCACGCGCACGCCGCGCTCGGCCATGTAGCGCTTGGCCTCGCCGACGGTGTGCGTTCCCTGGTGGAAAATGCTGGCGGCCAACACCGCGTCCGCGTGACCGTCCTGCAGGCCCTGCACGAGATGATCGAGCGTACCCACGCCGCCGGAGGCGATCACGGGCACCGGCACCGCGTCGCTGATCGCGCGCAGGAGTTCGAGGTCGTAGCCTTCCTTGGTGCCGTCGCGATCCATGCTGGTGACCAGCAGTTCGCCGGCGCCCTTGGCGACCATCTGCGCCGCCCAGGCGATCGCTTCGATGCCGGTGGACTTGCGACCGCCGTGCGTGAAGATCTCCCAGCGGACCGGCTCCTTCTTCTTGTTCACGCGCTTGGCATCGATCGCCACGACGATGCATTGAACGCCATAACGGCTCGCGGCCTCGGTGACGAAGTCCGGGTTGTGGACCGCGGCGGTATTGATAGAGACCTTGTCCGCGCCGGCCTTGAGCAGCGCACGAACGTCGGCGCTGGTGCGCACGCCGCCGCCGACGGTCAGCGGGATGTAGATCTCGCGCGCCACCGCCTCGACGGTCTGGAACAGCGTGGGTCGGTCGTCGCTACTGGCGGTGATGTCGAGGAACACCAGTTCGTCCGCGCCTTGGCGGTCGTAGCGTCGCGCGACCTCCACCGGATCGCCGGCGTCGCGCACGTCCTCGAACTTGACGCCCTTGACCACGCGGCCGCGGTCGATGTCGAGACAGGGGATGACGCGCTTGGCCAGCATGGGAGGGAGAGGTGAAGAAAGGCGCCTTGTCGGCGCTCAGCGAGCCGCCGCGAGGCAGTCCTTGAAGGAGAGTCCGCCTTCGTACAGGGCACGGCCGATGATCGCGCCGGTCACTCCGTCCGGTTCGATCTCGCGCAGGACGCGGATGTCGTCGAGAGAGGACACCCCACCGCTGGCGATGACCGGCGTGTTGACCGCCTTGGCCAGCTTCTGGGTCGATGCGGCGTTGAAGCCGTTCATCATTCCGTCGCGGCCGATGTCGGTGTAGATGATGGCCTCGACGCCGTCGCGCTCGCAGTGCTGCGCCATCTCGACGACGTCGTGGTTGGTGACCTTGGCCCAACCGTTGAGCGCCACGCGCCCGTCCTTTGCATCGAGCCCCACGATGATGTGGCGCGGGTATTCGATGCACAGGTCGCGCAGGAAATGCGGCGTATTGACCGCCTTGGTGCCGATGATGATGTAGGCGACGCCGGCGTTGAGGTAGCGCTGGACCGTTTCCTCGTCGCGCACGCCGCCACCGATCTGAACCGGAATCTTCACGGCCTCGGCGATCTGCTCGACGACCTTCAGATTGACCGGCTGACCTTTGATCGCGCCATCGAGATCGACGACGTGCAGGCGCTCGGCGCCTTCGTCGGCCCATCGCTGGGCGACGGTCACCGGGTCGTCGGAGAAGACGGTGACGTCATCCATGCGGCCCTGGCGCAGACGCACGCACTGACCGTTCTTGAGATCGATGGCAGGGATCAACAACATGCGGGGCGGGGCCGGCGGCCGGAAGGGTTCGCGAGGGAGAGGAAGCTAGCGCTTCAGAGCGGTTTTTTAGGGATCCCCGATGCGCGCGACTGTGCCTTAACTGGCAGCAGCGAGGCAATAGGGTCGTACCGGGGTCAAAGCGTGCCGTCCCAGCGCGCGAAATTCGCCAGCAGGCGCAGGCCCGCACCCTGGCTCTTCTCCGGGTGGAATTGGAACGCCACGAGGTTGTCGCGCGCGATGGCGCAGGTGAACTCGTGGCCGTAGTCGGCGGTGCCGATGCTGTGTTCGGGATTGCGCGGGCGCGCGTGGTAGCTGTGCACGAAGTAGAACCAGCTGTCGTCGGGCACGCCCTCCCAGACCGGGTGCGGACGCGATTGGCGCACCCGGTTCCAGCCCATGTGCGGAACCTTGAGCCGATCGACGCCGCCATCGGGATCCGGATCCGGAAATCGCACGACCTCGCCGGGAAACAGTCCGAGCGCCTGCACGCCCTCGTTCTCCTCGGAGAAATCGAGCATCACCTGCATGCCCAGGCAGACGCCGAGCATCGGTACGCGCTGCGAAGCCTCGACCACCAGATCGTTGAGCTCGAGCCGGCGCAGTTCGTTCATGCAGCCGCGCACGCCGCCGACTCCCGGCAGCACGAGCTTGTCGCAGCGATTGAGCTTTTCCGGATCGAACGAGATCTCGATGCGATCGGATGCCGCCACCCGCTCGAGCGACTTGCCGAGCGAGTGCAGATTGCCCATCCCGTAATCGATGACGCCAATAACTGCCATCGGAGCTTCAGCTCCGGCTTGCGTCCCTCTCCCGCACAGCGGGAGAGGGGGGAACCGTCTGCGGAGCAGACGGTGGGGTGAGGGCAGCTCGCGGCACTGAACCGTTCTCTGTGATGGGAGCTACAGAGAGCCCTTGGTGGACGGGGTGACGTCGCCCATGCGCGGATCCGGCGTCACCGCCATGCGCAGCGCGCGGCCGAACGCCTTGAAGATGGTCTCGGCGATGTGATGCGCATTGCGACCGCGCAACGCGTCGACGTGCAGCGTGGCCTTGGCGTGGTTGACGAATCCCTGGAAGAACTCCCGGAAGAGGTCCACGTCGAACTCGGCGATGCGTGCGCGCGGGAACTCGACGAACCACTCCAGCCCCGGACGGCCCGACAGGTCGACGACCACGCGCGACAGCGCCTCGTCGAGCGGAACGTAGGCATGTCCGTAGCGGGTGATGCCCTTCTTGTCGCCGACGGCCTGGTCGAAGGCCTGGCCCAGCGTGATGCCGATGTCCTCGACCGTGTGGTGCGCGTCGATGTGCAGGTCGCCCTCGGCCTTCACGGTCAGGTCGATCAGGCCATGCCGCGCGACCTGATCGAGCATGTGATCCAGGAACGGAAGACCGGTGGCCAGCTGCGCCGCACCGGTGCCCTCGAGGCTGATCTCGACGAGGATGGTCGTCTCTTTGGTCTGGCGCGAGACGCGGGCGGAACGGGCGGGCATTACGGCTGGGCGGGTGTTGCAAGGGGGCGCAAGGATACGCCCAGGTCAGGCTTCCAGCCAGAAGGTGACGGGCCCGTCGTTGGTCAGGCTGACCTGCATGTCGGCACCGAAACGGCCGCAGGCGACATCGGCGTGGGCCGAACGGGCGAGTCCGGCCAGGTGCCCGAACAGGGCCGCGGCGCGGTCCGGCGGCGCCGCGGTGGAAAAGCCCGCGCGGGCGCCCTTGCGGGTGTCGGCCGCCAGCGTGAACTGCGGGACCAGCAGCAGCCCGCCGCCGGTGTCGCGCAGCGAGCGGTTCATGCGCCCCTCCGCGTCGGGGAAGACGCGATATCCCAGCAGGCGTTCGAGCAGGCGCGCGGCGCGCGATTCGTCGTCCTCGGCCTGGACGCCCACCAGCACCAGCAGGCCCGCCTCGATGCGGCCGATGCACTGGCCGTCGACCTCGACGCGCGCGTGCGTGACGCGCTGGAGCAGTCCGATCATCGCGGGTGCGCAGACAGTTTCATGGGTCGGCAGCATGCAACAATTGCCGGATGCGATTTCTTCTTCGTGGGCTGCTGGTCGGCCTGGGATACCTGCCGCTGGCGGTCGTTCACGGTCTGGCGTCGATCATCGGCACGTTGCTCTGGCTTTTGCCGAATTCGCGCAAGCAGGTCGCCCTGCGCCATCTGGAGCTGTGCCTGCCGGAACTGCCCGAGGCCGAGCGTCGCGACCTCGCACGCCGCTCGCTGCTGCATTTCGTCAAGGCGGTGCTCGAGTCGCCCGCGATCTGGTTCGGTCCCGAGGCGCGCCTGCGCAAGTGGATGCACGATCCCGTCGCCGAGGCGCGTCTGCGGGATCTGGCCGGGCAGGGCGGCTGCATCGTGCTGTGTCCGCACATCGGTTCGTGGGAGCTGGCCGGCATGTTCTGCGCGTCGGTGGGACGCATCACGTCGCTCTACAAGCCGCAGAAAGGAGCGATCGACGAGCTGATCCTCGAAGGCCGGTCGCGCCTGGGGGCCAACCTGGTGCCGACCAACGGCGCCGGCGTGAAGGCGCTGCTCCAGGCGCTGCGCAACGGCGAGATGATCGGCGTGCTGCCCGACCAGGATCCGCCGCGCGGATCGGGGGTGTTCGCGCCGCTGTTTGGGATCCCAGCGCACACCACCGAGCTGGTCAGCAAGCTGGCATCGCGCACGCACGCACCGGTGTGCTTCTGCTACGCCGAACGCCTGCCCTGGGGCCGCGGTTTTCGCTTCCACGTGAAGCCGCTGGGTGTCGCCGGCATCGCCGACGCCGAGGAAGGCGCCGCGGCGCTCAATCGCGGCATCGAGTCGGTCCTCACGCATCTTCCCGAACAGTACTGGTGGAGCTACAAGCGCTTTCGCCGTCGCCAGGCCGGCCAGCGCAACGTCTACAAGAAGCGCTGAGCGGCCGCTTCAGACGTCTGGAAACTTCAGGCCCGCTTGCGCCAGCAGTCCCGGTTGGCGCGCCGCGATCGCCCCCCAGAACAGCAGCAGGATGAAGCGCTCGGCGTCGCGCTTGATCTGTTTCTGGCGCGAGGGCTCCTCGAGGTAGTCCATCGAGAAGAACACCATCTGGCGCACGATCACCCGCGCAATCTCGATCAGCTCATCGTGCTCCACGCCCGGCAGCTTGAGCACGCCGAGCAGGTCCTCGGTCATGTCCTGTGCGATGCCTTCGAGCATGTCGCGCATCGCCTTGCGCATCACCGGGCTGGTGCCGTGCAGCTCGCGGATGCCGACGATGTAGGCCTCGCGGTGGTCCATCACGAAATCCAGCACCAGTCCGACCGATTCGCGTGCCAGCGCCTGGGCCTGCGCCAGTCCCTCGGCCGGATCGCTCAGATCGGAAAGCCGAAAGCCCTTGGCCGCGGGCCGCATGCGCCGCTCGCGCAGACCGCCGCGCAGTTCGGCACCGAGCTCGTCGAGCATCGCCACGCCCAGGTCGTCGAAGTCCTTGAAGTGCCGATAGAAGGTGTTGGGATTGAGTCCGGCCTGACGGGCGACCTCGCGCAAGCCCAGCGACGCCAGGCTGCGGGTCGTCGCAGCCAGCTCCAACGCAGCGTTCATCAGCCTCTGACGCCCGCTGAGCGGGCGATCGGCGACCCTCTCCCGGGCCTCCGATTTACCTGAATTTTTTTTCAAAAGAATGGATTGCAACGTGATCAGTGAACAATGGCACAGATGGTGTTGACGTCTTTGTATACAGTCGTCTACTGTGCCGGTAGACGATTGTATACCCCGCGCCGCCGGTGCGACGCGGGTCGATGAGAAGGAGCGAGAACGTCATGAGCGATACCCCGCTGAAGTCCGCGAAGAAGTCTTCCGCCGCCCGCAACGCCAAGTCCGGATCGGTCATGCCGACGCGCCGCGACCTGCAGTTTCCGCTGCCGGCCGATCGCGTGCAGGACTGGGTCGGCAATGGCGGCGTGCACTTCACGCACCTGATGAACACGATGTCGTTGGTGATCCCGGTGGGCGAGCGTTTCTTCATCGACGCCGTGCGCCATTACCGCGACCAGATCCAGGACCCCGAGCTGAAGAAGGCGGCGACCGCCTTCATCGGCCAGGAAGCGATGCACGGCCGCGAGCACGATGAGTACAACGCCCGGATGTTCGAGCGCCTGCCTTCGGCCGCGGTGTTCGAAAAGCGCGTCAAGAAGCTGCTCGACTTTTTCGCGTCCAACGGCACGCCGTCCTTCCAGCTGTCCGCCACCATCGCGCTCGAGCACCTGACCGCGATCATGGCCGACGGCCTGCTCAAGGAGCCGCGCGTCACCGAGAACGCCGAGCCGGGCTATCACGCGCTGTGGCGCTGGCACGCGCTGGAAGAGACCGAGCACAAGGGCGTGGCCTACGACGTGTGGGAAGCCACGCAAGGCCGCGGCGCGAAGGCCTACATCATCCGCGCTTTCGGGCTGGTGCTGGCGACGGCGATCTTCTGGGGCATGGTGCTGCCGCACTACGCCAACTTCGTGCGCCAGGAAGGCAAGCTCACCGACCTCGAGGGTTGGAAGGCCTGCTGGAAGATGGCGATGGGCGAGGTCGGGTTCCTGCGCAAGATGGCGCGTCCCTGGTTCTCGTACTTCCGCCCCGACTTCCATCCCTGGGACGACGACAACAGCCACTACCTCGAGGGCATCGAGCAGTTCAGCGCGCCCTACGCGCGCCGTCAGGCGCCGCTCTCGGCGGCGGCGTAAGCCGGTCGCAATGCCCCGAACCGCGAGCATCCGGTGCGGGGCGCTCTTCAGAGGGGCCAACGCAGGGGACTCGTCGTGGCCAAACAGAGACTCACCTCCAACGCGGGTGCCGTCGTCACGGGCGCCGGCAGCGGCATCGGCCGCGCATTCGCTCTCGAACTGGCCCGTCGCGGCGGCCGCGTGGTCTGTTCCGACATCGATCTGGCGTCGGCCCAGGCGACCGTGGCGCTGATCGAGGCCGACGGCGGAACCGCCACCGCGGTGCGGACCGATGTGTCGCACCTCGACCAGGTCGAGGCACTGGCCGCGGACGCCGAGCGCTGGCTGCAATCGCCGATCGACGTCGTGATCAACAACGCCGGAGTGGGGGCCGGCGGATCGCCTGTGGGCGAGACCACGATGGACGACTGGCACTGGGTGCTGGGCGTCAATCTCTGGGGCGTGATCCACGGCTGCCACGTGTTCACGCCGCGACTGCGTGCCCAGGGACGCGGCGGAATCATCAACGTGGGATCCACCGCGAGCTTCGCCGCGGCGCCGACCATGGGCCCCTACAACGTGAGCAAGTCGGCGGTGCTCGCGCTCACCGAAACGATGGCCGCGGAATTCCAGGGCAGCGGGCTGCACGTCACCGCGCTGTGCCCGACGTTCGTGAAGACCAACATCGTGCGCGACGGACGCATCGCCGGAAACGCGTCGGGGTTCGCCAACAAGGTCATGAAGTGGGCCGGCGTCGAGGCCGACGGCGTCGCACGCCAGACGCTCGATGCGCTGGATCGCAACCAGCTCTACGTCCTGCCGCAGCTCGACGCACGGACCATCTGGCGCATGAAGCGTCTTGCGCCCTCGCTGTACGCGCGCGGTGCCGGCGTGCTCAACCGGCTGATCGCGGCGAAAGGCTGAAAGGAAATTCAACGCAAAGGCGCAGAGGACGCAAAGCCTCTTGCATCTGGTTGCTCTGCGTCCTTTGCGACTTTGCGTTCAACGCTTTTGAGCGGGAGGAGCCTGCAATGCAACTCGAACTCGACAAGATGCTGGCCAAGATCAAGGACAGCCAATGGGCGCTCGCCGACATCGACTGGGACGCACCCGGTCGCGAGCTGGTGACCGAAAACAAGGAGCTGTATCCCAAGCTCAAGGCCTTCATGGCCGATCTGATGTGGATCGAGCATGTCGGTGCGCGCGGCTTCGCGGCGATGGCCAAGAAGGCGCCGACCGAGGACCTGCGCGAGATCTACCGCTACTTCCATGCAGAGGAGCAGAAGCACGCCAATGCCGAGATGGCGCTGATGAAGCGCTGGGGCATGCTCGACGATGCCGACACGCTGCCCGAACCCAACATCAACATCCGCCTGGTGGTCGAGTGGCTCGACACCTACGCGGACGACATGCCGCTGTCGGTGCTCGGGTCGGTGATCCCGATGCTCGAGATCACGCTCGACGGCGCACTGTGCAAGTTCCTGCTCGACACGGTGGACGATCCGGTGTGCCACGCCGCATTCGAGAAGATCAACGCCGACGAGGCGCGCCACCTGGGCGTCGACTTCCACGTGCTGGAAATGCTGGGACACGGCCCGCTGTATCGGCAGACGCTGGAGTTCGTGGCCAAGCTGCTCGACCCGCGGCTGATGATCGGCATCGCCTCGTACCTGCCGCTGCTCAACAAGATGCGCGACAACCTCGTCGAGCTGGGCCTGAAGGAAGAAAAGCTCTACACCGCGGTGCAGAAGTACGAGCGCATCGGCGGCACCCCGGGCGGGCGCCGCAATCCGTGGTTCCGCCTGATCTCGCGCCAGGGGCGCTGGGTGATCGACCGCGCCAACCGGGCCTACCACGTGCCGGTCGACGCGCTGGTGAAACTCACCGCGAAGATCCCCCCGCGCGCGCTGCCGCCCGTGCCGACCTGGGTCAAGCAGCTGACCTGGAAGCCGGCGGCGTGATTCGTGGGCCGGGCGCGGCCCGGCGGACGACCCCGGGCTGCGCCCGGGCTACAAGACATCGAGGATCCTCATGAACGACATCCGCATCCCCGGATTCAAGCGTCGCAAGAAGGCGACGATCGTGGTCGACGAGACGCCCAAGCCATCGCAGAAGATGGTCGACGTGCTGATCGTCGGCGCCGGCTTCGCGGGCCTGGGGACCGCGATCCGGCTGCGCCAGGCGGGCGTGCACAACGTGGTGATCCTCGAGCGCGGCACGGAAGTGGGCGGCACCTGGCGTGACAACCAGTATCCGGGCGCGGCCTGCGACATCGTCTCGAACCTGTACTCGTATTCGTTCGCGCAGAACCCGGATTGGTCCAGAAGTTTCTCCGGCAGCGGGGAGATCCTGGGCTACATCCGCCAGCTGGTGAAGCGCTTCGATCTCGAGCGGCTGATCCGCTTCGGTCAGAACGTCACCGGCATGGTGTTCGACGAACCCGCCGGAATCTGGAACGTGAACACCGCCGACGGCCAGACGCACCGCGCGCGCGCGGTCGTCATGTGCCAGGGACCGCTGAGCAATTCGAGCTGGCCGAAGATTCCCGGCCTTGAGACCTATCGAGGGCACAAGATCCACAGCGCACGCTGGGACCACGGCTACGACTTTCGCGGCAAGAAGGTGGCGGTCGTCGGTACCGGCGCCAGCAGCATCCAGATCGTGCCGGAACTGGTGAAGCAGGCCGCGCAGGTCAAGGTGTTCCAGCGCACGCCCGGATGGGTGATGCCGCGCCCGGACTACGTGTCGCCGGAGTGGAGCAAGAAGCTGTTTGCACGCGTGCCAGCGGCGCAGTCGGCGTTCCGCGAGCTGCTGTTCTGGGTGCACGAGTCGATGGCGCTCGGGGTGGTGTGGACCACGCCGATGACCTCGGTGATGGAACGCCTGATGCGCATGTACCTGCGCAGCGAGGTCAAGGATCCCTGGCTGCGCCGGCAGCTCACGCCGGACTTCCGCCTCGGCTGCAAGCGCATTCTGATTTCCAACGATTGGTACAAGAGCCTGCAGGCGCCGAACTGCGAGCTCGTGACGTGGCCGATCGCGGGCATGTCGCCCAAGGGAATCCGTACCGTCGAAGGCATCGAGCACCAGTTCGACTGCATCGTGTTCGCCACCGGATTTGACGTGAGCAAGGCGGGCAGTCCGTTTCCGGTCACCGGTCTTGGCGGACGCAATCTCGATTCGGACTGGGCGCGCGGCGCGCAGGCCTACAAGAGCGTCAACGTCTCGGGCTATCCGAACGTGTTCCTCACGTTCGGCCCGAATTCCGGCCCCGGCCACAACTCGGCGCTGGTCTACATGGAAGCGCAGATCGGCTACATCGTGCGCGGCGTGGGCAAGCTGCTGGGCGAGGACCTCGCGGTGCTCGACGTCAAACCCGAGGTGCAGAAAGCGCACAACGACGAGATCCAGAAGCGGCTGCGTCGCACCAACTGGAACTCCGGCTGCAAGAGCTGGTATCTCACCGAGGACGGCTTCAACTCGACGATGTACCCGGGCCTGGCGACGCAGTATCGCTCGCAGATGGCGCGGTTCGACGGCAAGGCCTATCGGACCGTGCCGATGACGGTGCGCGAACCCGTCTGAAGCGCGACGACGTCGCGCGCTAGACCGGCGCGACAGTGGTCCGAGCGCGGGAGCCATGGAGCCGTGGCGTGACCGCGTCGACTCTAGGCGACATCGCCATTGCCACACCGGCCGGAGTCGCCGTCCATGAGTCGCAACATCCAGCGCAGGACCGTCGTTCTTACCGGTGCGTCGAGCGGCATCGGCGAAGCCGCCGCGCGCCAGCTCGCGGCGCGTGGTGCGCGGGTCTGCCTGGTGGCGCGTCGCGGTGACGAGCTCGAGCGCGTGCAGGATGCGATCCGCGCCGACGGGGCCGAGTGCTGGATCTATCGCGCCGACCTGTCGGTGGTGGAAGAGGCCGAGGCCTGCGCCGACCGCATCCTGGCCGAGCACGAGGAAGTCGACGTGCTGGTGAACAACGCGGGCCGATCGATCCGTCGGCCGATCACCGCATCGTTCGATCGCTTCCACGACTACCAGCGCACGATGCAGCTGAACTACTTCGCGGCCGTGCGCCTGACCCAGAAGTTCCTGCCCGGGATGCTGGCGCGCCGGCGCGGCCAGATCGTCAACGTCTCGAGCCTCTCGGTGCAGGTCGCCACGCCGCAGTTCGCCGCCTACGTCGCGAGCAAGTCCGCGCTCGAAGGGTTCTCGCGCTGCCTGGCCATCGAGATGGTGGGCAAGGGCGTGGCGGTCAGCGTGATCAGCTATCCGCTGGTGCGCACCGCGATGACGGCGCCGACCGCGATCTATCGTTATGTGCCGATGATGGACGTGCAGACCGCCGGCGGCTGGATCGTCCGCGCGATCGAAAAACGCAGCCCGCGCGTCGGCCCGACGTTCGGCGATGCGTGGGGTGCCGCGACGATGATGCTGCCCACCGCGACGACAGAGCTCACCGGGCGCGCGTTCCGATTCATCGGCAAGCGGCTACAGCGGCGGGCGGACCGCGATTCGGACAGCACCGATTAGCGTGTAACCGGCAGGGCCCATGGCGGTCCGAACCCCGTTGACCTGACCCGATCGCGCGGCCACGCTGCGCGCGTTTCGTCGTCGGGGTGCTCGTGTGAACGAGCCTGCGAAGCTGCCGATCCCGCCGGAGGACCTGCCTCGGGGGGGCGGCAAAACCCTCCTGTCCAGCGACGGATTGGGCTGGCGCGGGCCCAGCCTGCGCGACTACCGCTATACCGGCCTGACGTGCACGTCCCGCCGATGCGCGACTTAAGGATCGTGAGCGATCGCCACGGCGGAACGCCGATGGAGCGGCAGTTCGGCGGCCGCTGGAGCCGCGAACAATGCACGCCGGGGGACGTCTCGCGGCTCGCCCGATCCGAGCAATCGCATTGGCACTGGACGCGCGACATCGACGTGGTCCACGTCTACCTCGAACCCGAGCTGCTCTCGCGGGCGTCCGCCCGCTTCCACAGCCCGCCGCACGCCTACGTGATCGAGCGGCGCATCGAGCGCGCCAAGGGCTGCTGCAGCCCGGCGCGATGCCGATCAAGCAGATCGCCGCGGCTTGCGGATTCTCCGATCAGGCGCACATGACGTGCCTGTTCCGTCGACATCTCGGCATCTCGCCGGCCGCGGTGCGTTCGTCGGTAACCTAGGGCTCCACCGCAACGAACGGAGAAAAGACATGAAGTCTCGATGGGTCGAGGTCCAGGCCGAGGATGGCGGACGCTTCAAGGCCTACCTGTCGGAGCCGCCGACCGGACGCGGACCGGGCGTGGTGCTCATCCAGGAGATCTTCGGGGTCAATGCCCATATCCGCGGCGTCGCCGACCAGTACGCGATGGACGGCTACACGGTGCTGGCGCCGGATCTTTTCTGGCGCCAGCAGCCGGGCGTCGAGCTCGGATATGCCCAGGACGATTTCGGCAAGGGCATCGCGTTGATGAACGGAATGGATTTCGACAAGGCCGTGTCGGATCTGGGCGCCACGCTCGGCGCGCTGCGCGGCCTGCCGTCCTGCACCGGTCGCGCCGCATCGATCGGCTACTGCATGGGCGGACGGCTGTCGTACTTGATGGCGGCCAGGACCGACGTCGACGCCGCGGTTTGCTACTACGGCGGCGGTATCCACAACGCGCTGGCCGAAGCACCGAAGATCGAGGCGCCGATCCTGTTCCACTTCGCGGAGAAGGACGGCTTCATTCCGCTGAGCGCCGTCGATGCGGTGCGCCAGGCCTTCGCGGGCCGCGACAACGTGATGCTCGAGGTCTACGCCGGCGTCGACCACGGATTCAACTGCTGGGATCGCGGCAGCTACGACCAGACCGCCGCGGCCCTGGCGCGTGGCCGCACGCTGGCCTTCCTCGCCACCAACCTGCCCGGCTGAAAGAGCGGGCCGCAGCGGCCCGCAATTTTGTTCAAAGCCCGGCGCGCGGATGTTCAAGCGCCGGGCACTTCGGCTTCTCTGGTCTCGACGTGCCGTCGCGCGCGTCGGGGCATCCATGTCCGCGCGAGGCTCACGATCCGGCCCGGCGCGCGCCTTGGCCCACCAGGACGAGCCCATGAAGGCGACCCGGCACACCCGCATCAGCGGAACGAAGAATTGGATTGCGCTGGACTCCGGAGGAACCATGACCGATGCGGTCGTGGTGGACACCTCGGGCGGCTTCCTGGTCGGAAAGTACCTGACCAACAAACAGAACGAGTCGGTCAGCGTGCTCGGCGCCATCACCGACGCGTCGAAACCGCCGGCCTGGAATAGACGAAGACGATGTCGCAGGCCGACATCATCGTGTACGCCGGCACGATCATGTTGAACACGCTGCTTTCGCGCACGGCGCGAAGGTCGGCCTGATCGTGAACCAGGGATTAGAGGACTACCTGCATGGAGAAGGCCGAGGGCGGATGGCTCAGCTATCCGTACTCCGACCGCCTGCACACCGTGACGCACCATCACCAGGATCCGACCGTGCCGCGCGACCGCATCCGCGGCGCGCAGGAACGCCTCGACATGTTCGGCATGCCGGTGAGCCCGCTGCGCGACCAGGACGTGTAAACCGTGGCCGCGTTCCAGGACAAGGTCACCTAGAAAGAGAAGATCCTGCTGCCGTTGGGCGAGAACCTGTTCATCGTCGCCAAGAACGGCAAGGCCATCATCAAGACCACGGCCGGCGCCGAACTGTGCGGGTGGAACGAAAGCTGGAAGATGAAGTGCCGCGTGATCGTGCGCCGGACCCGCAAGGCGCTCGAGGAGATCTATCCGGCCGAACACCTGACCATCGATACGGATCTGATCGAACTGCGCGAGTGGTGTTGCCTGGTCAGCGACACATTGCTGGACGTGGATTGCGGTCCCCCCGCCTACCCGGTGGAGATCGACGTCACGCCCGATCTCGCGGCCTTCTACGACGAGTGGCGCGGTCGTCCGTTGCCCGTGAAGCTGTGAGCCTACCCTGCCGGAGTTAGGGAGACCCCTAGGTTTGTCCCGCGACACCCGGGGGGGCACACTCGCAAGACCCGCGGTCCGAATACGGACCGATCGTCGAACGAGGTCGCGCATGCACGTCGGAGCCTGCCCCATTTTCCAGGCCGTCGGCCGCAAGGACGACGCGGAGGTCTATCGCAACGAACTTCGCCTCGGGGATCTGATCGAGCCGCTCGGGTTCGACTCGCTGTGGGGCGTCGAGCATCACTTCACGGACTACACGATGTGTCCGGACGTGTTCCAGCACCTGGCGTATTTCGCCGGCCGGACCAAGAAGGTGCAGCTCGGTTCGATGGTGGTGGTGCTGCCCTGGAACGATCCCATGCGTGTGGCCGAGAAGGTGTCGATGCTCGAGCACCAGAGCAACGGCCGCACGATCCTGGGGGTCGGTCGCGGCCTGGGTCGGGTGGAATTCGAGGGCTTCGGCGTCGATCAGAACGAGAGCCGGGCGCGCTTCATCGAAGAGACCGAGATGGTGCTCGAGGGCCTCGAGCGCGGCTGGTGCGAGTACGATGGCCAGTTCGTGAAGCAGGCCCGGCGCGACATCCGCCCGCGGCCGATGAAGAGCTTCCGCGGTCGCACCTACGCCGCCGCGATGTCACCCGAATCACAGCCGATCATGGCGCGGCTGGGTGTGGGTCTGCTGGTGATCCCGCTCAAGCCCTGGGACGTGCACGCCGCCGAGATCGAGACCTATCGAAAGGCGTTTCGTCAGTACCAGAACGCGGAGGCGCCCAAGCCCTGGGCCACGGCCTGGGTCTACTGCGACGACAACGCCGCCCGTGCCGAGGAAAAGGGTCGCCGCTATCTCGCCGGCTACTGGAAGTCGGTGGTCGAGCATTACGAACTCGTCGGCGATCACCTGGGCAAGACCAAGGGTTACGAGTCCTACAAGGACATGCAGGCGGCGACCAGCGCCAGCGGCGGCGTGGATGCGATGTCGAACATGTTCGCCGACCTGCACGTCTTCGGGACGCCCGAGCAGTGCTACGAGAAGGTCGTGAACATCTGCAAGCACATCGACAGCGAGGCGTTCACCGGCGTCTTCAGCTTCGCCGGCATGCCGTACGAGGATGCAGAGCGCAGCATGACGTTGTTCGGGCGCGAGGTCGTGCCCGCGCTGCACGCCTTGGGCACGCCCAAGGCCAAGGCGGCCTGACGTGGCGACCTGGCTCGTCACCGGCGCGGACCGCGGCATCGGCGCCTCGATCTGCGAGCAGATCGGCATGCGCGGCGACACGGCGTTGGCGGCCTGCCTGGTCGACGCGCCGGAACTGCGCGGCAAGCGCGGCGTCGAAATCCTCACCGGTGTCGATGTGACGTCTGCGGAGTCGATGCGAGCGCTGGTGCGCAAGGTCGGTGATCGGCGCATCGACGTGATCGTGAACAACGCGGGGCTGGTGGTCGAGCGCAAGCTCGGCGAATTCGATTACGACGTGTTCCAGAAGGAATATGCCGTCAACGCGCTCGGCCCGCTGCGCGTGGTCGAAGCGCTGCTGCCGCGCATGGGATCGGGCGGCAAGATCGGCATCGTCACCAGCCGGGTCGGCTCGTTGAGCGAGAACGGCAGCGGCGGGCTCTACGGATATCGGCTGTCGAAGGCCGCGGGCAACATGGCCGGCATCAACCTCGCGCACGAACTCAAGCCGCGCGGGATCGCCGTGATCTGCCTGCATCCCGGCAGCGTGCGCACACAGATGACGGCGGGACTCACGGATCAGGCCACGGTCGGCGTGCTCGTCGATCCGCCTGCTGCCGCCAAGGGCCTGATCGCCCGTCTCGACGAGCTGACGCTCGAGAACACCGGCACCTTTCGTCACGCCAATGGCCAGGCACTGCCCTGGTGAATTCGATTTGAACCAGCGGCCGTCAGTGCCGCGAACGACAGAGGAGAGCAACCGATGATCACACTGTACGGATACCTGCCGGCCTGGGGCTGTTCCGACATGAGCCCCTTCGTCTCGTACACGGACGCCTGGCTGCGCATGTCCGGCCTTCCATTCAAGGCCGTGATCCTCGAGAAGGGCGATCTCACCAAGACGCCCAAGGGCAAGCTGCCGTGGATCATCGACTCCGACGGTACCAGCGTCGACGACACGCAGCTGATCCAGTACTACCTGGAGAAGAAGTACAACGATCCTCTCGACAACTGGCTGACCAAGGAGCAGCGCGGCGCCGTCACGCTGATGCACCGCGCGATCGGCGAATCCTGGTATTGGATCGTGGTGCAGACGCGCTATCGCCGCGACGAGGATTTCGCGATCTATGACCCGCTGTGGGTGAAGTTCCTGGCGTGGCTGCCCGAGGAAGAGCGTCGCGCGCCGGTCGAGGCGTTCCGCGACCACCTGCTCACCCAGTTCTGGTGGCACGGGGCGGGCCGCAATACCGAGCGCGAAGTCGAGGTCACCGCGGAGCACCTGACCGATGCGATGTCGGACCTGCTCGGCGACAAGCCCTACATGTACGGCGATCGTCCGTGCTCGATCGACGCGAACATCTACGCGGGACTCGTTCACGTGGCCTACACGCCGTTCCCGAGCCCGATCGGTCGATACGTCCGAAGCAAGCCGAATCTCGTCGCCTACATGAAGCGCATCTTCGACAAGTACTACCCGGATCTGCGCAAGGACCGCGAGGAAGCCGAGATCTTCCTGCAGAAGAACCTGAAACTGCCGCGACCGAACGACGAGAAGGCCGACCATCGCCTGCGCGGGCTGTTCGATCCCACCAAGCCGAAGTTCAAGGAGTCGTAAGCGAAATGACGCAGCGCAAGCTGGAAGGCCGCAAGGCACTCGTGTCGGGTGGCGCATCGGGCATCGGCGAGGCGACGGCGCGGCTGTTCGCCGCCGAAGGTGCCAACGTGATGATCGCGGACATCGACGATGCGGGCGGCGAGCGCGTGGTGCGCGAGATCGTCGCGGCCGGGGGCAAGGCGCAGTATCGCCACGTCGACGTCACCGATCGCGCTGCGGTGCGCAAGATGGTGCATGACGCCGAAGCTGCGCTCGGTGGCCTCGGCATCCTGTTCAACAACGCCATGACCAACCCGAGCTCGGACTACAGCGAGGATCAGCGCTGGAATCTGATGCTGGAGAGCGGACTCGGCGCGTATTGGGCCGCAGCGATGGAAGCGGCGCCGATCCTTGCGCGCTCAGGCCATGGGGCCATCGTCAGCAATGCGTCGATCGCCGGTGCGCGCTGGGGGATCGAGTTCGCGAGCGAGGCGTACAGCGCCGCCAAGGCCGGCGTGCTCGGTCTGAGCCGAAAGCTCGCCAAGCGCTTCGGTCCAGATGGCGTGCGTTCGAACGCGATCTGCCCCGGCATCATCGAGACGCCGCGCTGGCGCAGTCCGGGTGCGGAGGAGCCGCTGTTCGCGCGCCGGTATCGGCAGATGGCGCCGCTGCAGCGTTTCGGCCGCACCGAGGAAGTGGCCAAGCTGGTGCTGTTCTTCGCCAGCGACGATTCGTCCTTCATCACGGGGCAGGACATCGCGATCGATGGCGGTTTCACCACTGCCGCGCGCTTCGAATCGGTCGACTTCAACGCGCCTTGAGACAGGTCGGCATTCAGTCGGTCAGACCCGCCGGAATCGAAACGGGCGGCGGTTCCGCCCACCGCTCGCTGGCCGCCTCGGCCCGAAGCCAATCGCGCAAGGCGGCGACGCTGGGCTCGCGCGCCGATTTTTCGGTGTGCACGAGATAGTACGAGGCTTCGATCGGCAGGCTGAGCGCGAACGGCATCACCAATCGACCCGACTCGAGGTCCGCGGCCGCGACCACCGGGATGCCCAGCACCACGCCCAGCCCGTCCGCCGCGGCCTCCATCGCCATCGCCACCTGATTGAACGTCGGCCCGCGGCGTTCGTTCACTCCCCTCACGCCGGCGGCCTTCAGCCAGGCGCTCCAGTTCGGGCGATCGGCGTCGGTCTGATCCAGGCCGGTTTCGTGGTGGAGCAGCGTGTGGTGGCGAAGATCCGACGGCTCGCGTAACGGATGCGGCCCGCCCAGCAGGCGCGGGCTGCACATCGGGATCGCGTATGCGGAAAACAGGCGATGCGCGACATAGCCTTCGTAATCGCCGTGACCCGAGCGGATCGCGAGGTCCGCATCCTCGAGCAGGTTGCCGGCTTCGCCGCTGTCCTCGCGCACGCTGTCGATCAGCGATCCGTCGGCGGTGATGTTGAGATCGATGTCCGGAAACAGCGCGGTGAAGCGGTGCAGTCGCGGCGCCAGCCACTTGGCCGCCAGCGCCGGCGGCGCGGCGACGGTCACGCGTCCGGCGCGATGCAAACGCTGCACGCTGGCCACCGCTTCGGCGACGTTCTCGAGTGCGGCGGTCAGGCGCGGCAATAGCGCTTCGCCCGCCGGCGTCAGCTCGACGCGTTGCGGCAGGCGCTTGAACACGGGCATGCCCAAGGCGCGCTCGAGCGTCTTGATCTGGTGGCTGATCGCCGCCGGCGTGACGTGCAGCTCGGCCGCGGCCTTCCTCAGGCTCAGGTGCCGGGCCGCCGCCTCGAAGGCGCGAAGGGCATTCAAAGGAGGGAGGCGCATGCGACAGCTTAGAATTTCTAATCGGGTCCGCTAAAACAAATCAATTGATGCACTGCAACACGATCCGTAGAGTACTCGTCATCGAAGTGCGGCATGGGTCGAAAGGACAGGTGCCAGGGAATCCCCGAAAGGGAACTTCGATAACTAAGTTTTTAGGTCCGCCACCGCGATTCGCGAGCGAAATCAGGAACTAGGACAGTCTCCTCCAGTCCCGCCTCATGCGGGACCGCACTCAAGGCCGCCGCAAGGCGGCCTCTTTTTTTGTGCGATTTGCTAGGAAAGCGACTGATAGACCGCCGTTTCGAGGTCGTTGAAGAGCTGAACTACTGGTCCGTCATAGAACGGCAGGATCTGAGTTGATACCGCCCCGGTTACTTTTTTGACGGGGTCTATCCAGTAGTAGCTGTTCGCCAACCCTGCCCAGGACAGGCTGCCGGCCGAGCGACCCTGTGGCGTGGGCTGGGTATTGATGAGGAAGCTCAGGCCCCATTTGCACGGAACGCCGGGCCACCAGTCGACCGCGTTGGAGAACGGTGGGGCCGCCGGCATCGGCGTCACGAACAGATCGCCCATCTGGTTCTGCGACATCGCCGCAATGGTCTTGGGTTCCAGCACGCGCGATCCCTCGAGCGTGCCGCCGCCCAGGATCATCCGGGTGAAGCGCAGGTAGTCGGGCAGGGTGCCGTAGAGCGCGTGTCCGCCCATGTCGAGCGGCGAGTCCTGGCCGACCTCCATCGGGTAGGGAACGATCGTTCCTTCGGGCGTGCGCGCGTGCAGACCGGCGAGTCGCTCGCGGTGCTTCGGTCCGAGTCGAAACGTCACCGAATTCATGCCGAGCGGCTCGAACAGGTTGGCGCGCATGTAGTCGCCCAGGCGCTGGCCGCTGACTTCCTCGACCATGCGGCCGGCCCAGTCGATGCCGGGTGCGTAGTCCCACTTGGTATCCGGGTCGGCGAGCAGCGGGCGATCGAGCGTGGCTTGCGTGCCGCTAAGCACGTTGCCCGCACCCCGGCTCTCGAGCTCGCGGCCGGCTTCGGGGTTCCAGATCTCGTAGCTGAAACCGGCGCTGTGCGTGAGCAGGTTGCGCAGCGTGACCGTGCCCTTGGGTGCACGCAGACGCGGCTTTCCGGCCGCATCGAACCCCTCCATCACCTGCACCTTGCCCAGGAAAGGAACGACCTTGCCGGCAGGTGCATCGAGCGACAGCTTGCCGCGTTCGACGAGCTGCATCGCCGCGGCACCGGTCACGGCCTTGGTCATCGAGGCGTACCAGGCGACGGTGTCCACGGTCATCTTTTCGGGCTTGTCGCAGGAGCGAAGACCGGCGGCGCCTTCGTAGACGATGCCCTTGTCGTCGGCGACCGTCGCCACCACGCCCGGAATCCGGTTGCCCGCGCAGGCATCGTTCAACAGCCGGTCGAGCGTGCTCCTGAGATCCATCTGTTTTCTCCTCGTTGATCGTCGTCGTCGAATCATGCCCAACCGATGCGCTGCCTTGCCCCTACCCGGTTGAGCAGGGCGGCGCGTGCTCGGGGCCCCAGCCCCGAGCCTTCGCCGCGCAAGGCGTGCCACCGGCACGCCTTGTAATCCCCGGCTCAGTCCTTCTTCAATGCGACGCGGAAACGGCTGGTGAGTTCGCGCGCATTGGCCACTTCGAGCTTTCGCAGGATGTTGGCGCGGTGCACGTCGACGGTCTTGGGGCTGATGTCCAGCCGGCGGCCGATCTCCTTGCTGCTGCCGCCATCGAGCATCAGCTCGAGCACTTCGCGTTCGCGACCCGAAAGCCGCGCGATGCTCTCGTCGTAGTCGCGACGCTTGAGCCACTCCGCGTGGCGCTCCACCGCGCTTTGTCGCGCGCGGTTGATGCATTCGAGGAACTGCTGCGGGTTGAAGGGTTTCTGCAGGAAGTCGAAGGCCCCCAGCTTCATCGCGCGTACCGCGCTGGGCACGTCGCCGTGCGCCGACAGGAAGATGATCGGGATGTCCGGGCGACGCGCGACGAGCCGCTCCATCACCTCGATTCCGGAAAGGCCCGGCATCCGCAGATCGAGCACCGCGCACGCCGGTCCCGGATGCTCGGCCAGGCTCGAGAGAAAAGGATCGGCGCGATGATGCGCTTCGGCCTGCAGGTCCACCGACTCCAGCAGCCATGACAGCCCGCGCGTGACGTCGGGCTCGTCGTCGACCAGGTAGATGCGCACCTCCTGCGTCACGGCTTGTCGTCCTTATCCACCGGCAGCACGCAACGGAACGCCGCGCCGCGCTTGCGACGTGGTTCGATCTGCAGCGTTCCGCCATGCGACTCGATGATCGTCCGACACATCATCAGCCCCATTCCCAGGCCGCCCGGTTTGCTGGTGGTGTAGGGCTGGAAGATCGTCTCCTGCATGTCAGCGGGCACACCTGGACCGTTGTCGGCGACGCTCAGGCGCACGCTCGAACGTCCCGCGCGCGCCACCGCAACCTCGATGTGCGGATGCGCCACGCCGGCTCCGCGCATCGCCTCGATCGCGTTGACGATCAGGTTCACCAGCACCTGCTGCAGCTCCACCCGCGTGCCGCGCAGCCTCGGCAGGTCGTCGCCGATTCGCAGCTTCACGCTCGCCGCGGCTTCGCGCAGCTGCAGCTGCAGCAGGTCGATCGTGCCGTGCACCAGCGTGGCCAGATCGATCTCCTCGTCCTCGGGGCGGTGCTTGGCGACGAACGCGCGTACGTTCTTCACGACGTCGCCGGCCTGGTGCAGATGGAGCTGGATGCGCGACAGCGCCTCCTGCGCATCGGGACGCTTGCGAAGTTCGGGACCGAGCCGGTGCTCGATTCCCGCGGCGTAGCTGAGGCAGGCGTTGAGCGGCTGGCCCAGTTCGTGTGCCAGGGCCGACGCGAACTGGCCCATCAGCGACAACCGGCTGGCGTGCGCGAGCTGTTGCTGCTGGGCATGTTCGCGAGCGCGGGCGTTTCGCTGCTCGGTCCGATCCAGGAACACGATGGCGCATCCCAGATCGCGAACGGGAACGCGCACGCCGGCGACGTCGAACCAGCGCGGCGCGCCGTCAGCAGCCTCCCACCTGGCCGTCAGATGCTCGACGCGACGCGTGACCGAGGGCGAGCAGGCGGCAATGAGTTCGAGCAGGCTGAGCGGGGTGCCGTCGCCGAGCACGCTGCAGGCAGCGTTGCGCGCCATCGACGTGAAGGTCGCAAGGTCGCTGGTCGCGAAGAAACCCTGCATCGCCGGATTGATCTCGACGATCTCGCCCGCGGCATCGGTAACCACGATGCCCAGCGGCACGTTGCGGATCAGCACGCGATATTTCTCGCGGCTTTCGATCATCGCGCGCTCGGATTCGCGGCGGCGCTCGACTTCGAGCTTGAGCGTCGCGTTGGTCTTCTGAAGGTTGAGCGTACGGCTCTGGACGATCTGTTCGAGACGCTGGTGGGCGCGCGCGAGCTGGTCTTCGGCCTGCTTCTTGGCCGTCATGTCCTGCACCACCCACACCGAACTCGAGTCGGGATCGCGCGGATCGATCATGCGTCCCGAGATCAGGCACCAGAGCAACGATCCGTCCTTGGCCACCAGCGGCCGCTCATGGACGTAGCGATTGGTGGTGGGGAACGACTCGATCACGCGGCCGACCTCGTCGAAATCCTCCTGGCGCGCGTACACCGTGCGGACGGATTGGCCCAGCATCTCGCCGGACTGGTAACCGAGCATCTCCTCCATGCGCGCATTCACCCGCAGAAACCGGCGGTGCTGCATGAAGCAGATACCGACCAGTGCGTTGTCGAACACCTGCTCGTAGATCAGGCGATCGGTCTGCGCCGAGTTCTCGGTCGAAGGCGGGGATCCTGGGAGTCCCATGGCAGCGGGAGACGAAGGGAGCCGGATGATAGCGCCGGGATCGACCTCCCAAGCACCTGAAAACTAGTGTCCGCCCCAAGTATGCGTCGCCGCGGTACGTGCCGATCATGCCGCATACCGTCCGATCAGGTGGGGTGTGCGCGCTGCCCCGTCCTCAATATCGGTCCATTACGAAATTCCCCCGGAGAAGGGCATGCGAATCATTGATTTCTTCGACCGTGGCGTGTGCTTGAATCCCGAGCGCGCGTGTCTGAAGGATGCGGACGTCACGCACACGTACCGCGAGGTGCAGAAACGCACCTATCGCGTCGGCAACGCGTTGATCGCCGACGGTCTGAAGCCCGAGAGCAAGGTCGCGGTCTACAGCCCGAACTGCGCGGTGGCCTTCGAGTGCCTGCTCGGAGCGCTGCGAGGCGGCGGTGCGTGGGTACCGGTCAATGCACGCAACGTCGCATCCGAGAACGCCTACATTCTCGACAACTGCGACGTGGAGGTTCTGTTCTACCACTCGGAGTTCGAGGCGAACGTTGCGTTGTTCCGCAGGGAATGCCCGAAAATCCGCCGCTACGTCTGCATCGATCGCGCGGGCGCCGGCGACAGCGTGTACTTGGAGGACTGGATCGCAAAGTCTCCCGAGACCGATCCGGACGTGCCGGCGACGCGCGATTCGGTGGCCTCGATATTCAGCTCGGGCGGGACCACCGGGCGTCCCAAGGGCGTGCTGTGGTCGCACATGACCTGGGAGACGATGATCGCCAACTTCTACGGCGCGCTGCCGGTCGGAAAACCTCCGGTGCACCTGGTGATCGCGCCCATGACGCACGCCGCGGGTGGGGTGGCAATGATGCTGATGGCGGTGGGTGCCACGCACGTGATCCTTCCGCACTTCGATGCGGAACACGTGATGCACGCCATCGAAGAGGAAAAGGTCACGCACCTGTTCCTGCCACCCACGGCGATCTACGTGCTGTTGGCGCACCCCGACATCCGCAAGCACGACTATTCCTCGCTGGAGGCCTTCATCTACGCCGCGGCACCGATGTCGGTGGAAAAGCTCAAGCAGTGCCTGGACGTCTTCGGTCCGGTGATGGCGCAGACCTTTGGCCAGGCCGAGGCGCCGATGGTGTGCACCGTGCTGTCGCAGAGGGACCACCAGGTCATCGGCGACAAGGAAAAGGAACATCGTCTAGCGAGCTGCGGCCGGCCGACATTGTTCACGCGCGTGGGCATCATGGATGACGACGGCAAGCTGCTCGCGCCCAACGAGCGCGGCGAGATCGTCATCCGCGGCAATCTCGTGATGCTGTCGTACTACAAGAATCCGGATGCGACGAAGGAGGCTTCCACCTTCGGCTGGCATCACACCGGCGATATCGGATATCTCGACGACGATGGCTTTCTCTACATCGTAGATCGCAAGAAGGACATGATCATCTCGGGCGGCTTCAACGTGTACCCGAGCGAGATCGAGCAGGTCATCTGGTCGCACCCCTCGGTGCAGGATTGCGCCGTGATCGGCGTACCCGACGACAAATGGGGCGAGGCGGTCAAAGCGGTCATCGAACTCAAGCCGGGAGCCAAGGCCACCGAAGCGGAGATCCTCAAGCTCTGCAAGGACAAACTCGGCAGCGTCAAATGCCCCAAGAGCGCCGAGTTCTGGGATCAGCTGCCGCGCAGTCCGGTCGGCAAGGTCCGCAAGAAGGACATCCGCGAGTCCTTCTGGAAGGGCAAGGCACGGGCGATCTGATCTCATCCGGTAGTACGTCTCTCCGGTCCTCCCGGAGAAAATCTTGCTCGGACATATTGCGCCCCAGGCAATTGTCCTACAGTATGCGCCGACAATAATCCGGTCCTGCCGCAGGCAGAGCCGAAGTCAGCACAGAACAAGATCCGGCCATGCACGAGCCGGAAGCGCATGGGGGTCATGGCAAGAAAGACGTAATGACAGGACGGTGCGCGAGCGCGGTCGACCGAAAGCCGGCCGTTCGCCGTCCCTACCGAGGAGGAGTTCATGGCGATTCGGCTTCGCGGCAACGCGGGTTGGCCCTGCGCGTGGTGTGCGCTGGTTCTGGGGACGGCGGCGGCGATGGTGTCGCCCGTGGTGTCGGCGCAGGAGGAACCGCCGCCCCCGCCGATCATCGAGGCCGATGACAGCGGCATCAAATGGTCATTCAGCGGGCTGATGCGGCTCGAGACCGCGATCCACATGACCGGCCAGGAAAACATCGTCAACCAGCGCGGCAACCCGTTCAACGGAAAGCCGATCGCACGCAACAGCATTCCCTACGGAGGCGACGCGGCGGAGGGTCCTCCGAACGTCGGCTCGGCGGACATCGTCGTTCGCAACGGCGAAGAAGGCGACAACGCGTTCAACCTGATGCAGCTGCGAAGCCAGTTCGACATCGATGGCGCCGTCACCGAGCACCTGCGCATTTTTGCCCGCGTGCGCGGCATCTACGACTTCGCGCCGTACGACGAGTACGACCCCGATTCGATCGGCAGCCAGGCCGTCGGTAACGACTACCAGGAACCCGAGTATTTCGAGAATCGTGACTTCCTTCATGGCGGCAGTACCAATCCGCTGGAGATTGCGGGCCGCAAGTTCATGATCGACATGCCGGCGCTGTACGTCGATTACACGTCGGGCCCGGTGCTGATCCGCTTCGGACAGCAGCAGATAGCGTGGGGCCAAGCACTGTTCTTCCGCGTCCTCGATCTGCCCAACGGGCTGGACCTGCGCCGTCACCTGGTCCTGGATTACGCGCCGGAAGAGTTCGCCGACGAACGCATCGGCTCGCTCGGCCTGCGCACGACCTGGCAGGCGACCCAGAACTGGGAGGTCGATGCCTTCGTGCAGCGCTTCCTGCCGACGCTGTATCCGAACCCGAACACGCCGTACAACGCCATCGCGTCACAGTTCACGGTCCGCGACCAGTGGAACAACGAGTACAACGACAAGTTCAACGGCGGCCTGCGCCTTCGCGGCAACTTCGGAGCCTGGAGCGCGCAGTTCGCGGTCCTGCGTCGTTACAACCCCGATGGCGTGTACAAGTGGACCAAGTCCAAGGTCGCTCGTGACCTTCCCGCGGCCCCCGGGTCCGCGGCGTTGATGGCGGAGACGGCGTTCGAAGCCGATCCGTCAGGGGTCCAATCCGCTGTCGAGTGGTTCACCTACGCGGGCAACGCCCGACTCGACGGCCTCGAGGGCTTGAACGCCAGCATCACCGAGTTTCCCGCAGCCGGATTGCTGGGTGCATTGGCGGTCGACAACAAGGACCTCGCGGCGGCCGAACTGGATCTCTTCTTCCAGTTTTCCGGCGGCATGCGCGGACACATCGCGCGCGAGTACAAGCGTGAGACCAACGTCGGCGGTGGTGTCGGATACGTCGTGAGTGCCGCGCCGGGATCGCTGCTCGACCAGCTGATCATCAACGTCGAGGTGATGTTCACGCCGGACCGCAACTTCACCAACACCACGCTGTCGCGCGAATACATCGAAGACGACGAGTGGATCGGCGCGCTGGTGATGGAGAAGTACCAGCGCTTCAGCCAGGATTTCCCTGCCACGTATCTGGTGTTCCAGTGGATGCACCGCACGGAGTCCGACCTGTTCGGCCGCAACCTCAAGGGCATGGGCGGCACCGCCAACAAGATCGCCAAAGGTGTGGATGGCGGTTGGAACGGACTGGTGTTCGCGATGCAGCAGCCGTCTCCGTCGCTGACGTGGCGTTTCGACGGCGCGATCCTCTACGACACGCGTGGCGGCATCCTCGTGCAGCCGGCGCTGCGCTGGGCGCCGAGCACGTCGTTCAACGTCGAGTTGTTCTACAACTTCATCAACGGCAACCTGCACGGCGACGACAACGAGAACATCATGCAGACGCTCGAATACGCCGACGAACTCGGTATCCGCGCCGGTTTCCAGTTCTGACTTCCTGAGGTCCTACTCGGCGCGCCGGCGATTCGTCGTCGGCGCGTTTTTTTTTGCCATGTACTGCGGTTGCGTCCTGCAAACGCCGGACGTCTCGGCGTTCATCCCCCGCACAGGTTCGCGCGCGGATTGCCGCTTGGAGAGGCAGACCAAGCAGGCGCGTTGCATGAGTCTTGCGTCATGCACAGCTGGGTTACAGCACGAATTCTTCTTAAGGCCGGGCACGTCATCTGCGCCACGACGGGGGTCGCGACCCGCGGTTGGGACCGCGTCTTTCATTCACACAAATGGCCTCGACGTCACTTCAGGAGATTTCCGATGAACCTAAAGAATCACGTGATCAAACCTTTCGCCGCAGCGGCGCTTCTGTGCACGAGCGCAGCCTATGCGGCTCCTCCGCTTCCGGTCTTGAACCTCGGTGAGCTGACGCGGGACGGCGCCGGCACACTGAACCTGTTCAGCCAGAGCAGCCCGCTGCACAACAACGCCATCGGCCAGCAGGGTTTCGACTTCGCCAACAACCTGCGACGCGCGACGGGCAACCTCATTCCGACAAACGACAAGCGACCGGATCTGCCGGGCCTGCGCAAGGACGCGACGTCGGAACTCGTCCACTCGTTGAAGTTGTACGAAGCTTCGGACGCCGTGCTGATCCCGATCGGCGCCGGTGACGGTTCGTAAATATCAATTGACGCATCCGCTTCAGGGCCCCGCTTCGGCGGGGTTTTTTTGGTCCTAAGGGAATCTACCTAGCGTGTAGGGAAACGTTTCGCCTGCCGGCTCGCGGGAGACCCGACTAGCCTGTGCCACATAAACGACCCGCCGCGTGACGCGCGAGCAGGCGAAGGATTGGAAGGAGAACGCAGCGATGCTGACGATCGACATCGATACCGGCGGCACGATGACCGATGCCCTGGTCACCGACGGCGCGACGCGGCACTGCATCAAGGTCGACACGACACCGCACGATTTCACGGTGTCGTTCCAGGACTGCCTGAAGGAAGCAGCGCGGCTCTACGGCGTCGAGTCGATCGAGGCGTTCCTGCCCAAGGTTTCCTTCATCCGCTGGTCGTCCACGATCACGACCAACGTGCTCGCCGAGCGTCGCGGCGCGAAAGTCGGGCTGCTCGTCAGCAAGGGCCACGAGGAAGATCTTTACGGCAAGGGCCGCTCGGCGATCATCGATGAACTGGTCTCGGCCGATGCGGTGATCGGCCTGCCGTCGACGCCCGAGCCCAAGGACATCCTGCTCGGCGTCAAATCGCTGCTCGAGGCAGGCGTACGCCGGATCTGCGTCGCGCTGGCCGGATCGTTTCCGGACAACCGCAACGAGATCGCGATCAAGCAGGTGATCGAAGGCCAGTACCCCGATCACATCATCGGCTCGGT